>JAUMUH010000134.1 GCA_030530765.1 Rothia sp. (in: high G+C Gram-positive bacteria)
GCCTCGTACCTTGGCTTCTTCACGGCGTACCTTGTCTTCAAAACGGGAGATTTCGCTGGTGGGGTCCATGACGTCAAAGGCCTTGAGAGCGTCATTGACCTGTGCCTGGGCAGCAGCTGACTTCTGGCGGGCGGTTAGCTCATCGCGCTTACGCTTGATTTCATTAAGCTTTTCCTTCATCTGAGTCAGACCAACCTTGAGCTGCTCAACCACCTGGGTCTGTGCCGCAATCTGAGGTTCAATAACAGCGGCTTCGTTCTCTGCCTGCATCTGGCGTCCCAGGGCGATACGGGCAAGGTTGTCAAACTTATCAGCATTGGTGTTGTCGCCGGCTGAACGGAACTCTTCAGCCTTGTTGGATGCTGCTAGAGCTTTGTTGCCCCACTCGGTTGCCTCTCGGGTATCTTCTGCATGGTCTTCTTCGAGCATACGCAGGTTACCGATGGTCTGAGCAACAGCCTGTTCAGCTTCAGAGATGTTGTTGGTGTAGTCCCGGACCATCTGGTCGAGCATCTTCTGGGGGTCTTCTGCGGCATCGAGCAGGGCGTTGATGTTTGCCTTGGTGAGCTGTGCGATACGGCTAAAAATGGTCTGCTTTGCCATGGGTGAACCTTTCAGGTGTTAGCGGGCTGCAGAGAATGGTCTGCTACCAATATTTATTATCTCAAGTTTTTCTATATTTCACCTGTGAGAGTGTAGAAAGGTTTGCTCACAGGCTCGATGCTCAGCATTGGGTTATGGTGTACACATTTTCTTCAGAGGTTTAGCGTGGTCCCCGAAAAACATGTGTACTGGTCCTAAAGTAGCGGTAGAGGTTGGGGTGGGAGAGTGCTAGAAGTTACCTCCTGCACCGCCGCCGTCACCCCAACTGCCACCGCTGAAACCGCCGCCACCGAAACCTCCACCGAAAGAGCCTCCGCCCCAGCTACCGCCACCAAAGCCACCATTGTTATTTCCGCTAAGGAGCGTCCCTAACAGGATGCCACCGAGCATAGCGGAGTTATTAGAGCCAAAACCGCCACCGTACCCCTGGCGGGTGAAGCGATCAACGTCGTTGCGGGCAATACGCTGGGCATCTGTCGATAAACGAATAGCATCGTTGGCTTTAGCTAGGGCAGTAACCGGGTCTGAATTTTGCAGCTGCTGGGCTTCGGTGAGGTGACGTTCTGCTTCACGCAGGCGGGTTCGGGCTTCTGCACGCACACCGCCGCGACGAGCCCAAACGTATTCACTGGCAGTTGATACTTGCGCTTGGGCGGATACGAGAGCGTGGGCGAGGCTATCGCGGGCTGCCTGCACCTGTTCATGAATCTTGCGCACAGACCCAAGGGCGGCATCCAACTCAGAACGCACCTGGTGCAGGCGTTCGCTCAGCAGATAGGGGTCAGAAAGGCCACGCTGGCGCTCTGCTCTTATCTGATCAAGTACCGCTGCGACACCGGCAGCGGCTGCAGCAAGCTGGTTGCTACTGCCTGTTCCAGAACGGGCAAGTTCCTGAGCTTGGGCGACGTCTCGGTCAGCGATAATGAGGGCATTATCGAGAGAAGCTGCCATTTTACCCAGGTCAGCTTCT
>JAUMUH010000049.1 GCA_030530765.1 Rothia sp. (in: high G+C Gram-positive bacteria)
AAGGTAGAGAACTACCTGCTCATCGATATGAGCGGTTTTGAGCAGCTGGTGGACGCTTTGGGAGGTATCACCATTGATGTAGGCGGCAGAGTGCCTATTGGCGGTGGTACCAACGAAATCACCGGCGAGCCCAACCCCATTGACGGCTACATTGAACCCGGTGTGCAGAAGCTGGACGGCTTCCACGCCCTCTGGTATGCCCGCTCCCGTGAGGGCGCCTCAGACTACGACCGCCAGGCACGCCAGCGCTGTGTGCAGGCAGCCATGCTCAAGCAGCTAGAACCAGCTAATGTGCTGACCAAGTTCGCTGACATTACCGCAGCCGGTGAGCAGATTATCGAAACCAACATCCCCCAAAGTGGCCTGTCCCAGTTGGGTGATGTTGCGCTGAAATCAAAGAACTATGACCTGGTTCAGTTCGCCGCAGGCCCACCCTACTTCAGCACTGACTTCCCCACCTACCCCGACTTTGACCTTCTGCACTCTGAGGTTGCCAGGGTCATCAGTGAGTCAGCAAACGGCACAGCCCCCACCAATGCAGCTGCCCCGGTCAGCAAGAATGGGCAACAGAGTACAGCGGTTATTGAAACCGTTGCCTTCCGCGCCCAGCTCGCTAGCGAGCTCACCCCTAACGGCACCTGCTCCGTGCCCTAGCCTTCTAGCACCCGGGTGGGCTACTGCACTGTGTATTGCCCGGTGGCAGCTGTTGGCAACCGGGTACACTAAACAGCATGAGTAACATTCTGCAGTCAGATATCTGGGCAAAACTCCAGGAACACAACGGTCACACGGTTCTGCGCGGTGAGGGGCAGGGCTGGCGCTACATGGCAACCCTTGAGGGCGGCAAAACCGGCCGCTACCTCTATGCACCTTACGGGCCTGAAGCTGATAGTGCCCAGGCCTTTGATGCAGCTATCGCTGATATGAAGCGCCAGGCGGCTGAGCATAAGTGCTGGTTTATCCGTGTGGAGCCCACCAACGGTGCTATCTGGGGTGAGCAGAGTGGCGAGGCTTTTCTCGCCTCCCGCGGTTTTAAACTCTCCCCCCGCCAGGTGCAGCCCGGTCACACCCAGATGATTGATGTGACGCAGTCTGAAGAAGAGATTCTCAAGGGCATGGTTTCGACCAACCGCAACCTGCACCGTAACATTCACAAGAAGGGTGTGACCTTTGAGAAGTCACAGAACCCTGAAGATGTAAAAATCCTGTTGCGCTTCTTGGGTGAAACCGCCCAGCGGCTAGGGTTTAATCGCCAGCACGATGACTATCTGATGAACGTAGCTAAGGTGCTCATGCCGGCAGATGCCGCCACCCTCTTTATCGCTAAGGTGGACGGCGAGCCCATCGGGGCGTCCCTGGTCTACGACTCTGATGACACCCGCGTCTATGCCCACGCGGCAACCAGCTTTGCGCACCGTAAATTACAGGCGGGTAACCCTCTGCTCTCAACTATCATCATGGATGCTAAAGCCAAGGGGCTTAAACACATGGACCTCTTTGGCATTGCCCCCACCGATGACCCCGAGCATGAGTGGGCTGGTTTCACCAAGTTCAAGAAATCCTTTGGCGGTGAGTCCGTTGCCTTCCCCGGCACCTGGGATTTGGCGGTATCCAAGCAGGGTTACCGTGCCTACCAGGGTATCCGCGCTACCCGTGAAGCCCTGGGGCAGGCAAAGAAAGCCGCCCAGACTAAGGCTCTACCGGCTGCCCAACGGGCGGTTGCCCGCGTCCGCAACAAAGTCGGTAAGTAAGGCAGCATCTATATAAGTGCGAGGCAGAGCGGTTCACCCTGCCTCGCACTTTTTGTCAGTTCTAGCGGCCCATGGTGCCAGCCAGCATGGCACTGTAGCGGGAGAGCTTATGTTCAGCCTCAATCAGACGCACAGTGCCAGAGAGCGAGCGCATGACCAGGGACTGGGTGGTGACGGTATCCCTGCCGTAGCGCACACCGCGCAGTAGCTTACCGTCGGTGATACCGGTGGCGGCAAAGAAGCAGTTATCACTGGTCACCAGTTCATCGGTGGTCAGCACCGCGTCCAAATCGTGCCCAGCGTCCAAGGCTTTTTGGCGTTCTGCCTCATCGGTGGGGGCAAGGCGGCCCTGGATAACACCGCCGGTTGCCTTAATAGCGCAGGCGGCAACAATGCCCTCCGGGGTGCCGCCGGTGCCCATCATGACATCCACACCGGTGCCTTCACGGCAGGCAGCGATAGCACCGGCAACGTCGCCGTCAAGAATCATGCGGGTGCGAGCGCCGGTAGCACGGATTTCTTCAACCAGTTTGGCGTGGCGGGGGCGGTCAAGCACGCAGACGGTGAGCTGGTTGACGCTGGTGCCCTTGGCTTTAGCAACCAGGTGCAGGTTCTGTTTGACGGGCAGGCGCAGGTCAACCAGGTCAGCTGCTTCGGGGCCGGTGACCAGTTTTTCCATGTAGAAGACCGCTGAGGGGTCGAACATGGTGCCGCCTTCTGCTACGGCAATCACAGAAAGAGCGTTGTCCATGCCCAGGGCGGTGAGGCGGGTACCGTCAATGGGGTCAACGGCAACATCAAATTTTGCCCCGCTGCCATCGCCTACCTGCTCGCCGTTAAAGAGCATGGGGGCTTCGTCCTTTTCGCCTTCGCCTATGACCACGGTGCCGTTGAAGTGCACGGTTTTGAGGCGGGCGCGCATGGCGTCAACGGCGGCACCGTCTGCCATGTTTTTGTCGCCTGCCCCGACCAGCGGCCCCGAGGCAATGGCTGCGGCTTCTGTGGCGCGCACCAGTTCAAGGGCAAGGTTGCGGTCGGAGTTAAAGTTATCGGTCATCATCTCACCTTCGAGTTCTGCTACCGGGCCCACTTCTATGTGAGGTGCCGGTGCGGCTATTACCGTCTTTAAGATTACCCTCTTCATTGCTTTGTTAAGGAACATTTAGGGCAGGGGCAGTTGCTCACCCAGGGGTGATTCTGCTAGCACTTCGATTTCTTTTAGGCAGTAGGTCATACTAGAGAACGTGACTTCATCGAATACTAGCCCCAGCAACCTGCCCCCTACCGGTTCCTCTGCACCTGATGCGGCGGCGCCCGCCCCCGGTGGTGAGCAGCCGGTGCTCCCCCAGATTACTGAGAAGCAGGCACGGCGTATTAACGCTCCTGCCCGCAACATGATTATTTCGATGGTGGTCATGGTCTTGTTGATTATTCCGGTGCTGTGGCTGATGCCCCAACCCAATAAGAGCCCCTACCGCCCCAGCGTTGATGTACCGGTGGTTGCTTATGAGGCGAGCCGGGAGGCTGGCTACCATGTGGCTGCCGCCGAACAGCAGGGCTGGCATTACAACTACGCCCGCTGGAACCCGGGCGCAGCGGACGGCATTAACTACTGGTCAACCGGCCAGGTAACTCCCAGTAACCACTTTATTGAGCTGGTGCAGGCTAAGGACGCTAACCCCACCTGGGTTGCCCAGCAGGTGAAGAATGCGGTGCCCGAGGCTACCGTGCAGCTTGCCGGTATCGAGTGGGATATGCGCACCCTGGTTGACCCCGATGATAAGAAGAAGGTGACGACCTCTTACATTGCTGAGGTGGAGGGCACCACGGTGATTATGTCTGGGGAGGCTGAAACAGCGGAGTTTCAGAGCCTGGCTGAGGCAACCGTTGTCTATTTGAAAAACCCTGCCTCAACTGCCTCGCCCACGCCGTCTAGCGGCATCCAGTAAGGAAAGTTATATTCATCACGCAATTTCTGCGGGCTTGGGTTGCTAGCTTAGAGCTAAGCCACCAAAGAGAAAAGGGAAACCAGTGAGCACCATTGAAACCCCACTTCAGGCATGGGAGCGTCTGTGTGAAGGCAACCAGCGTTTTGTAGAGAACACCAGCTCTCACCCCAGGCAGGACGCCGCCCGCCGCGCCGAGCTAGTCAGTGGGCAAGACCCTTTCGCCGCTATTTTTGGCTGCGGTGATTCCCGCCTGGCTGCTGAGATTATTTTTGATCTTGGCCTGGGCGATGCCTTTGTGGTGCGCACCGCCGGTCAGGTGCTGGACGATGCGGTGCTGGGCTCTCTGGAGTATTCAGCTACTGAGCTCAAGACCCCGCTGATTATGGTGCTGGGGCATGACTCCTGTGGCGCTATTACCGCCACTCACGAGGCACTGAACTCTGGCACTATGCCCCCGGGCTTTATCCGTAACCTGGTAGAGGGTATTTTGCCCTCAGTCATCTCACCTGAGCTGCCCCGCTACGCCACCATCAATCAGATGGTTGTTGAGCATACCCGCCAGACCGCTGCCCGCATTGCTGAGCAGTCCCACATTATTCGGGAGGCTATCGAAGCAGGCAGGGTTGCTGTTATTGGCGTTTTCTACCACCTGGCAGACGGTAAGGCTGAGCTGGTTTATTCCAGTAGCCCTGATATCTCTTAGGATCGATACGACAGCCGTCACCTTTTCGTACTAAGCTAAGGGGTATGGCTGAAAACACTGAATACCGTATTGAACACGACACCATGGGTGAGGTCCGCGTACCGGTAGATGCCCTCTACCGGGCACAGACCCAGCGTGCCGTTGAGAACTTCCCTATTTCTGGTCAGACGCTGGAGTCTGCCCACATTCGCGCCCTGGCGCTCATCAAGAAGGCAGCGGCGCAGGCTAACCAGGAGCTGGGCGTGCTGGACGCCGAGCGCTCCACTGCTATTCAGGCAGCAGCAGACCAGGTGGCAGCAGGCGACTTCGATAGCCACTTCCCCATCGACGTCTTCCAGACCGGCTCTGGCACCTCGTCCAACATGAACACCAACGAGGTGCTAGCTACCCTGGCTAACCACCAGCTAGAAGGCAAGGACATTGAAGTTCACCCCAACGACCATGTGAACGCCTCCCAGTCATCTAACGATGTCTTCCCCACCTCTGTGCACGTTGCTGCCACCGAGGCGCTGCTCAAAGACCTGGTCCCGGCTCTGGACTACCTGGCAAGTTCCCTAGAGCGCAAGGCTGAAGAGTTCAAGGACGTTGTGAAGTCTGGTCGCACCCACCTGATGGACGCCACTCCCGTGACCCTGGGGCAGGAGTTTAGCGGCTACGCCGCCCAGGTGCGCTACGGCGTCGAGCGCATCGAAGCGTCCCTGCCTCGCGTTGCTGAGGTTCCTCTGGGTGGTACCGCCGTGGGCACCGGCATCAACACCCCCGACGGCTTTAGCGCCCGCGTGATTGAACTGCTGGCTAAAGAAACCGGCCTACCCCTGACCGAGGCCCGCAATCACTTTGAGGCTCAGGCTAACCGCGATGGTCTGATTGAGGCCTCCGGGCAGCTGCGCAATATCGCCTACTCCTTCATGAAGATCAACAACGATATTCGGTGGATGGGCTCTGGCCCCAACACGGGTCTGGGCGAGTTGCACATCCCTGATTTGCAGCCCGGCTCTTCTATCATGCCTGGCAAGGTTAACCCCGTCATCTGTGAAGCAGCCATCATGGTTTGTGCCCAGGTGATTGGTAACGACACCACCATCGCCCTCTCTTCCACCAACGGCGCTTTTGAGCTGAATGTGGGTATCCCGGTCATGGCGGCTAACCTGTTGCAGTCCATCCGCCTGCTGGCCAACACCTCCCGCGTCATGGCAGATAAGATGATTGACGGGCTTGAGGCAAACGTTGAGCGCGCCCGCTTCCTGGCTGAGGCATCCCCCTCAACCGTGACCCCCATGAACAAGCTGATTGGCTATGAGGCAGCAGCAAAGATCGCTAAGTACTCGGTGGCGAACAAGACCACCGTGCGTGAGGCTGTACTTGCCCTGGGCTATGTTGAGCGCGGTGAGGTCACCGAAGCTCAGCTCAATGAAGCACTGGATGTAACCAAGATGCTGGGCAACTTCTAATCCTCCCCTCTAAGATCACTACGCTTAGGCCTGGTGTTCCCCTGAGTTTAGGGGAACACCAGGCCTTTTGGCGAGCACATCACAGCTACCTGTGCGGATATAGACAGTAGGTAAAAGTGTATACCGGCACGAGGCGGGAGTAGAGTGGAACCAGAAAGTAAGTAAACGAAATGTCCCTCTGACTCATACGAAAGGTTTTGATGATGAAACTCGCAGAACAAATTATCCAGCAGCTCATTGATGCCGGCGTGCGCCGTATCTACGGTGTCGTGGGCGATTCCCTCAACCCCATCGTAGATGCCGTGCGCGCCTCCGGCGGCGCAGCTAAAGGTGGTATCGACTGGGTACATGTGCGTCATGAAGAGGTGGCAGCTTTCGCAGCCGCCGCAGAAGCCCAGCTCACCGGAGAGCTAGCAGTCTGTGCAGGCTCCTGCGGGCCCGGAAACATGCACCTGATTAACGGCCTCTATGACGCTCACCGCTCAGGTGCCCCCGTCCTGGCGATTGCCTCCCACATTCCCTCTCACCAAATCGGTTCAGGCTACTTCCAAGAAACCCACCCCGACCGTCTCTTTGCAGACTGCTCTAGCTACTCAGAGATGGCTATTGCTCCGGCACAGACCCTGCGCATCCTCAACTCTGCGATGCGCCACGCCGTGGCTGAGCGCGGCGTGGCCGTGGTTTCAATCCCCGGCGACATCGCAGCAGAAGACGCTGTAGAGAGTATCCCTGCCTGGGGCGATATGCGCCGCGGTGCCATGACCCCTGGTGAACAGACCATCAAGGACATCGCAGACCGCATTAACGCAGCCAATAAGGTAGCAATCTTTGCCGGAGCAGGTGCAGAAGGAGCCCACGACGAGCTGGTAGCGCTAGCAGATGCTGCCGCTGCCCCGGTAGGCCACACCATGCGCGGCAAAATGTTTGTTCAGTACGACAACCCCTTCGATGTCGGCATGACCGGTCTGCTCGGTTACGGTGAGGCTGCTGAGGGCATGAAGGACGCCGACCTCATGCTCATGCTGGGCACAGACTTCCCTTACGACCAGTTTTTACCCGATACCGATACCATTCAGATTGACCGCAAGGCATCAGTGCTTGGTAGGCGCACCAACGTCTCGCTGCTGGTTGAAGGCGATGTAGCTGCAACCCTCAAGGCAGTGTTGCCCCTGGTTGAGCGTAAGAAGAACCGCAAGTTCCTTGAGAGCCTGCTCAAAAAGAACGAAAAGATCATGACCAAGGTTGTTGGCGCTTATACCGATAAGCCCAGCAAGACCGGCCCCATCCACCCCGAGTATGCTACCGCCGTCCTTGACGATATTGCCGCAGACGACGCGATTTTCACCGCTGATACCGGCATGTGCAACGTCTGGACCGCCCGCTACATCACACCCAACGGCAAGCGTAAACTGCTGGGCAGCTTCATTCACGGCTCTATGGCAAATGCCCTGCCCCACGCGATTGGTGCGCAGGTTTCGCACCCCAACCGCCAGGTCATCTCGGTTTCTGGTGACGGTGGCCTTTCCATGCTGCTGGGCGACCTACTCACCGCCAAAATGTACAATCTGCCGCTGACCGTGGTGGTTTACAACAACTCAACCCTGGGCATGGTTAAGCTCGAGCAGCTGGTGCAGGGCTTTGAAGACTACGGTGTGGATGTACCCGATACTAACTACGCCGATATCGCCTCAGCTATGGGATTCCAGGCTGAGCGCGTCACCCAGGCAAAAGACCTTGAGGGCGCCTACAAGAGGGCACTGAGCCACCTGGGGCCCTCCCTGGTTGAGGTCATCACCGACCCCAACGCTCTTTCTATGCCACCGGAGGTTGAAGCTGCGCAAATCGTTGGCTTCGCTACCTCCCTCTCAAAGATTGCCCTTAACCGAGGCGCAGCTGAGGCAGTGGCCATGGCACGCTCTAACTTGCGTAACGCTAGTGCCTGGAGGCAAATTTTCTAGAATCATAGTTGCTCTAGTGGAATTCAAAACCAAAGCGGGCGCCGCTCTGCCAGTTCAGGGCGGCGTCAATGCGGTCTAGCATGCGCTCGTTGCAGAACTTGGGCAGGTCGGCCACCGGTACCCAGCGCACCTGGCTTGACTCCTCGTCATTTACCCGAGCTTCACCTGAGACGTAGCGGCAGTAGAAGGTGTGGTCAAGGAACTGGCACCGGTCTCCGTTGGCAAACTGCTGGGGCGGGTCTGCCTTGAGCTGGGCAAAACCTACTACCTCAATTTTCACGCCAGCTTCTTCTTGGGCTTCTCGCAGGCAGGTGATCGCCGGGTTCTCGCCGGGGTCAACGATGCCGGTCACCGGCGTCCACGCCCCGTTATCTCTCCGGCGCACCAGCAAAATATCACCGTTATCACGCTGAATCACAGCGGTAGCGCCCGATAGCCAGAGCAACTCTTTACCGATTTTCTTGCGTAGTTTCATAATAAATTCGGGAGTAGGCACAGTACCTCATTTCTTATACGGGCAGGACGGCGGGGTGCAAGGCCCTGGGAATATTTAGGTGGCAGGTAAGAGCACTGCTAGCAACGTCCCTAGAAGCATGAAGGGGCCAAAAGCAATGTGGGTTTTAGCGGTAGCCTTGCGGCTGATAACCAGGGCGATAGCGGTTATACCGCCCAGAAGAAAGATGAGCAGGTTACCCCACAAAAGGTTTTCTAGGGAGAAAAACCCGAGCAGCATACCCAGCACACCGGCAAGCTTAACGTCACCTAAGCCTAGGGCTCCGCGGGAGGCTAGGCGCATGATGCCGTAAAACCCCAGCATCAGCGCACCACCGTACGCTATGGTTCGAGTGTCTTCACAGGGGCTTTCACCCAGCAGGGCAACGATACAGAGCGGAGCACCCACCTGGGCGTAGAGGGGAAAGACCAGCCGGTTGGGTAGGCGGTGTTCTCTCACGTCAATGACGCTCAATCGGTAAGCAACCACCAGGTAGCAACTCAGCACCCACACCAAAAGCAGGGCAGAAAGCAGCGAGCGCCACTGCCCCTGCCCAAACCCGGCTTCCAGATGCTGCAGAATCAGCCCCACCATAGCTGTTTATGATCCAAACCTGCGCTGCCGCTGGGCGTAGTCTCGCAGGGCACGCAAGAAATCGACCCGGCGGAAGTCCGGCCACAATGCCTCACAAAAATAGAACTCAGAGTAAGCCGATTGCCAGGTCATAAACCCAGACAGACGCTGCTCACCAGAGGTGCGAATCAAGAGGTCAGGGTCTGGCATACCGGAGGTGTACAGGTGGCGGGAGATATCGTCAATGGTGATACTTTCAGCCAGGTCTTCCAGGGTGCGCCCCTCGGTAGCCGCCTCACGCAAAAGCCCGCGCACAGCGTCCGCTATCTCCTGCCGACCGCCGTAGCCAACCGCCACGTTCACCTGCAAGCCCTCAATGCTGGCGGTCTGCTCCGTGGCAATCTCAAAGGCAGCACGCAGGCTCTGCGGCAAGGATTCTAGCTGCCCCACCGCCTTGATACGGGCAAGACCACTAGCCGCCAGCGTCCCTACAAACCCTTCAATCACCTCAACCAGGTCGGTCAGCTCCTCGCTACTGCGCTTGAGGTTCTCAGTAGAGAGCATGTAGAGGGTCACCATGGGAATCTTGATCTCGGTGCACCAGCCCAAAAACTCAATAATGCGGGCGGCACCTGCCTCATGCCCGTGCTTAGTGCTCTCCCCCAGTAAGGCTGCCCAACGGCGGTTACCGTCCACCAGCACACCAATATGCTGGGGTAGCTTCTCAACCGGCAAGGCAGAAACCAGCGAGCGCTCATAGACCGTGTACAAAGGCTGAGGTAGTTTCATGCTGGCTCCTGAACAATCGTGAGGTCATCTCTAGGTTTTATTCTATCGGGTTGCACCCACGAGCGGGTACAAAGCCGTTTCTGGTGGCACGAGACCATACCCCGGTTGAGATGGGGCTTCCCCATCGTTATGAGACCTGAGATACTACATATATGAGGAAGACGAGCAGCTCAACACCCCGTACGCCTCAGAGCCTGCCGGCGCATAAGGGCAGCAGAGTGCTGGACCATGTGACCGATACCCAGCGTGAAATTATTGAGTTTTACCGGGGGCACGGCAAGCCGCTGGTGCGCGGCTGGATTCATGCCACTTTTACCCCCATTGTTTTTGTTGCCGGCATTGTTCTTATCGCAGTTTCTGGTGGGGGCGAGCTTGCCTTTGCCTGCGCATTATTCTCACTGACTGGCGTGCTTCTCTTTGGTGTCTCTGGTATCTATCACCGCGGTTTCTGGTCGGCTCGTGCCCGCCTTTTTCTCAAGCGGCTTGATCACGCCAACATTGCCCTGCTCATTGCAGGCACCTATACGCCTATCGCCCTCACCCTGCTAGGTGGCACCAAGCAGGCCGTTCTGCTGTGGACCATCTGGGGCTGCGCCCTATCGGTGGTGCTCTTTCGCGTGTTCTGGACGTCCGCCCCGCGCTGGCTCTACACCCCCATTTATATGGTGATGGGTCTACTGGCAGTCTTCTACCTGGTAGATTTTTGGCAGGTTTCACCCGCTGCCACAGTTCTAGTAGCGGCAGGTGGAGGCTTCTACATTCTAGGTGCTCTCTTTTATGCCAGTAAACGCCCGCGCATGGCACCGGCAATTTTTGGGTTCCACGAGCTCTTTCACAGCTGCACGGTCATTGGCTTCACCCTGCACTATATAGCGGTGATGTTCGCACTTTTTGCGGTCTAAATGCACTCATGCCCGGTATTCCACAGCGAATACCGGGCTTTTCGCGCTCACCTAGTGGGGGCGGCGCAGATGATCTTGGGCGACCTCAGCCTCGTCCTTCACCGTCACCTTGCCGCTAGACTGCCCTGCGGATGCCGCTGCCTCAGCAGCTGCCCGCTCCTCAGCTTCCCGGGCAATAGCGTACTCGCTACGGTAGCGCAGACGGCGGGCACGGCGGGTCAAATCAAGACCCAAGAGCACAATAAAAACAGCCAGCACA
>JAUMUH010000050.1:0-7310 GCA_030530765.1 Rothia sp. (in: high G+C Gram-positive bacteria)
TTTCAGGCGGGTTACAGGCATCGTAGCTGCTGCTTCAAACTCATCAAGAACAGCTGTAAGGTCAGCGGGAAGAGGCCCGTCTTCAACCAGCACTACCTGATCAGGTGCTAGAGTCTGCCCACGCGTATTAGAGGTTAAGGCTTCTCTCAGCTGCTCTGCTTTATCCTTGGCGTAGATGCTCATCAAAAGACTAAATTCTTGACCGTTGCCCATCGTCAGTCGTGTCTTATGAGCAACCTGGGTCGTTTCTAAATCGTAAACCCCTCTCAGCACTTCAGCGGTGCTGCGATAGCCGCGCACAGCGTCCTTCACGCCGTGAAGAAAGTAGCCGGTGTAGGTTTTCTTCTCATCGGTACGTAAGAGGGTGCTTGCCCAAAGACGGGCAGTGGCGCCACCGTAGAGCAGCTTTTCGAACGGGCTGAGGGTTCGGCGCCCGCACAAGACCCAGAGCTTGTTGCGCACATCATTGTAGAAACGCGGGCCCGGTTTTGCATCGGTTGTGCCAAAGGTTTTGGTATGGTGCAGTGCCACCGAACGCTCAGTGGCAATCGCATTGCCGTGGTGAGCTAGGCGGGTGGTGTATTCGAAGTCATCATTCCAGATGAAAAATTCAGCCAGTGGCAACTCAGTAGCTCGCATAGCTGCCCCGTCCATCAGGATAGAAACGAAGGATGCCGACCGGATGGGGCGCGCCCCCACTCTAGCGGCTCGGTCGGTACGTTTCTTACCTGCACCGAACATGGTACGCATAGTATTCATGGGGTGGTCTCTGCCATCGCTCCAGCTCACCTTTGAAGCCACCAGCACCGGGCGTTCACTGCGTACCGGTGAGTAATCCAGCCAGGCACGGTATGCCTCTGCCAGTGTGTTTTCGGTAGGTTCGGTGTCATCATCCATCACCCAGACCAAATCTGCTGCGTGGCGAGCTAAGGCACGGTCAATGCCCACTGCAAACCCACCGGCTCCCCCTACATTCGTGTTCAAATGCACAACATCGGTTTGTAGCTCATAGCTCAGCTGATCAAGATAGTCAGTGGTTCCATCTGTTGAAGCGTTATTAACGATGACCACCAGATCCGGGGTGAGGCTTCCAGCGGCGATACCGGCTAGAGTCTGCGGCAGTAGCGTAAGACGGTTATAGGTTACTACCACCGCAACGATACGCTCTGAGGCGGCAGTCTGTTCTGCTATCGGTGTACCAGGGGAAGCCATGAAAACTCGCTCGGTCCTTTCGGAAGTACTGTTGCAGCTGACAGCCCATTGCACTGCGCAGATTCTGCATAGTCCTCTAAAGTTTACCTAACTTTTCTTTTCTTCTTCTCCTCCCGGTCAGTGCAAAGGGCAGAAGATATGGGGTTTTCTCAGGATAGCCTACGTGTTTTTGGGGCTGGTTTATGCCAGTCTTGAAGTAGGTCTGCACGGTTGCAGGTCGTAGAAACCGAGGGGAGAAACTATGGCAGAAGCTACCTGGAAAATCATTGGCGCAAGCGGGTTTGTCGGGTCATCCATTGTGGCTAGGCTTGCTACCGAAGGCATGAAGGTCGATGCGATTGAGGCCCCCCGCCTCACTACCCGCGAAACCAATTCTGACCAGCTCATCCGCACTGCTCGTAAGCTCGAAGGCATTATTGACTCTCTTGCAGACTCTTTTGCTGGCTGCGATGTCGTCATTAATGCCTCTGGGTTGGCGGCACCAGATCAAAAAGACCTGGCTCCTTTGCTCGGCGCCAACGCTTTACTCCCTGCACTCATTGCTATCGCAGCTCAACGCACCGGCGTGCGCCGCCTCATCCACATAAGTTCAGCTGCGGTTCAGGGGCAGGTCGAGGTACTCACCGACAACCCAGAAACTAACCCATTTTCAGCCTATTCTTTCTCTAAAGCACTGGGTGAAGAGGTCTTGCTCAAACTCCGCCACTTCATCGAAGAAACCGCTGCAAGCGGTACTGCCCCCGGCTCAGACCAGTCTGAGTTCCCCGCTGCCCCTTCCTACGCGCCAGCTAGCGTTGCCCCCCATCATGCTCTTGAAATTTGTGTATTGCGAGCCACCAGCGTGCAGGGGCAGGGCAGACGTACCACTGAAGCATTTGCAAAGATTGCCTCCTCTCCCCTCGCCTCAGTGGCTGGGAACGGCAAGCACCGCACCCCGGTTTCTTCCAACTACGCCCTAGCAGAATTTACTGTGCAGGTGGGAGCCTTCGCCGGTCACCTACCTCCGATTGTTGTGCAACCTTGGGAAGGGTCTACCACTGAATCAGTGGTGATCAATGCGGGGCGCCGGTACCCGGTTCATGTGCCAGAGTGGCTCTGCCGAACTCTCATCAAAACCGGTTACACCATTTCTGACTACCTGGGTGACAGGTTTGCTGGCCCGGTACGCCGCCTTGAGGTGATGTGGTTTGGTCAGGACGTTGACGACCGGTGGGCACGCGAGAATAATCTACTCCCCACCCCCCGTGTGAACGATGTCCTCAGGGCAGCCCATACAGCTCTGGGCAAGAAGAGCGATAGAAAGTACACCGGCTGAACCAGGTCAGAAGCGTAAATGAGAGCCGCCGTTATTTTACGGTGGCTCTCATCTATGGTGGGGTCAAAACACCTCGTCACGGGCTAAATGCTTTGCCTCTACTATCGTTTGCTCAGCAAGCGGGGCTGCACCAAATACCAGGCTCTTAGCATCAGCAACGGGAAAGGGCTTTACACCGTCATCTGCCGCCGTAGCATGGGTGAAGTGGGCAGATGCGGTGCGGCGTTGATCCACAGGGGCGGCAGCTGAACTTACCAAATTTGCTGCTAAGCTACCAGATTCTGGAGCCGCCGCGCGTCGTCCTTCCTCATAGTCCTCTGTCTCATATGGAGTCAGCAGGTCAGTTTCTTGCATTGCAGCCTGAGTTTTTTCTGCTGCATCATGAGCCTCACGAGCTGCCCTCTCTTGAGCTTCTAGCTCCGCTCGAGTTAGCACAGAAGGTACGATGCCCCTCAACTGTTCTACCGAGATAGCACCCTCACGCACAACAACCAACCGGTCAGAGGTGCAGTCAACGATAGTGGACGGTAAAACCTTGGTTGAATCAAACTCTTCACCGCGGCTTTCAGGGCGGGGGCCACCGTCAAAGATAACTTCAACGTCTTCCCCCAGCTGCTCCATTGCTTCTGCTGCCGTGGTAGCAGCAGGGCGACCGGTCTTGTTAGCAGAAGATACAGCCAAAGGGCCCAAATGGCGCAATAGTTCAAGGGCAGTGGGATCATCAGGTACACGCAGGGCAACAGTTCCCTGGGTCTCACCTAGATCCCAGTTCAAAGAAGGCTGCGCATAAAAAATGAGGGTCAGTGCACCGGGCCAAAAGGTTTCAGCTAAAGCCAGGGCGTCCTCTGAAACCCCGTCGGCTAGCCCCGGCAGCACCCCTTGGTCGGCGATGAGCACAGGCGGGGGCATCTGCCGGCTTCTCCCTTTAGCAGTCAACAAAGCTGTTACACCTTCAACAGAGAACGCATCTGCAGCAACCCCATACACAGTATCTGTGGGGATAACCACAGTTTTATGGGCACGGATAGCTGACTTAGCAGTATCCACTGCCTGCTGACGGGTTGCATCATCGGTCGTTGTAACAATGGTTGCTTTCACGCTCATTATTCTTTCACACTTTTAGCGGTTTATAACCGCTGGTATGGCGCGGCTTACCCGCAAAATCATCAATGGACACTACACGCTCAAACCCAGCTACCTGCAAGGCGCTAGCCATGAGTTCCTGCTGAGTTTCGGCGTGTTCTACAATAAAGAACCCGCCTGGTGCCAGCAGGTCGAAAGCTCGGGCAGTAATGGCACGTGGTAGTTGCATGCCGTCCTCCCCTCCCCCATAGAGCGCCATTTTAGGGTCGTGGTCGCGCACCTCAGGGTCTTTAGGCACAGCATCTGCCGGTATGTAGGGCGGGTTAGAGGCAACCACAGTCACGGTTCCACGCAGCTCTTCAAGGGCGGTCAGCGCATCCCCGTGAACCAGGTTCACGCCATGCGGCTCAAGGTTTTTTTCTGCCCAAGCGTGGGCAGTCTGAGATAGCTCAACAGCGTGGACGGATGCTCCCGGCTCCTCGAAAGCAAGCGAGGCAGCAATAGCCCCACTACCGGTGCACAAATCAACCATGACGCCGTTCTGCCCCTGTTCCACCAGTTGCCGGTAGGCAGCCAAAGCGTAGTCAACCAGCAACTCAGTTTCAGGGCGCGGAATAAAAACTCCGGGGCCAACGCTCAGAGCTAATTGACGGAAATGTGCCTGCCCTGTCAAATGTTGCAGGGGAATCCTTTGCCCCCGCAAGTTCACCAGCTCCTCAAAACCGGCGGGAACAGGAGAACCTAACAGAGCAAGAGCCTGCACGCGCCCCCGCGAAATTATCCCCGCGCCGTCCTTCTCAAAAAGATAAGCAGCGATAAGCTCAGCATCAACGGTGGCATTCTCAACCCCGCACTCAGCTAGGTAGGCAGCAGCCCGGCGAAGAGCTACTGCCAGCTCATCACCGGGCTGAAGTGAAAACTCACTCACCTTTTATTCGCCCTGACCGAGCTTCTCAAGGCGGGCTGCCTCGTCCATCTCGATAGCAGACTGAACTACAGCTTCAAGGTCACCGTTAAGCACAGCATCCAGGTTGTAAGCCTTGTAGCCGGTGCGGTGATCGGCAATACGGTTTTCAGGGAAGTTGTAGGTACGAATACGCTCTGAACGGTCCATAGTGCGCACCTGGGAGTGACGCTTCTCAGCGTTCTCAGCATCGATTTGCTCCTGCTGCCAGGCAAGCAGACGAGCACGCAGAACGCGCATAGCGGCTTCACGGTTCTGAATCTGAGACTTCTCATTCTGCATAGCGACCACAATGCCAGTGGGCAGGTGGGTAATACGCACAGCGGAGTCGGTGGTGTTCACAGACTGACCGCCGGGGCCTGAAGAGCGGTAAACGTCAATCTTCAAATCGTTCTGGTTGATCTCGATTTCCTCGGGCTCATCAACTTCGGGGAAGACCAACACACCGGCAGCAGAGGTGTGAATACGCCCCTGAGATTCGGTAGCGGGCACACGCTGCACGCGGTGCACACCGCCCTCATACTTGAGGTGAGCCCAAACGCCCTCAGCAGGGTCATTGGAGCTACCCTTGATAGCCACCTGGGCGTCCTTGTAGCCGCCAACGTCGGTGGTCTGGGAAGAAATCACCTCAATCTTCCAGCCCTTAGACTCAGCGTAGCGGGTGTACATGCGCAATAAGTCAGCTGCAAAGAGGGACGCCTCGTCGCCGCCTTCGCCGCCCTTGACTTCAAGAATGACGTTACGGCCGTCGTCCGGGTCACGGGGAATCAACAGACGGCGCAGCTTCTCTTCAGCTGCCGGTAACTGAGCCTCTAGCTCTTTGACCTCTGCTGCAAACTCGGGGTCTTCAGCTGCCATCTCAGAGGCTGCTTCAATATCATCGCGCAGTGAATTTACACGGTTATAAGCCTCAACAATGCCGTTGAGCTCTGAATAGCGACGCCCCAGTTTACGGGCCTTACCCTGGTCAGCGTGAACTGCCGGGTCAGCTAACTGCTTTTGGAGGTCTGCATGCTCATCGAGCAGACCCTGGATTGAGTCAATCACGTCTCTTGCCTTTATCTTCACGGTGCCCGGCACCCCGGGCAAAAACTGGTGGGGTTAAGCGTAAGGAGCACCGCCCCGGTGAGGAGCGGTGCGAGGGTAGCTTATTCGGAGTGACCCAAGCCGCTCTTCGCAACGGTCAAAAGGAACTCCACGTTAGAGCCCGTTTCCCGCAGCTTAGACAGCAGGACGGACAGGGACTGTTCCTGATCCATACCGGCTAAGACACGGCGCAGACGCCACATAATCTTAATTTCATCGGGTGAGAGCAAGGCTTCCTCACGGCGGGTAGATGAGGCGTTGAGATCAATTGCGGGGAAGATACGCTTATCAGCCAGCTGGCGGGAAAGGCGCAATTCCATGTTGCCGGTTCCCTTGAACTCTTCAAAGATGACCTCATCCATCTTGGAGCCTGTTTCTACCAGGGCAGTTGCCAAAATGGTGAGTGAGCCGCCCTCTTCAATATTGCGGGCTGCCCCGAAGAACTTCTTGGGCGGGTAGAGAGCCGCTGCGTCAACGCCGCCAGAGAGAATACGACCGGAGGCAGGAGCTGCCAGGTTGTAGGCTCGACCCAGGCGGGTCATGGAATCCAGCAGAACCACAACGTCCCTGCCCTGCTCAACCAGGCGCTTGGCGCGTTCAATAGCTAGTTCAGCAACGGTGGTGTGGTCATCTGCCGGGCGGTCAAAGGTAGAGGCAATAACCTCACCCTGAACGGTGCGTTGCATATCGGTAACTTCTTCAGGGCGTTCATCCACCAGGACCATCATGAGGTGAACCTCAGGGTTGTTCGTGGTGATTGCGTTAGCGATGGACTGCAACATGAGGGTTTTACCGGCCTTGGGCGGTGCAACAATAAGGCCGCGCTGCCCCTTACCAATAGGAGCTACCAGGTCGATGACACGGGTTCCCAGCTTCTTAGCATCAGTCTCAAGGCGCAGGCGCTCCTTGGGGTAGAGCGGTGTGAGCTTATTAAACTCACGGCGCCCCCTAGCCTCTTCTGGGCTCATGCCGTTCACGCTGGTGAGCTGCACCAGAGCGTTAAACTTCTGGCGGTTGCTGTTATCGTTTTCGCGCGGGGCACGGATAGTACCGACGACGGCATCACCCTTACGCAAACCGTACCGCTTGACCTGAGTTAGTGAAACGTAAACGTCATTGGTCCCGGGCAAGTAGCCAGAAGTACGCACAAAAGCGTAGTTATCGAGCACATCCAGAACACCGGCAACGGGTACAAGCACGTCGTCTTCAGTGATTTCCGGTTCATCATAATCGCGGCGGTTATTACGGCGGTCACGGCGCTCTGCTTGACGATCACGGCGGTTCTTGCGCGCATTTCGGCGGTCCTCATCGGGGCCATTTTTGCTGTGACGCTCAGAACGATTCTCGCGGTCGGCGCGGTCGTTCTTTGCAGAACGTTCGTTACGGTCAGAGCGCTCACCGCGGTCACGGCGGTTTTTACCGTTGCGGCCCTCTGTCTCGTTCTTCTCGCTGTTTTCATCTGAGCTAGCGGTCTTACCACCGGCTGCAGGGCTCTCAGAGTTCTCGCTCTCTGCGCGGTTACGGCGCCGATCGTAACGGGTGCGGGTACGTTTACCGTTACCTTCGCCGTCCCCGCTCCTGTCATTCTTTGCTTCTACCGCTGCGTTTTTCTCAGATTCAACGGCATCAAGCGCTGCTTCAACAGCATCG
>JAUMUH010000050.1:7320-10596 GCA_030530765.1 Rothia sp. (in: high G+C Gram-positive bacteria)
AGCTGAGGTGTCAGCCGTGGCACCCTGCGCGCTGCTTGCGCGACGAGTGCGACGCTTGGGTGCTGCTGGAGCTTCATCAGCCGTTTCTTCGGTCTTCTCGCTCTCAGCTGCAGCCTTAGGGGCAGACTTACGGGTGCGGGTGCGCTTGGGTTTTTCCGTTGCGGTTTCTGCTGCCGGGGTTTCAGCGCGATCAGCAACTACACCGCCACGCTGGTGGGCAGTAATTGCGTCAACCAAATCTGACTTACGCATACGGCGGGCGCCTGTGATGCCCAACTGTGAAGCAAGTGATTGTAGCTGAGCCAGTTTGAGGCTGCTTAGGCTAGGGGTTTTATTTTCTGCCGCTTGTGCGGTCTCCGTACCTGCGGTGAGGTCGGTGGTCTCTGCCACGAAGATTCCTTCTTCCGAATGTGTTTTGTTTCGCGGTGGTAGGTCGCCTCAGACTGGCAACCTTATCTTTAGGTGCTGTCAGCAACAAGAACGGGTGAGCCGGTGGCACACTGTTGGGCTTCTGCACGGGCTTGCTGAGTGGTACACGGCTGTGTACACAGCAGGAAAACGCTGACAGACCAATAGCTGATGAGCGTTAGGGAACGGCGGGGCACGGGCTTCTCGTGCTTCTAAACCGTGAGTAGAAGAAAGCCTTAGAGCCAGAACCTACAAGAGGTATTTGGCTGGTTTAGCTTTTTTCTTCAGTAGTAAGCATAACACCTTCTGTGTCGATATCAATGGGCAGTACACGCCAGGCGATGGGTGACCCGTCATACCCATTAATGGGGTCAGCAGCGGTGAGCTTTTTGATTTCTTCTATAACAGCCTCCCGTTCTTCAACGCCGTTGGCAAGCACCATAACAGTAGGCCCAGCTCCCGAGATAACGGCGGCATAACCTTTGCCACGCAGGGCTGCCACTAGGGCTGCGCTGGGTTTCATAGCAACAGCGCGGTAGGGCTGGTGCAAAAGGTCTGCGGTAGCTGGTAGCAGGTAGTCCGGGTAAGCAGAGAGCGCCTGTGTTAGCAGGGCAGCCCGCCCCGAGTTAATTGCTGCCTCTCGGTGGGGCACTGTTTCAGGGATAAGACCACGCGCAATCTTGGTGGGCACCTCATACTCCGGAATTGCAATAACCGGCAGAACATCGGGGTGGGCTGGGACGGGTAAAGAATGCCAGCCAGCAGCGTCCCCGTAAGAGATGACAACTTTTCCATACAGCGAGGGTGCTACGTTATCGGGATGCCCTTCCATGCCCGAGCAGATTTGTAATACGGCATCAGCGTCAAGCTGTAATTCTTGAGGTAGCAGGCCGTTTGCTGCGGTGACACCAGCAACAATGGCAGAAGCTGAAGATCCCATACCGCGTGAGTGCGGGATGCGGTTGTGCGCCTGGATGTGCAGGCCAGGCAGTTCCAAAAGCCCCACTGCCCGCCAGGCTGTTTGCATTGCTTTGACCACCAGGTGGCTGGCGTCCTGAGGTACTTCTTCTGCGCCTTCCCCACTCAGCCCAAAGGTCAGCCCCTGCTCAACACGAGTTATCGTTAGCTCATCATGGTAGGCAAGCGCCAGACCCAAAGAATCATAGCCGGGGCCTAGATTGGCTGAAGAGGCAGGCACCTTGACAGTAACCCGTTTGCCTACCGGTATAACGTCTAGTGAGACAGCCGCTTCGTTTGAGCCATCGATCATGGGCAGGTTCATAGTTTCCTTAACTTCTTTGGGGCAGGCAGGTGGATCGGGGCTTAGCCCTCAACACGGATAACCGAGGTAATCTCTCGCACCGTATCCAGGGAATCTACCACTGCCATAGTCTTACGCAGATTAGCGTCTGTAGCGCGGTGAGTAACTATGCGAATCATGGCGCTAGCTGCCTGCCGTTCAGTTGCCTTAGTCTGACGGACAGTTTCGATAGACACCCCGTGCTCAGCAAATACACGGGCAATGTTCGCCAGCACCCCCAGCTTGTCATCCACCAGAATACCCACCGAGTAGCGGGAGACTACGCCCTGCGTACCGGTTGCCGTCAAACCGGCATGGGAGGATTCGGGCACGCCGGGCCCGCCCAAGACCAGGCGGCGGGCTAGGGAAACAAAGTCACCGAGCACAGCAGAGGCAGTAGGCGCGCCACCTGCACCAGGCCCGTAGAACATCAGCTCACCGGCGTTATCTGCCTGCACAAACACGGCATTAAAAGCACCGTGGACGCTGGCAAGAGGGTGAGTGCCCGGCACCAGGGTAGGGTTCACCCGAATATTAACGCCCTCACCATCACGTTCACAAACAGCCAAAAGCTTAATAACGTAGCCATCTGCCTCCGCAGCTTGAACGTCCTCGGCCGTAATAGCGGTGATGCCTTCGCAGTGCACATCGTCAATGGTGAATTCTGAGTGGAAGGCAAGAGAGGCAACAATGGCTGCTTTGGAAGCAGCGTCATGGCCCTCAACGTCAGCGGTGGGGTCAGCCTCAGCGTAGCCCAGACGCTGCGCCTCAGCCAGGGCGTCCTCAAACTGCGCCCCGGTGGTGTGCATCTGATCCAGAATGTAGTTGGTGGTGCCGTTCATAATACCCAGCACACGGGTTACCCTGTCGCCTGCCAAAGAATCACGCAGTGGGCGCAGAATCGGAATAGCTCCGGCAACTGCCGCCTCATACGAAAGCTGCGCCCCGCTCTTAGCTGCTGCAGCAGCTAGTTCAACACCGTGCTGGGCCAGCAGAGCCTTATTTCCAGAAACCACAGACTTGCCCGCTGAAAGGGCACGCAAAATACGCGCACGTGCAGGTTCAATACCACCGGTCAGCTCAATGACCACATCTGCCTCATCGATGAGTTCTTCAGCATCGGTGGTGTAGAGGGAGGTATCTGCAGCATAATGACGCGTTGCAGATGTATCACGCACTGCAATACCGATGAGCTCTACCGGGGCGCCTACACGTTCACTCAGCACCTGGGCATATTCGGTGAGCATACGCGCCACCTGCGACCCGACGTTGCCAGCACCTAGTAGGGCAACTTTAATAGGCTGCTTCTTGCTCATTCTTTATCTCCTGTACGTCAAATCTCGTTAGACAAGCCCTATGTCGCGCACCAGCATATCGTCCTCAGTTTCCCGGCGGACGATGGCACGCGGCGGGCAAGCGGTAGAGGTGGCAATGACCGGTGGGCGGGTCAGGTAATTGTAGTTAGATGCCATCACATGGTTGTAGGCACCGGTAGCTGGCACTGCCAGGATGTCACCGGCGGCAAGGTCGGCTGGCAGGTAGCAGTAGCGAATCACAATATCACCAGA
>JAUMUH010000051.1 GCA_030530765.1 Rothia sp. (in: high G+C Gram-positive bacteria)
ATCGGAGCAGGCACAGCGCTGGCAGTGCTCTTCTTGCAGGTCTTCACGGTTCAGGGTATAGAGCTCACCTACGACCTGCATTGGCAGGGGCTGGTTATCACCGCTCTTGTGGGTCTTGCCCTGACGTGGTTGGCCAGTCTTGCCCCAGCAATGCGGGCGGCCTCCAAGCCACCGGTTGAGCCGCTACGACAGGTTAGCTAACCGAATACCCGCCAACCGGGGGTACCTCCTGAGGTAACCCCGGTTCCTCTGAAACAGGGCTAGGATGCCGCCGGTGCAGCGGTTTCGCTTGTGGAGGCCCTTGGGGTAGGCAGGGTAACCGGTGAGGTCTTCTTGGGGTCTGTTTTATCAGCCTCAACCCGCTCAGCAGCGGTTGCGGCAATAGCCTCAAAATCCTTTGAGAACTGTTTGAGCCGCTTGTACATACTCTCGTAGTAGGAATTTTTAAGCTCGGTGACAGTGGCGTCAAAGTTCTGGCTCTCACGGCAAGAAATATCTGCCTCTAGCATCTTCTTGCCGCCGTCCTTATCCAAAAGGGTTGAAGCATAGACCGCCTGATCGGTGCTACTCACGGTTTTAAAACCAGCATCAGCCATACAGGAAGCCCAGCCCTGTTGCAGGTCGATGTACCCCTGGTCCGTTTCTAGTTCCTCAGCGATAGCCTGGCCAAACTGAGGTGCTAGCAGGGCAACCTTAACTCCGTTTTCAACGGTGCCGTAGATGTATTCGTAGCTTTGTGCCATGCAGCCATCAGCGGCAAGGCTGCCGCTACTGTACTCCATGAACCGCACTTCAAAATGTTCTGCCTGCTTAGAGCCAAGATAGGCGTCCAAGCCCTTCTGGTCAAAGTCAGCAACGCTCTGGTTCGGGTCGGCCGGTAAATCACCGTAGCCACTTTTCTTCAGCTCCTCGGTGCTGCGCCCGGAATAGACACTTGTTTCTAGAGACTGCTTTACTACCGCTTCTTTATAGGTGCCACCTGATGCAGCCACACAGCGTTCCACAAAAGCACGGCGGGCTTTTTCTGCCTCGTCAGACGGGTAAATCCAGGTGGAAAGCTGCTGCAAATGTTCCTCTTTGGCAGTTTCAGCTGTCAGCTCGTTAAAGTCTTGGGGTGGGGTGGAACAAGCTGTTAGTGTACCGCCTGCCAGTAGGCTAAGAACCACTACGTTCTTTACACGTTGCTTAGTAAGTAATGACACGGCTACCTTCCCTAGATAATCACCACTAAGTCTAACTATTATTGAGAGCTGGGTTATAACGACACCGAGCTAATACAGCGACATTCTCACCACACTCATCTTCTATATCAAAGGGATCAATGAACACCGAAGAAACACAGGCGATGCGCACTTCACGGCGTAATATTATGCGTTTTGCTGCTATCACCGGGGCTGTTTCGGCAGCAAGTGCTACCGGGGCACTGATGGTCAATGCTCGCCAGGCTCATGCAGCAGATGCAATTTCAACGGTCTTCCCTCCCGAATTTGCATACCCGGCTGTCACAGGCCCTGCCTTGGCCTTGTGGGGCAGCTCTTCTATCGAAGGCGTCAACGCTGACCAGGGTGTCCCTGCTGGAGTTAACGCTAAGCTTGATGTGCTTCTCGGATCATACCTGAAGGCCCCGGTTTTGAACTTTGGCCGAGGTGGCGAAACCTCCACCCAGATTCTTGCCCGCCGGGGTAGTTCCCAGAGCATGTACAAACTTATCTTCCCCGATGACACAGTACCTGCCTCGGGCTCGGTAGAGGTGAGTCTTGCTGAGAGTTCCCGGATTGACTTTAACACCTCGTCCTATGTACCCGGCTTTATCGGGGATACTCCCGGCACCCTGGTACCTACCTTAACCACCGGTATCTATCTCTTCACCCGTATGGTTCCAGGGGACCCCATCTACGCGCCGGCTAACACGCCGGCCAGCCGGTTTTACTCTTACCAAGAAATGATTTCGCGTGCCTGCTACCACCTCATTCAAATGGGGCGAAACAACCTAGAAGAGACCGATAAAATCCGTAAAGACACCCAATACGCCTTTGAATCTGCCCCTGAACGTACCCTGGTGATGGGGCACTTCCCGAGCCGGGGTGATTCCAAAGACTCAGACCGTGCCAAGAGCGTTAGGGCATACAATAGTTGGGCTGCAGAAAAGTACGGCGCCCTCTTTTTGAACCCTGAAACCTACCTGCGCGAGACCACCCAGGAAAACTGGTTGCGGTACGGTGCGTTGGCGGGCTCAGGTGTATGGGCTTCTGATACCGACCAGAAAGCACGGGCAGAGGGCAAGATACCGCCCTCGCTGTTCTCATCTGACGGTCTGCATCTGAACGGTTGGGGGTATACCGCCCTAGCTCAGATGGTGTACTACAAGCTCACTGAGCTGGGCTGGTTCTAGATTTTAGACAGAGAAGGACGCCGCTCCCACTCCCCTGCCGCTGAGCAGGGAAACCGGGGCGGCGTCCTTGTTTGTTTTTGAGCTAGTGCCTTTGTCTAGATGGCTGACGTGAGCCTAGTTGTCTTTGGGTTCTTCGTAGCGGGGGAAGATAGGGGCAGGTGCCGGCAGATCAATGCCGGGAACCAGCTGCTGGCCCAGGTCAGCAAAGGTACGTGCCTCAGGCGCGACAGCCAGAAGGTCAAGTAGCTTACCCATGGAAGTAGGCATAACAGGCTGGGTGAGGGTAGCAACCACGCGCAGCACCTCAGCAGTTACATAAAGCACAGTGTTCATGCGCTCCAGGTCGGTCTTGCGCAGCTTCCAGGGCTCCTGGGAGGTGAAGTAGCGGTTGGCCTCGCCCACTACCTGCCAGATACGCTCTAGCGCCTTGTGGAAGGCAAGCTCATCAAAGTCCGCGCGCACCGGCTCGTAGAGCTTCTGCGCCATCTGGAGCATGGCAGCATCTTCTGCGGTGAAAGCGCCGTGGCTAGGCACCTTGCCCTCGCAGTTCTTGGCAACCATCGACAGCGAACGCTGCGCCAGGTTACCTAGGTCATTGGCAAGGTCAGAGTTGATGCGGTTCTTAATAGCATCGGCTGAGTAAGAGCCGTCCTGCCCGAAGCTGACCTCGCGCAGCAGGAAGAAACGCAGCTGGTCCAGGCCGAAGGAGGCTACCAGGTCGGTGGGGTCCACCACGTTACCAATGGACTTACTCATCTTCTCGCCGTCCACCAGCAAGAAGCCGTGGGCAAAGACGCGCTTGGGTAGCTCGAGACCGGCTGACCAGAGGAAGGCAGGCCAGTAGATTGCGTGGAAGCGGGAAATATCCTTACCGATCACATGGTAGTCAGCGGGCCAGTACTTGCTGAACATCTCTGATTCGGTATCGGGGAAGCCAACACCGGTCAGGTAGTTAGTGAGGGCGTCCACCCACACATACATCACGTGCTTCTCGTGACCGGGCACCGGAACGCCCCAGTCAAAGCTGGTGCGAGAAATGGAGAGGTCACGCAGACCCTCCTTCATGAAACCAGCCAGCTCATTGCGGCGGTTCTCAGGGTAGATAAAGCCTTCGGCGGAGTAGAGCTCAAGTAAGCGGTCAGCATACTTTGAGAGGCGGAAGAAGTAAGATTCCTCTTCAGTCCATTCAACCTCGGTGCCGGTGGCAATAGCGTAACGAACCCCGTCACGCACCTCGGTCTCGTCCTCAGCGTAGAATGCCTCATCGCGTACTGAGTACCAACCCTCATACTTATCCAGGTAGATATCACCAGCATCTTCCATACGCTTCCACATAGCCTGGGAGGCAGCATAGTGGTCAGCATCAGTGGTGCGAATATAGCGGTCGTAGCTGATGCCCATCGCATCGTCCATCGCCTTGAAGCGAGCAGCATTCTGATTTGCCAGTTCCTTAGCGGTCACCCCCAGCTTGGCGGCTGTGGTCTGCATCTTCTGCCCGTGCTCATCGGTACCGGTCAAAAAACGTACGTCGAAGCCGTCCAGGCGCTTAAAACGAGCCATCACATCGGTGGCAATGTGCTCATAGGCGTGACCGATATGCGGGTCGCCGTTAGGGTAGGCAATAGCGGTGGTGATGTAGAAGGGGGTAGAAGTCATAGCTACAACTTTACAGCTTTCTTGCTGGTTATTCATACGAGGCAAGGGCTGCACGAACAATGCCGACAGCAGCTGACCCTCTCGTAGGCTCGCAGAGCTCGCATACGATTCACGCCAGCCCCAGCCAGCTGCTGTCGACATTATTCGTTTCGCCCTTCACTTCGCTCGCAAGTTGATCTGGGCTAGTCTGCCAGGTTGATGCTGGCGGCGCCGGTGGCGTCCACCACGCGCTTGATAGACTCCATCACCTCAGGGCTGAGCGCTGAGTCAAGAGCAAGGACGCAGAGGGCAGCTGAGTCCTTATCACGGCGGGATACCTGCATACCGGCGATGTTGATGGAGGCGCTACCGAGCAGGGTACCGATAGCGGCAATGACGCCGGGGCGGTCGCTGTACTCTAGCACCAGCATATGGTCGGTCAGAGGGATTTCCAGATCAAAGCCGTTAATGTTGGTCAGCTTCTGAATCAGCTTGGGCCCGGTGACGGTACCTGCAACTGAGATGACCTCCCCACCAGCAAAGGCACCGGTTACTACGGTCTCATTGCGGAAGTACTCGGTGTCGGTAGTGGTCACTAGCTCAACCTCTACCCCGCGCTGCTCTGCCAGCACCGGGGCGTTAACATAGGAAACCTTATCTGAGACCAGATCGGTGAAGACACCTTTGAGAGCTGAGAGCTTGAGGGAGGTGACGTCCTTGTTGGCAATTTCACCGGCGATCTTGACCTCCACGCGGGTCAGTGCTTTCTCGCCGCCCAGGGCGGTGAGAACCCTGCCTACCTTTTCTGCCAGGGGGACGCCGGGGCGCACGTCCTTATCTATAGCGCCGCCAGCTACGTTAACGGCATCCGGCACCAGGTCACCCTCAAGAGCCAGGCGCACTGACTTAGCTACCGAGATACCTGCCTTCTCCTGTGCTTCTTCGGTTGAGGCACCCAGGTGCGGGGTGGCAACCACGTTAGGTAGCTCGATAAAGGGTACGTTTTCGGCAGGTTCTTTGACGTAGACATCAATAGCTGCACCGGCAATTTGGCCGCTGCGCAGGGCGGCATCAAGGTCAGCTTCATCAATCAGACCGCCGCGTGCTACGTTCACCACGTAGGCGCTCTTCTTCATTGTGGCAAAGCTCTGGGCGTTAATCATGCCCAGGGTTTCGGGGGTGCGGGGCATATGGATGGTGATGAAGTCAGAGCGCTCAATCAACTCATCGAGTTCAACCAGTTCTGCGCCTAGAGCGGCAGCGCGGGCTGCTGTGACAAAGGGGTCATAAGCAATGATCTCAGTGCCAAAAGCCTTGAGGCGCTCAGCCACCAGACCACCAATACGCCCCAGACCAATAATGCCCACGGTCTTCTCATACAGCTCAACACCTGAAAAAGCTGAACGCTTCCACTGCCCTGCCTTCATGGAGGCGTCCGCTGCCGCAATGTTGCGTGCCAGGCCCAGAATGTGGCCGACGGTCAGTTCGGCTGCCGAAATGACGTTAGAAGTCGGTGCATTGACCACCATAACACCGGCTTTGGTCGCCGCCTTAATATCGACGTTGTCCAACCCAACACCGGCGCGGGCAATCACCTTAAGCTTCTTAGCAGCGGCAATCGCTTCGGCATCCACCTGGGTGGCTGAGCGAACCAAGATAGCATCAACATCGGCAATAGCGGTAAGCAGCTCAGCACGATTTGCACCATCGCAGGAGCGAATCTCAAAATCAGGGCCCAGTGCCTCAACGGTAGCGGGGGAAAGTTCTTCAGCCAGCAGGACGGCAGGTTTCGCGGTCACAGATTTTTTCTTTCTTGATAAAGGTTTTGGGTAGGCAAAAGCCGGTTACCAGGTCGGTGTTATCACGGTCAGGTAACCGGCTTTTCTCAAGGCATTAGGTGTTCAGGCTCTTAGCGGGCTACAGAGCCGTCAGTGTAGTCATCATCAGCGGTGTTCCAGGCAAAGAGCTTGCGCAGTTCACGGCCGGTAGCTTCGATGGGGTGAGCCTCGCCCTTGGCACGCAGCTCCTTGAACTCGGGGCCACCTGCTGCCTGGTCTTCCATGAAACGCTTGGCAAAGGCGCCGGACTGAATATCGGCAAGAACAGCCTTCATGTTCTCCTTGACCTCAGGAGTAATCACGCGGGGGCCAGAAACGTAGTCACCATATTCAGCGGTATCAGAGATTGACCAGCGCTGCTTAGCGATGCCGCCCTCAACCATCAGGTCAACAATGAGCTTGAGTTCGTGCAGCACCTCAAAGTAGGCAATTTCGGGCTGGTAGCCTGCTTCAGTCAGGGTTTCAAAACCGTACTGGATCAGCTGGGAGGCACCACCGCAGAGCACAGCCTGCTCACCGAAGAGATCAGATTCTGCTTCTTCCTTGAAAGTGGTTTCGATAACGCCTGCACGGGTAGCGCCCAGACCCTTCGCGTAGGCAAGTGCCAGGTCAAGTGCTGAACCAGAAGCGTCCTTCTCTACGGCAACCAGGGCGGGAACAGCGCGTCCTGCCTCAAACTCGCGGCGCACGGTGTGGCCGGGGCCCTTGGGGGCAACCATAGCAACGTCTACGCCCTCGGGTGCTTCGATGTAACCAAAGACGATGTTGAAACCGTGAGCGAAGAAGAGAGCGTCACCTTCATTCAGGTTGGGCTCGATATCCTTCTTGTAGACCTCTGCCTGAACCTGGTCGGGGGTCAGAATCATAATCACATCAGCTTCTTCTGCTGCTTCAGCAACAGAGAGCACGCGCAGGCCCTCAGCTTCTGCCTTGGCACGGGACTTTGAACCTTCTGCAAGACCAATGCGGACGTCCACACCCGAGTCACGCAGGTTCAGCGCGTGAGCGTGCCCCTGGGAGCCGTAGCCGATGATAGCTACTGAACGCTCTGAGATGTTAGCGAGGTCGGCGTCGTCGTTGTAGTAGATCTTTGCCATGGGTTTCGATCTCCTTGATCGTCTTTTGGTTGAGAGCTTAGGCTCTAAAACTTATGGGGGTGAACTCTTGTCTCTACCTTAGCCCCGCAAAGCTAAAAATGAGACACATTGTTCACATATTGAACGATTATTTTTGTCAGTTATATAAGCTAGCTAGTTGCGTAGCGCCTTTTCACTCATTGAGCGTGGACCGCGTGAGAGAGCAATGGTACCCGCTCGCACAATCTCTTTGACACCAAAAGGCTCAAGAACTTCTAAAAGAGCATTGATTTTATTAGCCGAACCGGTTGCCTCAATAATGACTGACTCTGTAGACACATCAACAATTTTGGCTCGGAAGAGGTCTGCCGCCTGAGTCACCTGAATTCGGGCGGCAGCATCAGCCCGCACCTTGATAAGAATATGGTCACGTTGAGCTGACTGGTCATCGGTCAGCTCAACAACCTTAAGCACATGAATCAGCTTATTCAGCTGCTTGGTGACCTGTTCTAGCAAGTGCCCGTCAGCGTCCACCACCACGGTAATGCGGGATACACCGGGTACCTCAGTGTGCCCCACAGCCAGGGAGTCAATGTTAAACATGCGGCGGGCAAAGAGCCCAGAGACGCGGGCGAGCACGCCCGGCTTGTCTTCTACCAGTACAGACAGGGTGTGGCGGCTCATGCGGTCTCCTCATCGTCCCAGGAGGGTGAAATATCTTTAGCGATTTGAATCTGATCATTCGACACACCGGCGGGAACCATAGGCCACACCAGGGCATCGGGGCTGACGTTGAAATCAACGACGACGGGGCGGTCGTTAATCTCCAGTGCCTGCTTGATAGTTGCCTCAACGTCCTCATCGGACTCACAGCGCAACCCCACGCAGCCGTAGGCCTCAGCCAGCTTCACGAAGTCGGGGATGCGTTCGGTGCCCATGCCGGTTTTCAGGTGGGTGTTGGAGTATCGACCATCGTAGAAGAGATTCTGCCACTGGCGCACCATACCCAAAGAAGAGTTGTTAATAATGGCAACCTTGATGGGAATGTTGTTCTGGGCGCAGGTGGCTAGCTCTTGATTGGTCATCTGGAAGCAACCATCCCCGTCAATTGCCCAAACTGTAGCATCCGGGTGAGCAACCTTCACACCCATAGCGGCAGGCACAGAGAAACCCATGGTGCCAAGACCGGCAGAGTTAATAAAGTGGCGGGGCTTCTCATTCTTGATGAACTGGGCTGACCACATCTGGTGTTGGCCCACGCCGGTGACGTAAAAAGCGTCAGGGCCGGTGAGCTCGCTCAGTTTTTCAATGACGTACTGCGGGGACCCTAGACCATCATCGGTCTTGGTGTACCCCAGGGGGTAGGTTTCTTTAAAGCGATTGACGAGTGCCCACCAGGCTGAAAGGTCTGGCAATTCAGCGGCGAACTCCTCGGCGATAATCTCGGTTAGTTCAGGCAGAACATAGCGTAAATCGCCCACAATGGGCACATCGGCTACACGAATCTTTGAGATTTCTGCCGGGTCAACATCAACGTGAATGACCTTAGCGCCGGGGGCAAATTCATCGACCACGCCGGTTACTCGGTCATCGAATCGGGCACCTAGGGCAATGAGCAGGTCAGCCTTCTGCATAGCTGTCACCGCTGGTACAGTGCCGTGCATACCGGGCATACCCAGGTTTTGGGGGTCAGAATCGGGGAATACCCCGCGGGCGGTCAGGGTGGTTACCACGGGTGCATTGATGAGGCGGGCTAGCTTCATCAGCTCTTCTGAAGCGTCTGCCCGTACTACGCCACCGCCGATGTAGAGCACTGGTCGCTGTGATTCGGTGATTAGCTTGGCAGCTTCTCGCATTTGCTTGGAGTGGCCTCGGGTCACCGGGGTGTAGCCGCGCACCTCGGTAGTGGGGGGCCACGAGAAATCCATCATGCCTTGCTGGGCGTCCTTAGTGACATCAACCAGGACTGGGCCGGGGCGGCCGGTTGCAGCGATGCTGAAGGCGGTAGCGATGCAGCGCGGAATCTCCTGGGCATCGCGCACCATGAAGGAGTGCTTTGTGATGGGCATGGTCATGCCCACGATGTCAGCTTCTTGAAAGGCATCGGTACCAAGAACCTTTGAGGACACCTGACCGGTAATGCAGACGATAGGCACGGAATCCATGTTGGCATCGGCAATTGCGGTCAGCAAATTTGTGGCGCCCGGGCCTGAGGTTGCAATGGCAACCCCTACCTTACCGCTAGAAATTGCGTACCCTTCAGCAGCGTGCCCCGCCCCCTGCTCGTGGCGAACCAGAATATGGTTGAGCTTCTCAGAGTCAAAGAGCGGGTCGTAGGTGGGAAGAATGGCACCACCGGGTAGACCGAAGATGTCGGTGACACCAAGCTCTTCAAGGGAGCGCACGATGGCTTGTGAGCCAGTCATTCTTTCGGTGGGGGCAGCTAAAGGCTCAGCGGTGCCCGGGCGGGCAGCTTGTGTCTTAGCGAAGTCTGCCGGGTTCATGGAGTTTCCCCTGGTCATTGGTTATCCTCTGGTTGAAGACTGGTGAGGTTCTTCACCTCGTATGTTTTTCTTACTGTGTGCACTGCCGGTCAGGCTGAACATATGAAAAAACCCCTCGCCGTGGGTGAGCGAAGGGTGCACTTATCTGACGGTAGACCACTGCTAGGCTGCGCACCCATGGGGAAGTCGCACCACTAGAATAAGAGCGGCTACGGTCAGATGAGATGATGTCATGCTTAACATCCTGCTGTTAACCGTGGCGGAGGTCAAACTCGTTTTATATTGTGAAACTCTTAGTGGGGTTATCACCCTGCTCTTGCTTTAACGTGTTCGTATTTTTAAGCCGTCATAGAGCTTCACCTTCTTCACGATAGGTCATTTATGGGTTTTCCCAGCATTTCCCTAGGCCAAATGTCGTTTTCATCCGTAGACTGAGGTCATGACCTCTTTACAGCTCACCAGTAATGAAGTTGGCCAGGCGCTACACCCGGTCTTTGACGCCCAGATTTCTAACTATGGTGCTTATAACCTGGTTTTCGCTTCTGGTTCTGCTCTTTACCCGAACCCGGATGTGGCAGCCCAGCAGGAGCCAGAACAGCAGCATTTTTTGATCGGCTACAGGGATACCCCTCAAGAGGCCATTATTGCCCCTTTGCATTTGCCCTATGTCAGGAGTGCTGGTGCCCCCACCTCGGTGGATAACACCAATGTAACGAGAACCTTTATCTACGATGACTACACCTTTGGGATTGAGCTAACAAACGGCACCGCTTTTAGGCTTTGTTTTACTCCCCTTGCAAGCCTTGAGACGGCGGCAGGTTCAGGTGTGCTAGATCAGGAGCTTGATATTGAGGATTTTAAGAGGGTTATCATCGAAGCCTGGGTTTTTTAGCTGAGGCCCCCTTCTCTGGTTGGTTCTTAGCCCACCCTGCCCTGGGCAAGCTAATGCTACTAGGGCATAATAAAATCCCTCAGTTATTTAACTGAGGGATTTGTGCGAGAGCGGTTGACGAGACTTGAACTCGCGACATCCACCTTGGCAAGGTGGTGCTCTACCAACTGAGCTACAACCGC
>JAUMUH010000135.1 GCA_030530765.1 Rothia sp. (in: high G+C Gram-positive bacteria)
TTGACTGCACATAAGCTACCCGGTTCTGGGTATACTCCACCTCTAGGTAGCGCCCATGGGAGTGCTCGATACGGTGGATATGCCCGTCCTGACCGTAGATAGCATAAACCGCATCACCATCAGAAGCCTGGTGACCAGCCCAGTGCCCAGCAGAAGTGTACGCCCACCATCTGCCCTCATTATCAGTGACGAACAGCAAAGAATCCGCCTGCTGCTCAAGGGATTCAAGCAGCCCTAGGGGCTTCTGAATTCCCAGCCACAGGGCATGCTGCTCGCCCCTGCCCCAGCCTTCACCCTGACGCGGGAAAATAATGTGCTGACCATCAGCCTTAACCCAGGTTGCATTCTCATCAGTCAAGATTAGGCGGGAATCAAGCGGTGAAGACCAGCCCTGACCGAATAAGCCCGCCTTGCTATTGCCAGCGTTATACATACGGGTAAAGCTGAGGGAAGAGGCAATGCCAGAGAAGCCGAGATCAACCTCAGGTTCAATAAAATTACCCGTCGCAGCGTTAACCGGGTCCCCAATATATCCGGCGGCCCCTTCGCTACCCTGTATGGTGGGGGTGCTGACATCCAGCGGCTGGCGCAGGTAAGTAGCACCACCGCCAAGAGCTGCGTTAAGCGCTGATACCGGTGCGCTCACCGCACCGTTGAGCCCCATAGTACCTATGAGGTCTAACTGTTGAGCAATATTGTCTAGCCAGTTGGCTTCAGCAGAGTTCTGTTCCCGCCAGGCAGAAAAAGTTGCAATGATATTGCCAGCATCGATTTTTGCCCACGAGCATTTTTCCGTATAACTGGCATACATATTCCCCAAATGTTCGGGATCACCGTCAAGCATTCGCTCAAGTGCGTGTATATCAGAGGCACCTTCATGAATCTGTTCAGGCACACCAGAGACCTTAGAGACGTCCCCCGCCTTGCCCTGCGGGTGCTGGGCAGTTTCTAGGGTAGGGCTACTTGCTGGTGGCAGGGACGGTGAAGGCGGCACATCAGGCCCATCCTTGAACCAGTTGAAGGGGTCAACGAAATCACCAGCGAACTCTTTACAATCTTCTACGAAGCTCAAGAACTTGTTCTGCTGGTCAGCTTTAGCTTCTTCGTACGCTTGGATAGCTTGAGCTGCCAGGTCTCTAACCTCGCGCATACTGGTAGCTAAATCAGAGATGCTGCGCCTACTGATTTCGCGGTTGTCCTTGAAAATATCCGCGTAGGGCCCCTCAAACCTATCCAGAATTTTTTCTGCTGCAGCTTCTCTGCGTGCAACTTGCCCATCGAGCGTGTTAGCAGCATCAGCAAAGGCATCTTTGAGAGCTGTTGCGGCGTTGATGTCAAAAGGAATGTTGTCTTCACTCATCAGACTGGGCTTTCTTGAATCAGGTGCTTTGAGGGGCTAGGGGTGTATAGGGGTTCTACCGGTGAGGTTGGGCAGTGAGAGGGAGCAAAACCAGTACCTGGTTTTGCTCCCTACTGAGGTAGGAGGTGCTTAGGTTTATGCGCCACCAGCA
>JAUMUH010000052.1:0-430 GCA_030530765.1 Rothia sp. (in: high G+C Gram-positive bacteria)
GGTTTGAAGCGTCCGAAAAGCACGGGCTTGACCGTATCTTTCTGGCAGCGATTTCTAGCTCCACCGAGCGGCTGCACATGATTTCTAAGGCATCGAGCGGCTTTGTCTACGCTGTCTCAGTCATGGGTGTGACCGGTGCCCGTTCTTCGGTCAACACTGCTGCTAAAGACCTGGTAGAAAACCTGCGGGCAGCCGGTGCCCCCGCTGCCTGCGTTGGCCTGGGCGTTTCACAGCGCGAACACGTTGAAGAAATTGGTGCTTACGCTGACGGTGTTATTGTGGGTACTGCACTTGTCAAAGCCCTGGCAGAGGGCGGGCCCGCAGCCGTTGGTGCGCTGACCCGTGAACTAGCCGGTCGATAAAAGGAGAGCCGTGACTGACTCGGTCATTCTCGCGTCCATTCCCTCACCCAGTGTGTCCAGCTTTAGCC
>JAUMUH010000052.1:440-10275 GCA_030530765.1 Rothia sp. (in: high G+C Gram-positive bacteria)
TGACCATCCACTTCTATGCTCTGTGCATTTTGGCGGGTATTGCGGTCTGTCTCTGGCTGACCCTCAAGCGCTGGGAGGCCTGGGGCGAAGACCCAGAGCGGGTCTGGGATATAGCTATGTGGGCAATTCCTGCCGGTATTATCGGTGCCCGCCTCTACCATGTGTTCATCACCGACCCCGGCAGCTACTTCGGTGCTGGCGCTGACCCCCTGAACGTTTTCAAAATCTGGGAGGGCGGCATCGGCATCATGGGCGCTATCTCGGTGGGCGGTCTGGGAGCTTGGCTGGCCTGCCGCCGCTACGGGGTATCCCTGGCAAAATTTGCGGACGCCGCCGCCCCGGGCATCATGATTGCTCAGGCAATGGGGCGTTGGGGCAACTGGTTCAACCAGGAGCTCTTTGGTAAGCCCACCACCTTGCCCTGGGGTCTGGAAATTTCGGCACAGTCCCATAATTTCCCCAGCCAGTATGCCGCTGGCACGCTCTTTCACCCCACCTTCCTCTATGAGTCCCTCTGGAACCTGTTGGGTGCTGCCCTGCTGATCTACCTGGGCAAGCGCGGGGTCTTTCAGCTGGGGCAGACTTTCTGGGCTTACGTCACCTGGTACGGTTTTGGCCGTCTGATGATTGAAACCTTCTTGCGCATTGATACCGCTGAGATGCTGCTGGGCGTGCGTATTCACGTTTGGACGTCCGGTGCTGTCATGCTGCTGGGCATCATCATGTTTGCCCTGGCAGGGTGGGCCGCTCGTAAGAAGCGGGACGCCGAGCCCGCCGTTATGCGCGCAAGAGTCAGCTAGCGGCGTCCTGCCTTACCTTCTATAAAAGTTTGCCCTGCCCGGTTGAAGTGACCGGGCAGGGCAAACTTTTTATGCCTTACCTCGCTCTGCTCGCAGCTCTTCAATGGCAGAAAGTAAGCGACTCGCATTGGCAGGGGATTGCATGAGGTAATCAGTTTCTTCGAAGGAGTGATGATATTTACTAAGCCGAGTCAATAGGGCGGCGGCGCGCCGCGCTCGCATCTCAATCAGGCTAGTATTGGTAGAACCGTGCGGTGGCAGAGTAGAAGCAAAAAGATAATAGCCAGCTAGAGCAATAACCGCAGCATGCAAAAACTCTGGGGCAGGACGGCGCGTAGCTGGCATGAGCGCAAGCACAGTTTCTTCGGTGAGCTGCGCATCTTGAATAAGAGCGTCAACCGCCACGCATGCAAGATCAAAATCAGCGTTACCCACTGTTGCCCAGGGCCAATCTACTAAAACCGCCTCACCGGTGGGGCGCGCATCAAGATATTATCGGCGCGCAAGTCAGTATGCACATACTCTTGACCGCTCAGATGCTGAATCAAATGCTCATTCACATAGGCTGCAAAATGATCAGCCTGCGCCTGAGTAAAGGGCAGAAGGTCCAGCAGTTGCTCATAGTAGGGAGTTTGCCGCATATACTGCAGATCATCTGCGCTGATTCCCTCAGAGATTTTCTGCCAGAAAACTAGCTCCTCAGTGAGAGATTCTTCTGAAGTTTCTAAACCTAGCTTGGAATCAGGTGCGGTATTGCGCAACCTATCAAGGGCAGAAAAAACAGCTTTCAGCTCACTGTGCTGCCAGGGCTGCTGCGGATGCCGCCCCTCAATGTCCTCAAGTAGTAGAACAACCCAGGTGCCGCCGTCCTGGTCGGTGACCTCAGCACAATCAATGAAGCCGGCTACCGGCATCTGCGCCGGGAGGGCTGCGCTGACCTTAGCTTCTTGCCGGTGAAGATTCGCGGTGCCGGGGTGAGTTTGAGAGCTGACAGCCTTGAGAAAGGCTCGCCTGCCCTCGGCTGTGGCGAGACGGTCTGCGGTTCCCAGGCTAAAGCCACCCGATTGTGAAACCGCTGAAGTAACCGGGCTGCCCAGGGCATCATTGACCCAGGTATGAACTTCGGCGGGCAGCTGCGCCCAAGTAATACGTTGGTTGTGTGAAGAAGAGCTCATCCCCCTATTATCTATACCTTTAGTGTAAGTGTGCCGTAACACTTATCTGTTTCTGGGTAAAAAACTGAGAAAGCCTTGTGGGTTGGCGAAGAAGTCGATAGCTTAAAAGTGAACCACATAATACATGGACAATTCACCACCATTGGAGATCGTTATGACCACCATGAAAGCTGTTGTTGTTTCTGACCGCCTTGACGGCACCATTGACATCAAGGACGTTCCCGTACCTGAGGTTGGGCACGGCCAGGTGCTGGCAAAGATTGAATACTCCGGTGTTTGCCACACTGACCTGCACGTTGCCGCCAGCGACTTTGGTGAGAAGCCCGGCCGCATTCTGGGCCATGAGGGGGTTGGTGTGATTACCGAGGTTGGCCCCGGCGTTGAGCACCTCAAGGTGGGTGACCGTGTCTGTGTGCCCTGGTTCTTCAAGGGCTGCGGCCGATGCGAGCTGTGCAATGAAGGCCGCGAAACCCTCTGCCGCGAGGTGGTCAACGCCGGTTACACCGCTGACGGTGGCATGAGTGAATACACCCTGCTTTACGCCGACTACACCGTCAAGGTGCCTGATGCCCTTGACCCCGTTGAAGCAACCTCCATTACCTGCGCTGGCGTGACCACCTATAAGGCGATTAAAGAATCTGGTGTGCGCCCCGGCCAGTGGATTGTGCTCTTTGGTGCTGGTGGCTTAGGCAACCTCTCGGTGCAGTACGCCAAGCATGTTTTTGGCGCCCAGGTTATCGCCGTTGATCTTAACGAGGACAAGCTGGTGCTGGCAAAGGATAGCGGTGCAGACATCGTTATCAACGCTAAGAATGTTGAAGATGTCGTAGGAGAGGTCAAGGCTGCAACCGGTGGGCTTGGCGCTCATGTTGCTGTGGTAACCGCGGTTGCCAAGGCTGCCTTCAACCAGGCGGTGGACGCTGTGCGCGCCGGTGGCACTGTAGTGGCAGTGGGGCTGCCTACCGACACGATGGATCTCAATATTCCTCGCCTGGTGCTGGACGGTATTCGCGTGCAGGGCTCGCTGGTTGGCACCCGCCAGGACCTTGCCGAAGCCTTCGACTTTGGTGCCCAGGGGTTCGTGAAGCCCGTTGTGCAGCTGCGCCCTGTTGAGGATGCCCAGGCGATTTTCGATGAGATGCATGCCGGTCTTATTAATGGCCGCATGGTATTGGACTTTACGGGTAACACTCAGTAAGGGTATTACGGTCTCAGGTGATTGTTGGGGGCAAAGGTTGCTTGAGATGAGGGCAGGGCGCCGGGTGCTTCCCGGTGCCCTGCAGCATTTGGGGCGGCGAACACAACCGTCACACATGAGACACATTGACCATAATGTGAGAAATTATGTTGCGGTTATGTTTCGGGCAAGGGCACCCTCGCGGTGCAGATAGTGAATAAATATAAGTGGTTCTCTAGCTGGTGAGGGCTAGATTCCTTGCTGGTTTTAGCATTTCTGCTACTGACAGCTACTTTTTTTGGTATAAAAAACACTGCGCCCCCGCCTGCAGTCTGATGAATTTTTTCTATGCTTGATGAATACGTTTACATTTTGTTAATGCGCCTTAGAGACATTAGAGTGCAGATACCCGGCTCACTTCACATAGAAGGGTTACCCATGCAGACGACTCCTCTCAAGGGCACCTCAGCTGCCCAAGACTTTACTCTTGATGGCCAAGCCCAGCATGCGCCGTCCCCCTTCACCACTTTTGCCCAGATACCTGATGCCCAGGGGCTCTACCGCCCCGATGCTGAAAAGGACGCCTGCGGCCTGGCAATGGTTGCGACCCTGCGTGGGGAACCCACCCACCAAATCGTTGAGCAGGCGCTGATTGCCCTGCGCCGCCTAGAGCACCGTGGCGCTGTTGGCGCTGATGAAGGCACCGGCGACGGTGCGGGTATTCTGCTACAGATTCCCGATGCTTTCCTGCGTGAGGTGGTTGATTTTGAGCTGCCGCCGCTGGGGAAGTACGCCGTGGGTACCGCTTACCTGCCCACCGGCGGGGTCAAGGAAGAAGAAACCAAGGAAGCCCTGACTCAGATTGCCCAGCGTGAGGGCCTGCGAGTGCTGGGCTGGCGCCTAGTGCCCGTTCAAGCTGACATCATAGGTAAGGCTGCCCGCGAAGTCATGCCCCACTTTGTGCAGATGTTCATCGCTGAGGCGTCCGGCGAAGAAGTCGATGCGGTCAATGCCCCCTTTACCGGGCACATCCCCGTCATCAACCTGGACGAAGATTCAGAGCGCCGCCAACTTGATCAAAAAGCCTTCCGCGTGCGCAAGCGTGCCCAGCATAAACTCGGGGTTTACTTCCCCTCCTTTTCATCGCGCACCATCGTCTACAAGGGCATGCTGACCACCGCCCAGCTCGAACCTTTCTACCCCGATCTGTCCGACCCCCGCTTCACCAGTAAGCTGGCGATCGTCCACTCCCGTTTCTCCACCAATACCTTCCCCTCCTGGCCGTTGGCGCAGCCCTTCCGCACCATTGCTCACAACGGTGAAATCAACACGGTCAAGGGAAACCGAAACTGGATGCGGGCCCGCCAATCCCAGCTCAAGTCTCCGGTATTGGGTCGCAACCCCGAGGAGCTCTTTCCCATTTGCTCCGCCGGTGCCTCAGACTCCCAGAGCTTTGATGAGGTTGCTGAGCTGCTCATGCTCTCAGGACGCTCGGCTGCACAGGTGCTGATGATGATGGTGCCCGAGGCCTGGGAAAACCACGAAACTATGGACGAGGATCGCCGCGCCTTCTACCGCTACCACTCATCCCTCATGGAGCCCTGGGACGGCCCTGCCGCTATCGCCTTTACCGACGGCGATAATGTGGGTTCGGTGCTCGACCGCAACGGTCTGCGCCCGGCACGCTACTGGGTCACCGATGATGGCCTGGTGGTGCTGGCGTCCGAGGTGGGCGTCATCGACGTACCCGAAGAGAAAATCGTTGAAAAGGGCAGAGTAGCGCCGGGTAAGATGTTCTACCTGGATACCAAGGCAGGACGCCTGGTGCCCGATGAAGAAATCAAGGCAGCTGTTGCTGCCGAGCAGCCCTGGAAGACCTGGGCCGATGAGAATATCGTCAATCTTGCTGACCTGCCTGAGCGTGAGCACATTCGCCCCTCCCGCAAGTCTATTCTGAAGCGTCAACAGACCTTTGGTTACACCGAAGAGGAGCTGCGTAAGATTCTTGCCCCTATGGCTGCAACCGGTGCTGAACCAATTTACGCTATGGGCACCGACACGCCCATTGCGGTGCTCTCCAAGCGCCACCGCCTGCTCTTTGACTACTTCGTGCAGTCCTTTGCCCAGGTGACCAATCCACCGCTAGATTCCATCCGCGAAGAGCTAGTGACCAGCCTCAAAACATCTATCGGCGCCGATGGCAACCTGCTGCGCCAGGGGCGGGTCAAGGTCAACCACGTTGGGCTGGACTTCCCTGTCATCAACAACGATGAGCTAGATAAAATCGCGCATATTGCCGATGAAGACGGCATGCCCGCCGCTCTTAAGGTGTCGGGTCTGTACCCGGCACATGGGGGAGAGGCGGCGCTGAGGGCTCGGATTGCTGAGATTTGTGAGAAAGTGTCGGCAGCGGTTGAGCGTGGCGTGCAGTTCTTGATTCTTTCTGACCGCAACTCCAACGGTGTCTGGGCACCTATCCCTTCTTTGCTATTGACCTCTGCTGTGCATCACCATCTTCTGCGTAGTGCCACCCGCACTAAGGTGGCGCTGATTGTTGAGGCTGGGGACGTGCGCGAGGTACACCACGTTGCCACCCTGGTTGGCTACGGTGCCTCTGCCATTAACCCTTATTTGGCCATGGAGTCTGTTGAGGAGCTGGTAGCCCAGGGTGAGATTACCGGAGTAACTGAAGCTGAGGCGGTTCATAACCTGATCAAAGCTCTGGGTAAGGGGCTGCAGAAGATTATGTCCAAGATGGGTATCTCAACCGTTTCCTCCTACTGCGGTGCCCAGACCTTTGAGGCTCTGGGGCTTTCCCAGAGCCTGGTTGACCAGTATTTCACCGGCACCCATTCCCAGATTGACGGTGTGGGGCTGGACGTTATTGAGGCTGAAACTCACAAACGCCACCATGCTGCCTACCCTGATGACGGGGTGGCAGTGCCCCACCGTGCCCTTGAGACCGGTGGCGAGTACGACTGGCGCCGCGATGGGCCGCCCCACCTCTTCAACCCGCAGACCGTCTTCCGCCTGCAGCACTCCACCAAGACCCGCCGGTATGACATCTTTAAGTCCTACACTAAGCTGGTGGATGACCAGGCAAAAGATTTGATGACTCTGCGCGGCCTCTTCAACTTCACTGAGGCCCGCACTCCCGTGCCCCTGGATGAGGTTGAGCCGGTGAGCGAGATTGTTAAGCGCTTCTCAACCGGTGCCATGAGCTACGGCTCTATTTCTAAGGAAGCCCACGAGACCCTGGCAATTGCCATGAACCGCCTGGGAGCCAAGTCCAACACCGGTGAAGGCGGTGAGGACATTGACCGTCTGCTTGACCCCGAGCGTCGCAGTGCAATCAAACAGGTTGCCTCTGGCCGTTTCGGTGTTACTTCCCTCTACCTTGCCAACGCTGATGACATTCAAATCAAGATGGCGCAGGGCGCTAAGCCAGGTGAAGGTGGGCAGCTTATGGCGGCTAAGGTTTACCCCTGGGTGGCCAAGACCCGCCACTCAACCCCCGGTGTTTCCCTCATCTCACCGCCGCCCCACCACGATATTTACTCCATTGAAGACCTCGCCCAGCTCATCTATGATTGCAAACGAGCCAACCCGGCTGCCCGCGTCCACGTCAAGCTGGTATCTGAAATCGGCATTGGCACCGTGGCCGCTGGCGTCACTAAGGCTAAGGCTGACGTTGTGCTGATTTCGGGGCATGACGGCGGTACGGGTGCCGCCCCGCTCAATTCCCTCAAGCACGCTGGTGCCCCCTGGGAGCTGGGTCTGGCTGAGGCCCAGCAGACTTTGCTACTCAACGGTCTGCGTGACCGTGTGGTAGTGCAGGCGGACGGGCAGCTCAAGACCGGTAGGGACGTCATCATCGCAGCCCTGCTGGGCGCTGAAGAGTACGGTTTTGCCACCGCCCCGCTGGTAGTTGAAGGCTGCATTATGATGCGCAAATGCCACCTGGACACCTGCCCGGTAGGTATTGCTACCCAGAACCCCGATTTGCGTGCCCGCTTCACCGGCAAGGCAGACCATGTGGTCAACTTCTTTGAGTTTATTGCTGAAGAGGTGCGCGAGTACCTGGCGCAGCTGGGCTTCCGCTCCCTGGACGAGGCTATCGGCCACGCCGAGGTGCTGGATGTTTCCCAGGCTAGTGAGCACTGGAAGACCGACGGGCTAGATTTGAGTGGTCTGCTGCTTTCAACTTCCAATCAGTACGATGCGGACAGCATCCGTAACACCCGCACCCAGGACCACGAACTAGAGGCCCACATCGACAACCGCTTCATTCAAGCTGCTGCCGATACTCTGGCTAACCGTCAGGCGGTAGCCATCGATGCTGAGGTGGTTAACACTGACCGTTCGGTGGGCACCATGCTGGGCTACACCGTCACCAAGACCTTCGGCATTGACCTGCTAGAAGCGGACTCCATCACACTGAGCCTCAGCGGTCACGCAGGCCAGTCCCTGGGAGCCTTCATCCCGCAGGGCGTCACTATCCGTTTGACCGGTGACTCCAACGACTATGTGGGCAAGGGTCTCTCGGGTGGGCGCATCATTCTCACTCCGGACGCTACCGCCCCCTTGGTAGCTGAAGAGAACGTCATTGCCGGTAACGTCTGTGGCTACGGTGCTACTAGCGGCGAAATGTTTATCCGCGGTATCGTGGGGGAGCGTTTCTTGGTGCGTAACTCCGGCGCTACCGCTGTTGTTGAGGGCATTGGTGATCACGGCCTGGAGTACATGACCGGTGGCACTACTCTGATTCTGGGGCAGACCGGCAGAAACCTTGCCGCCGGTATGAGCGGTGGTACCGCTTACGTGCTAGATCTTGATATGGCTAAGGTCAATAAGCAGGCACGCGAATCGGGTGAGGTCACCTTCCTGGCTCTTGATGAGAAAGACCGCCAGGCGGTTTCTGAACTGCTGACCCGTTACCAGCAAGAGACCGGCTCAGCCCTGGCGTCCACCCTGCTTGCTGACCTAGAGGGCACCTTGAATCGCATCACCAAGGTACTGCCCCGCGACTTTGCCCTGGTAGAAGAAATTAGGGCAGAGGCAGCAGCTCAAGGGGCTGATGCTGAATCCATGCAGGTTTGGAACAAGATTTTGGAGGTGACCGCTCGTGGCTGATCCCCGCGGTTTTCTAAAGGTAACCAGCCGGTGCGACCGGCCCAAGCGCCCGGTGCCGGTGCGTATTCTGGACTGGAAAGAAGTGCAGGTTGAGCAGGACTCAGCCGTACTCAAAACCCAGGCGTCCCGCTGCATGGACTGCGGTGTTCCCTTCTGCCATGTGGGCTGCCCCCTGGGTAACCTGATCCCCGAATGGAACGACCTGACCTGGCGGCAGCAGACCGAAAAAGCTGTTGAGCGCCTGCACGCTACCAACAACTTCCCGGAGTTCACCGGGCGTGTCTGCCCGGCTCCCTGCGAAAGCTCCTGCGTGCTGGGCATCAACCAGCCAGCGGTCACCATCAAGCAGATTGAATACTCCATCGCCGAGCAGGCGTTTGAGGGTGGCTTCGTTCAGCCTATGATGCCTGACCGTATGCTCGATAAAACTGTTGCCGTGGTTGGGTCTGGCCCAGCAGGTCTAGCCGCAGCCCAGCAGCTGACCCAGGCGGGTTTCACCGTTGCCGTTTTTGAACGCGACGATAAGGTGGGTGGTCTGTTGCGCTACGGCATCCCCGATTTCAAACTGGAAAAAGAAATCGTGGACCGCCGTATCGAGGTCATGGAAGCTGAGGGAACTCGCTTCCGCACCTGTGTAGAAATCGGTAAGGACATCAGCTGGGATGATTTGAAGCGCCGCTATGACGCTGTCATCGTAGCAACCGGCGCCCCTAAGCCTCGTGCCCTGCCCATTCCCGGGGCAGACTTGGCGGGTGTCCACTACGCTATGGACTACCTGACCCAGGCAAACCGCGTAGTAGCAGGGGACATGGACGCTCCCACCATTGATGCTGCTGGCAAACATGTGGTGGTTCTTGGTGGCGGCGACACCGGCTCAGACTGCATCGGCACCGCCGTGCGCCAGGGAGCAGCGTCCATTACTAGCCTTGCCATCGGCGCTAAACTGCCTGACGAGCGAGCAGACCACGAACCCTGGCCCATGTTCCCCAAGGTCTTTGAAGTATCCTCCTCCCACGAAGAAGGCGGCGAACGAAAGCACCTGGTCTCCACCGTCGAATTCATCGGTGAAAATGGCAAGCTCACCGGGCTCAAGGTAGCAGATACTGAAATCTATCCAGACGGAAAACGCCTGCCCAAGCCCGGCACCGAACGCATCATCCCTGCAGACCTGGTCTTCCTGGCACTGGGCTTCACCGGCCAAGACAGCGACACCATCAAGACCCAGGCAGGAGTTGAGCTGGATACCCGCACCAACGTAGCCCGCAGCGACAACTACATGACCAACATCCCCGGCATCTTCTCCTGCGGGGACGCCGGGCGTGGCCAGTCGCTGGTTGTCTGGGCTATTGCTGAAGGACGAGCCTGTGCAGCAGCCGTGGAAAAGCATCTCACTGGCACCACTGAACTACCCTCGCCGGTAGCACCCAGTGACCGAGCCGTCGACCTGGCAGTCTAAACCAGGGTATTACCCGAGCTGCACGAACACGCACCCGCTCGCAAGACCCTCTCGCTGGCTCGCTTCGCTCGCAAGCGATTCACGCCAGCCCCGA
>JAUMUH010000053.1 GCA_030530765.1 Rothia sp. (in: high G+C Gram-positive bacteria)
ACAAAATTAGTGGGCATAATCGCCCAACCCGCAGGGCCATACCACTGCTTAAAAAGATCAGCCACAGTAAAAGCAGCTAGCAACTCATCAGGGGACGCCGCAAACTCGTGAGTGATGCTCAGCAGCTCACTCTTATGGGTTGAATCAAGAGGAAGAAAATCAGACATAGGTTCTGCCTTTCAGAAGCGGGGAAATGAGGAATGAATGGTGCTTATTGAGCCGGGGCGAGAGGGTCAGCGGCGGGCGTGCGCTCGCGCAGCTCGGTGAATACTTATAGGCTGTTTTCTGCCTCGTTCGACTGAGCAGCCGCTTGAGCCTCAGCCGCCCGGCGCGCCTCAGCTGCCGCCTTAGCCTTCTGGTTTGCCTCCCAACGTGCCTGGGCAGCGGCGGCGCGCTCAGCGTCCTTAGCAGCCTTGCGGGCACGCGCCTCAGCCTGTGCCCTTTCGTTGGCGATCTTCTTGGAGTAGTAGTTACCCAAGAACTCATCGCGGTATTCAAAGTAGCTGCCGTCGTTGATAGCGGCTCGGGCGTCGTCCACCATCTTCACAATAAAACGCTCATTGTGAATGGACGCCAAAGTCGCTGAAAGACGTTCGTCCGCCTTGAAAAGATGGTGCAGATAGGCCTTAGTGTAGTGGGTGCAGGTATAGCAGTCACAGCCCTCAAAGATGGGGGTGAAATCGGTCTTGAAACGGGCGTTGGTCAGGTTGAAACGGCCGGTGGGAGTGTATACTGCGGCGTTGCGTGCCACGCGGGTGGGGGAGACGCAGTCGAAGGTGTCCACACCGTTCTCAATGCCCACAAAAATATCGTCAGGCTCAGAAATACCGAGTAGGTGGCGGGGCTTATTCTCAGGTAGCTCCTCGTTGCACCAGCGTACAATGGTGCCCAGGTTCTCTTTTTCTAGCGCACCGCCGATGCCAAAGCCATCGAAGGGCATAGCACCCAAATCACGGCAGGCCTTGCGGCGCAGATCCTCATACTGGGCACCCTGAATCACACCAAACAGCGCCTGGTAGGGCTTATGGGAACGCTCAGCGGTAAGACGCTGGTGCTCAGCAATACAGCGCAGCGCCCACAGGCGGGTGCGCTCTAGCGCCTCCTCCTGGTAAGCACGAGAGTTGTAGAGAGTAGTCAGTTCGTCAAAAGCGAACATGACATCAGCGCCAATCTGGTGCTGCACCTGCATAGAAACCTCAGGGGTAAAGCGGTGCATATCGCCATTGATGTGGGATTTAAAATTGACCCCATCATCATCAACATGCGCCATGCGCTCCTTGCCGGCGGCAACATCGTCATCACCGATAGGGCGGCCGTCCGCACCGGTAGCACCGGCAACCGTGCCCATATCAATAACTTTCTTAAAGCCAGAACCCAGGCTCATGACCTGGAAACCACCTGAGTCGGTGAAGGTGGGCCCGCGCCAGTTCATGAAGGCACCCAGGCCACCGGCGGCGTCCAAAACCTCGGGGCCGGGTTGCAGGTAGAGGTGGTAGGCGTTAGATAGCAGTGCCTGTGCGCCAAGTTCCTTCATTGCCTCGGGCAGCACCGCCTTGACGGTTGCTTTAGTGCCCACCGGGGTGAAGGCGGGGGTCTGAATGTCGCCGTGCGGGGTGTGAATGACGCCGATGCGCCCGCGGAACTCACCACCGTTCTTTGCCACACGGTCAGCTGAAGGTGCCGCGGTTTCAGTCAGGCGCTTACCCAGTTCAAACGAAAAAGTAGGATCAGAAAATTCAGTATTGAGCACGCTACCAGTCTAGCGGGTTGGGGTGGACGCCAACTGCGGGGTTTCCTTCGAGATGCGGTAGGAAGAACCGCATCTCGGAGGAAACCCTGCAGTTCATGAAAGGCGCTAGTTGCTCAGGTGCTCGGCCAGGGCGTCCAGGTCGCCTTTGAGGCTGCTCAGATTAACACCGTCAGCTGAGCAGAAAGAGTAAACCTGCTGAGGGATGCTCTCAGCCTGGGCGCGCAGCTGTGCCCCGGTATCTGTGAGGGTGAGGACGGCGCGGCGCTCGTCCTGCTCATCGCGCTGCTTGGTCACATACCCCAGCGAAATCAGGCGCTTAATGAGGGGGGTGAGGGTGCCTGAGTCTAGCTCAAGGCGTGCCCCTAGGTCGCTCATGCTTACCGGTGCCTCTTCTTCCCAGAGCACTAGCATGGCGAGGTATTGGGGGTAGGTGAGGTTGAGGTCTTTGAGGAGGTCCTGATAGAGGCGGGTGGCTAGGCGCTGAGTGCGGTAGAGGGAGAAGCAAATCTGATTATCGAGTGAAAGGGGGTTAGTTGTCATGCCTTCAAGGATAGGTTGAAGGTGCTTATCCCGCAAGAAAAAATATTGTGCAAAATAAAATTGTGTAAAATCTAATAGGTAAAATTCAACCCAAGGAGACCCATGGACCCCCTCTATACCACCGAAGCCCTGGCAACCGGCGCAGGGCGCAACGGTTTTGTGCGCACCGCAGACGGCAGTTTTGAAGCTGACCTGGCTATCCCCAAAGAAATGGGCGGCACCGGTAATGGTAACAACCCCGAGCAGCTCTTCGCTGCCGGCTATGCAGCCTGCTTCCACTCAGCCCTGCAGCTGGTTGCCCGCAGCCAGAAGAAGAACATCGAAGGCTCAGCCGTAGGTGCCAAGGTATCCATTGGCAAGCAGGGGCAGGGCTTTGGGCTTGCCGTGGAGCTAGAGGTTACCATCCCCGGCATGGACCGCGCCGAAGCCCAGGCACTGGCAGACGCCGCCCACCAGGTCTGCCCCTACTCCAACGCAACCCGCGGCAACATCCCCGTAGACGTCGCCGTCACCGAAGACTAAGAGCCGAAAGACAGGGCAGGATGCTGCGGGGTAGCCCACCTACAACCTGGCAGGTAGGCTGCGCCCCGCCGTCCTACCCTGGTTTTGCCGAAATATGCACGAAATGCACCCTTTTCGCAGTGAAAAGGGTGCATTTCGTGCATATTTCGGTGGGAGCGGGCACCTCACATCTGATTTGTTTAGCTCAGGCGGGCAGCTGCCTCAAGTGCCATCCACGCCTGCAACTGAGTTGAGAGCTCTACCGGCTGACCTGGCTTTACGAGCTCAGCGATATGCTGCTCAACGTTGGGTGAGAAGAGCGCCACCGCCTGCCCGCGAATCTCATTGGGGTCTATACCTAGCTCGTTCATGGGTAAATCGGGGTCATATTCCCTGCGCCCTGCCCAAAAGAGAGCAGCAGTATCAAGCACGGCGGTGCGCGCTTTCTGCCGGGTCTCCTCAGGGGCGGCGGGGTGAGCGGCAACCTCTGCCAGGTAGCGCACCAGAATACCGGTGAAAAGCCCGCCGTCCCCGCCGCCTTGGGTGGCAAGAACCTGCAGGTTCTCGGCGGGGGAGGGGATGCCGTCCTGCCCGGCGCCCGCTTCTGTGTCGGGTGCAAAGGTGCGCCCAAAGTGTTTGAGGGTGCCATCAACTACCTGGCAGATGTGGTCCACCGGGTCTACCGTTAGCCCTGCGGTTTCCCCTGCATCTAGGAGCGCCAGATAAGCGCCCAGTACCGGCCCCTGGTTGTAGGTGTAGAGGGCTGGCTCAAGCTTGGTTTCTAGGGTGGGGCTGGTAGAGGTGATGCGGATGCCGTCCAGGTAGAGGCCGCGCTCAGCATCAAAAAGATTAGCCTGCAACCAGTTGAGCAGCTCAGTTGCTTGCTCGTAACGGTGGGCGCGGGCAAAAGCTAGGGCGATAGGGGCTGTTGCGGGGGTGTTCTTGAAGTCCCGCTGTTTAGACCAGAAAGCGCCGCCGCCCAGGTCATCGGTGCAGGCTGAGGTGAGCTCGCGGTAGAGGCGGGTGGCGGTGTCCTGCACAAAGCTATCGCCACTGCCCTCGACTTCCACCGCCAGGCGGTTGAGCCGCTCAAGCGCTAGAACCAGCCACGCCATATCGTCGTAGAAGCTGTTGGGGTAGCTACCGTAGTTACGTGCCTGAATAGCGCGCAGAACCGCACGAGCTTGGCGCAGGCAAGCGCGTGCCTGGTGTAGGCCGCTACGTGCACCGTCTGCGCCCCCTGCTGTGGCAAGGGCGCGGAACCCTGCATCTACCAGGGCATCGATGAAGTGCGCCTGCCACCAGTAATGCCACTCGGCAACTCGCTGCTTGCGGGCGCGGGTATCAGGGTGCTGCACCCGGCCCAGTAAGGTGCCGGGCACACCCAAAACACGGGTACCAAAGAGCTTGACTACCGAGTGGTGGGCAAGAGCGGCACGGGCAGAAAAAATATGGTCAGTGGGTAAGAGGGGCATGGATGTCCTTTGTGAGTGGGGCAGGCTAAGCAAAGTCTACGTTGAGTAGGGAGATAGAGAGTTGGTAGCGGTTAGTGTCTTTGGAATCTCTAGCTGGCTTCTCGTAGCTACTTACGAGGACTGAGATTTTTTCTTGGAGTTCTTCTGCTTCCTGGCTGGTCAAATACAGTTCTGAAGCCGTGAGAGATGAGTATTTTGGTGGTGTTTCTGCAGAGTTTTTTTGCAGGGCCTGCTGCCAGTTCTGGCGTGTGTGTTCTAACTGGGTGCTAATGAGCGCAAGAAGTGCTGCCCCGTCTTGGGTTTGGGCTTTCGTTGAGTTGAATTCAAAGGGTTCGGTCTGGGCTAGTTGCCATACCCTGTCGCGTTTGTCGCGTGCCTGTTCAGGGGCTTCTACGATGACGCCGGAGCGCGCTAGGGTGCGCAGGTGGTAGCTGAGTGCATTGACCGGCTGTTGAATTTCTTGGGCGAGGTCTGTCGCGCGAGCGTATTTGAGCCGCTGGAGGGCTAGCACAATGTCGATGCGGATCGGGTGGGCGATTGCGCGCATGCGATCGCGCTGTGAACCAGTTGGGAGGTTTTCTTCAGGCGCCATAGTTCTCATTATAGAAAGCCATTTGTGCATCGCCGCAATATTTAAACAAGATATATTGCGCAATAAATCTTGCTTAATATATTCTGGGGTCATGAACCAGCAAACAAAACACCCATCCCTTTGGAAAAACCGAGAATACAAGCTCTGGCTAACCGGCGACCTAGCACTTGATATAGGTTCCTCTATCGGATCTTTCGCCTTCCCCCTCATCACCCTCGCAGTGACGGGCTCGCCACAGGCAGCAGGCAGCGTAGCCTTCTTTCAAGCAATCGGCCTTATCTTGGCAATCCTGCCCGGCGGCGTCCTGGCAGATCGCTATGACCGTAGAAAACTCCGTCTTACCTCTTGTTCCTTAGGGGTGCTGGCCCAAGCCCTATTTCTCTTCTTACTCTTTGGCGGCCAGGCTAACCTCTGGTCCTTAGCAGTGGTTGCAGCAGCAGACAGGTTCCGTTCTTCTCTACTGGGGGAGGCATCTGATGCCATGATCAAGACGGTGGTGGGCGAGCAACAACTACCCAAAGCCATCGCTATCAACCAGGGTAGGGAAGCGGCGGTGGGCCTTGGCAGTGGCCCTGCAGGCGGTGCACTTTTAGCACTTGGGTTTGCCTTCCCGCCGCTAACCCAGCTGCTTGGAAACCTACTAGGTTTGCTCACCACTCTTGGTATGAAAGGTAAATACAGGCCAGATACTGAAGCAGTAGAAACAAGCTCACTCAAGCAAGACTTTCTCGCAGGTATAGGCTGGCTTCTGGCGCGACCACTCCTTATGGTTATCGGGTTTTCGCTTGCCCTGCTCAACTTCGGCATTAGCGGTGCAATCATGACAGTGAGCCTGGGGGCAGCGCAGGCCGAGGTTGCCCCGGTCTATATCGGGTGTGTTCTGGCTGCCCTTTCAGCAAGCATGCTCTTAGGCTCCATACCTGCTGCCCGCATCATTGAAACAACATCAGCAGGGCGCCTGCTCATTTTCGCCTTCTTCCTTTTTGCCCTGCTGATCTTTAGCCTGCCTCTACTACCCAACCTTTGGTGGGTAGGAGCAGCGCTGGTTCTTGGTGGCTTTATCGTACCGGCGGTTAATTCTGGACTTTTGGGCTTCTTTACCCTGATCATTCCTAACCACATGCTGGGGCGAGTGCAGAGCGTCGTTGCCCTTCTCGCCACCGGCCTAGCAGCTTTGGCACCTGCACTAGCAGGTTGGCTCTTAGGCTATGCGGGGCAAGGTGTAGCTGTAGCTGTATTTGGCTCTGCTGCTTTACTTGCAGGGGTTCTTCTGGTCTTGAGCCGCCAGGTGCGGTGCCTGCCCGCATCAGGCAACTGGCAAACCTATGCCCATGATGAAGAGCTCATCTAGCGCGGTGCCAGTGCTAGGGTGCGCTGGCTGCGAATGGTCAGCTCTTGGCCCGTCATTGGGTGGGTGAAAGCCAGCGAGCGCGCCAGCAGCTGCAGAGGCAGGGCGGGCTCATCATCGGCGTGAGGCAGCACCTGCGGGTAGACCACATCCCCTGCAATCGCCGCACCCGCCGCCGCCAAATGCACGCGCAACTGGTGGGTTTTGCCGGTCTGCGGCTCCAGCAAATAATGCGCCAGTTGGGCACCCGGCTGCGGCAGCACCAGGTCAGGGTTAGCGGTAGAAACCTGCGGCAGGACGCCTGCGCCCACCGGCACCTCGCCCAGCCAGTAGCGTGCCAAACAGATAATAAGCGACTGGGCATTCAACCCCGTATAAGCCGCACCGCTGCGGCGGCGCTCGCGCCTCTCAGCCTTAGTTTCGGTGACCAGCGGGGCGGCATCTGCCGCCAAACGCTCAAAGCTGGTCTGGGTCACCTGTAGGGCACCGTGCGCCTTATCAATGCGGGACCGCACCGTCATGCCCTGCCCCGCAACCAGGGGCGCGCCGTCCAAACCGGCAATGGGAGCGGCAACAGCCTCATAGGTCTTAGCCAGTGCCCGGCGCTCAAACATGGTCTGTAAAGGGGCGCGTGCCTCAGGGGTTTTAGCGAAAAGCACCACTCCGGCGGTGGGGCGGTCAAGGCGGTGGATGGGAATCAGATCCGGGTTGTTCTCACGCACCCGCAGCTTCACCAGGGCAGTATGCGCCACATAGGAGCCGTTGGGTGTGGTCGGCAGAAAATGGGGCTTATCAATGGCAAGAACCCACTCATCCTCATAGAGCACCGGCATATCATCGGGCACCGGGCGCTCTGTGCCCATCTCCCGGTAGTACCAAATCTTCTGCCCCACCAAAGGCGCAGTAGGGGCAACCGAGTTACCCTCAGCGTCCTTGACTTCATCGCGCTCAAAACGGCTGGTAAAAAGTGAACGCTCGTGGGGGTAGAAGCGCGCCACCAGGTAGTCCAGCACCGTGTCTGCACCCAAGGTGTCTTCCCCGGCAGCCGCATCGGGCAGGGTAAAAGAAACGGCATCAATACCCTGCCGCTGGGGTAGGGGCTGGGGTTTGCTGTGGCGGTTGACTCTGCGCATAGGTCAATTCTGGCAGACGCCCACCGGGTGCGCGAAAAATACACCAAAAGCACCTTTTCAGGGCAGAAAAAGGTGCTTTTGGTGCATATTTCGGCAGGACGCCCGCAGCTAGGGCACCCGCCCCTCTTGGAATGCGAGCGCGGCAGGCTCAGCCCGCATGAGTGCCTGCACCACCTCAAAGTTCTTTTCAAAGGCAGGCAGGGGTAGAAACTCGTAGATGGAGTGAAAGTTATGCGCCCCGGTAAAGAAATTAGGGGTAAAAATGCCCTGGGCCGACAGCCAAGACCCGTCAGTGCCACCGCGCATCGCCAACTCAATCGGCTCAACACCCAGCTGCCTCATGGCAGCGCGCAGGCGCTCGCTAGCGTGAGCGTTTGCCGGGGTTTTAGCGTCCTCAATATTGCTGTAGATATCGGTTATTTCTAGCTGCACGGACGCCTGCGGGTTAGCTTCCTGCAGTTCGTCAGCAAGGTCGCGCAGCAGCTGCTTCTTGGCCTCGTAGCCCGCGCGGTCGTGGTCGCGGATGCTGATGTCTAGGCTGGCGGTTGCCTGGTTGCCGGTGCAGCCGTTGACCCAGAGGTAGCCTTCGCGCCCCTCGGTGTGTTCGGGGGTCTGCTGGCGCGGTAGGCGGGCGATAAAGTCGTGGGCGAGCAGGATGGGGTTGAGCAGGTTGCCCTTGGAGTTCATGGGGTGGGCGGTCACCCCTGCGATATCAAGACGGGCGTGCCCGGCGTTAAAGGTTGCCTCCACCAGTTCGCCCAGCTGGCAGCAGTCGAGGGTGTAGGCGTAGTCGACGGGGAAGCGAGTGAGGTCCATGGTGCGAACCCCCAGTAGACCGATCTCTTCATCGGGCACAAAAGAGAGGTAGATATCACCGTGGGGGTGGCCCTCCCCTGCCTTATCGGCTGCCAGCAGGCGGGTAGCTGCTTCCATCACTGAGGCAACCCCCGCCTTGTCATCGGCACCTAGCACGCTGGTGCCGTCCGTGACCAGGATACGCTGCCCGGCATAAGCGGTGATTTCTGGGTGCTCAGCTTCTTTGAGCCAAATGTTTTGTTTGGGGTTGAGCAGAATATCCCCGCCCTCATAGTTAACCAGCTGGGCGTGGACGTCCGGTGACAGGTTGACATCCACGGTGTCCAGATGGGTGCAAAACCCGATGGCGGGTGCGCTTGCCTCGGCGGGCAGATTGGAGGGGACGCGGGCGGTCAGCACGCAGGTGTCACTTAGGTGCACATCTGCTGCACCTGCCTCTTTAAGCTCTGCCTCAAGTAGCCGTGCTAGTTCCCATTGCCCCTTGCTGGTGGGAACGGTTTTTATGCTGGCGTTTGACTGTGAAGAAATCGCTGAATATCTTAAAAAGCGGGTGGCTAGGGCATCTTGTGCAGAGGTAAATTCAAACATAAAAACAGTCTAGTGCCGTGACCTGCTTGAGACGTTAGCATCACGAAGTCTGCTCGCGCAGATACTCACGCAGGTATGGGATGGTGAAGTCAAGGTACCCGTGGCGGGGCGAGAAAATAATCTCGTGCCCTAGAAGACGTGCTCGGTAAGTGTTGGTGTATTGAGGTTCTACGCCCAGCCGTTCTGTGATGTGGGCGATTTTGCTGGGGCTGTCATCCACCGCCATAGCCCGCAGGAAGCTTTTATCAACATCTGAAAGAGCTGAGAGCGCTGGCTCGTGGACGAGGGCGCCAATGCGACTCTTAGCTTTCTGAACCCCAAGTTCGGCGTGTCCAGTCAGAATTTCAGAACTATCCTTGGCGGCTCGCCAGGTCTCGTAACCGATACTTTGAATGAGATAGGGGTAACCCTGGGTGCTTTTGGTGGCCAGACTGAGTGCTTCAGCGCTAAAGGTCTTATTGTGTTGTTGTGCTGGGACTTCAAGAGCCTGTTCAATGTCAGATAGTGGAACGGTTCCCAAAGTAATCCGCTCTGCTCTACGCAAGAAGGTGAGCACATCATCACTGAGTAAATCATTGACAGCTTCTGGGAGTCCCGCAGCGATAAAGGCTATATTTTTGCCTTGGCGGAAAGCATGCTGTATTTCTTGCGTGAGGTGCCGCAAATCATCAACGGCGCTACGGTGAACTTCATCCATCGAGATAAGAAGCCCTGACTCCTGGCTGGCAAAGATATCTGCTAGCTGGAAAAGCTGGCTTCTGAGCCCAGGGTTTCGCTGCGCCGGGTCGTGTTTAGCGAAGCCTGCTCCTACCCCCAGAACGGTTGCGTTGGCCTGTTTGATTCTGCTGCCAGCTTTGCCGTATCTCTCTAGATATTCAGGTAGCAAAACCTCTGTGAGTTCTTTAATAATGCCGGGGCGGGCGGTGAGGGATATAACTGCCCACCCTTGTTCTAGCGCTATGTCTTCTAGGGCGTTAAGAAGGACGGTCTTACCTGCTCCTCGGGTTCCTGTGAGCAGGAGGGCTCTGTAGGGGGAGCCGATGCCTGCTTCAAGTGCTTCTTTAAAATCTGCTATGGTCTGGTCGCGGCCTACCAGCAGGGGTGGGGTGACCCCAAAGGTAGGG
>JAUMUH010000054.1 GCA_030530765.1 Rothia sp. (in: high G+C Gram-positive bacteria)
AATGGGGCGTAGCAGGGGCATCGTGATAGAGAAGAAGATGCGGGTTTCGCTTGCGCCATCCATGCGGGCTGCTTCGTAGACAGATTCTGGGAGGGTCTGCAGACCGGCGAAGATGAGCAGAGCGGTATAGCCCATGTGGCGCCAGACATTAATCATGGCAATGGTGGGAATAGCCCAGAATTCATCGGTGAGGAAGCCGATTTTAACGATACCAATCCATTCGAGGAACTGGTTGAAAATACCGAACTGGGCATCCAGAATCCAAAGCCAGACGATAGCGGCGACCACATTGGATACTAGATAGGGCGAGAGTACTACCGAGCGCACAAAGGTGGACTTGGTCAGGCGGTGCATGAGCACGGCAATCAGTAGAGCCATGATGGTCTGGATACCGATGTTGAGCACAACGTAGAGCACAGTAACCTTCATGGACCCCCAGAAGATTGGGTCCTGGAACATGCGCTCATAGTTAGCAAACCCCACAAATTTGGCGGGGGTGAGCAGGTTGTACTCGGTGAAGCTCAGCCAGATACCGCGCACAGTGGGCCAGAGGTAGAAAACTACGTAGCCCAGTGCTGCGGGGGCGAGGAAGAGCCAGGGTAGCCAGGGTTGATGTGCTTTGGTGCGGCGCCGCTTAGCGGGGCTAACGTGGCGGGGGCCGGAGGCCGTTGTACTCATGGTGTACCTCGATGGGTGTGTGTTTATTAGGGCTTAGATAGCGGTCAAATGTAGGATGCGGGATGACTCTGGCCAGAGACCAGGCAAAAACAGACCAGCGGTGGTCAGTGCCCTACCGCTAACACGGATAGGCTTGTTCACTGGCCAAACCGGTGAGGGGCGGAACCCGGTGTGGGCATCAGCATGGCCGGGGGTAACGTCCAGAATTTCGTAGGTTGCCTCGGGGTCTAGACCTGCCAGGCGGAATTTTCCGATGGGGTTGGTGTCCGCAAAGTCCAGCTGGTTGATACCGAAGAGGGCCTCCTTTTTATCGGTAGAGACCACGCCGTGCACGCCAACGGCTCTATCGAAGAGGTCAAGACGTACCACATCACCGCTATGTAGCAGTGGGCGGTGCTTCTTATGGAAGGTGATCCACTCTGCTAGCTCAGCGAACTCTTCTGCTGAGGCCTCGGTGAGATCCCACTCCACACCCAGATGCCCCCAGAAGGCTGTTGCGGCCCGGAAGTGCAGGGTGTGGGTTCGGCCGGTGGTATGGGAGCTACCCGATGCGATATGGGAGCCCATCAGCTCAGGTACGATGAGCTGATGGGTGAAACGGTGCATCTGCTGGCGCTCTAGCGGGTCGATACAGTCACTGGTCCATACGCGGTCGGTGCGTTGTAAGACTTCAAGGTCGACTCGGGCGCCCCCTGAGGAGCAGGATTCAATTTCAATACCGGGGAAGTTTTCTTTGATCTCTTCCATGAGGCGGTAGGCAGCCAGGGTCTGGGCGTGTACACCGGGCGCCCCGGTTGCAGGGTTGCCGGCTTCAACCAGGTGGCGGTTATGGTCCCATTTGATGTACTTGATACCGGGGTTCTCGGTAAGGACGGTAAACATCTGGTCGCGTACATGAGTATAGGCTTCTGGGATGGTCAGGTTCATAACCTGCTGGTTGCGGATGGTAACGGGCAGGCGACCTGCCGGTGCCATCATCCATTCTGGGTGTTCACGGGCAACATCAGAATCAGGGTTTACCATTTCGGGTTCGAACCAGAGCCCAAACTCCATACCAAGAGCTTCAACATGCTCAATGAGGGGGGTCAGGCCGTTGGGCCACATCTCTGAAGAAACAACCCAGTCCCCCAGGCCCGAGGTATCGTCACGGCGGGAACCAAACCACCCGTCGTCCAGCACGTAGCGTTCGATACCCAGCTCAGCTGCCTTATCTGCCAGGTCTTTAAGGCGCTCAAGGTTGTGGTCAAAGTAGACGGCCTCCCACACGTTGAGAGTGACGGGGCGGGGGCGCTGCGGGTGATTCTCGCGCGAGCGCAACCAGCGGTGGATACGGGTAGCTTGCTGGTCTTGCCCATTACCGTAAGCTGCATAAACCCAGGCACCGGTGTAGGTTTGACCTGGCTCTAGAAGTGCTTCACCGGGTAGTAGAACCTCTGAACCACCAATGACGGCAACCCCGGTGTAGGCGCGTTCTGCCCAGGAGCGGTGATTGCCAGAAAAAGCGGTGTGTACACCCCAGACGTCACCGGTCTCAAATCCAAAGCCGGGCACACCGGCGGTCAGCAGGGTGGGCGCATCAGCACCGGTACGGCCCTTACGAGATTCACGCAAGTGAATCCCCACAGTGAAGGGGCGACGTTGGGGTACGCGCTCCTTACCCCAGTGACCTGCCAAATCAAAGAGTTCACGAGCATTGGAGGGCACGGGGAAGACAATGCCCAGTTCACGCACTTCATAGGTGTCGGCGCCAGTATTGGTAAGAGCAGCACGGGAACGCACTAGACCGCTGGGTAACAGCTCAATGATGATGGTGACTTTCACCTGTGCATCGTCGTCTTCGGTAGTAAAAGTTAGGGTACCTGCCCCACCAGTGAAGAAAGTACCGCTCTGCACGCCGCCTGTTACCTCAGAAGTGAGAGCGGTGACCTTAAGTTTGGTGGTCCACCCTGCACCGTTTGCACGCGCCCCGTCGATGGCAGGGCGCCCGTGCCATCCCGCCTCGTGGGTGGCAAGCAGGTTCATGCGGGTGGGCTTTTCTTGGTCATTGATAGAGATATGCTGCACATTGCCCAGGGCTAAGGTGGTAGCTTCTTCTGCTGAAATATCCCCCAGGTCGGCACCCCAGTGAATGACAGCAGGCAGTTCTCCGTCCGCAATATCAAGCAGTAGCGATACACCCTCTGAGCGCAGGTATAGCTGATTCAGAGTAGCGGGGTTAAGGCGGGTAGGTGCCATCGTGAATCTCCTGATATGCCCTAGTGGTAATGTATGGGTAGATGTTCGATAATGTTCACTTATAGGTCAGTCTACCGACTTAACTGAGCTACGTCACTTTTTCTGTAAATATTTTTATAAATAGACTTTTCACAAGCGGGAATATGGGGAAGCATCAGGGTGTCAAACCTCCCTCTCAAAAGGTACCTCTTGAAAAATTTCCACCCCAAACAAACACAGAATGTTCAAACGTGTTAATTTTTGTGCATAATGGTGGTGAGGTCTTATACATACTTATACATACGAAGGTCAGATGATGCTCCCCCAGCAACGTAAGCAACACATTCTCCGCGAAATACAGCAGCACGGCAGCGCCCAGGTTCAAGAGTTAGCAGAAGAGCTCAAGGTCTCTGCTATGACCGTGCGTCGTGATTTAGCCGAACTTGAGGAGGCCGGTCTGCTCTCTCGTATTCACGGTGGAGCAGTGCCCACTGCATCTTCTCTCGAACCCAGTTTTACTGAGAAGATGGCTTTGCAGGCGGACGAAAAGACCGACATTGCTTTCGCGGCACTAGAATTTGTGCACGATGGTCAGTCGCTAGGCTTTACTGCGGGTACCACCTGCACTCGTATAGCCCAGGAAATTGCAGCCAACGAAACTTTCCGCAACCTGACCGTGGTCACTAACTCCCTGTCAGTGGCACAGGAGTTCTACCGGGTGGCAGAAAGCAGAACACAGGGTCACCGCGTCATTCTAACCGGCGGTGAGCACACACCCTCCGATGCTTTAGTAGGGCCGGTTGCCGATACCACCATCGAGAGACTGAGCCTTGACCTTCTCTTCTTAGGAGCGCACGGAGCAAACACTAAGGGGCTAACCTCCCCTAATCTCGATGAAGCACGCACCAACGAAACGATGACGGCAAGCGCAGAGAACGTCATTGCTGTCTTTGACCACACCAAATGGGGCGTCCCGGGCCTGGCGCGTTTTGCCTCGTGGGACGAGATATCTGCTGTGGTCACTACGGCAGAAATTCCCGCCGATGCACGTACTTTTCTCACCGATTCCGTAGAAAGGCTGGTGATCGCTTAGCTATGGGCGATGTACAGGTAAAAGTTTCCCGAGGCACCCTGGCTGACGGCAGAGAGATTATCTTCTTTGATGATTCCAAGGAGTACGTCACCGGCGCTAAGAAGCGCGACGCCAGGGATTCACGCCCGCTTGAAAAGCGCACCCTACCGCCGCAGGAGTCAGCCTCTATTCGCCGAGACCCACTCACCGGGGATTATGTGGCTCTAGCGGCACACCGCATGAACCGTACTTTCCTCCCCCCAGCAGATGAAGATCCGCTAGCTCCGGCAGGTGTGGGGAGTGTACCCGGTGAAATACCCGAACCCGAATATGACGTGGTGGTTTTTGAAAACCGCTTCCCCTCATTGCAGGGCCCCTATTCGCTCGTCAACGATGACCCGCTGGCTTTTGAGACCGCTCCTGCTGGGCGCTGCGAGGTTGTTAGTTTCACTCAAGACCCTGAAGGCTCTTTCGGTACGCTAGGGTATAAGCGCGCCCGTACTGTAGTAGAAGCATGGGTGCACCGCACCCGTGAGTTGTCCCAGTTAGAAGGCATTAAGCAGGTCGTTCCATTTGAGAACCGCGGTGAAGAAATTGGGGTCACGCTGCATCATCCACACGGTCAAATCTATGCCTACTCTTATCTTCCCCCCTTCACAGCTTCCCTAGCACGCCAGGCAGATGCCTGGGCAGAAAAGGGGCGCGGTGATTTGTTGGAGTCAGTGTTGGAGTCTGAGCTGACAGCTGGGGCGCGTGTAGTACGCGAGACCGAGCACTGGGTGGTGTATGTTCCCTTTGCCGCTAAGTGGCCGGTAGAGTTTGTTGTTATTCCACGCCGAGCAGCAGCAGATTTCACTGAGCTGACCGAGACTGAGAAGGATGAGCTGACCGAAGTCTACCTAGATATGCTAGGGCGCCTGGATAACTTTTTTGATGGGGTAGATAAGACCCCCTACATTGCAGCTTGGCACCAGCGCCCAGTTCAGGGAGGTGAGAACATCTCGCGCATGTTCTTGCACGCATTCTCGCTACTACGCGCTCCAGGCAAGATGAAGTACTTAGCTGGTAGTGAGTCTGCAATGGCTGCCTGGATTTCTGATACCACACCCGAGCGCATTGCCGCACGTTTTAAGGAGCTAGGCAAATGATACCTGTTTGGAAGAAGACCCAAGAACCCGCCGTCCTCATCAGTAATGCGGTGCAGGCTTTTACCGCAGCTTTTGGTGATGAGCCTTCTGCCGTGTATTCAGCACCTGGGCGCGTTAATCTGCTCGGTGAGCATATTGACTATTCGGGTGGCACTGTGCTCCCTTTTGCCTTGCCGCAGCGCACGTACATTGCGGTGGCACCACGGGCTGATGGGGTGATTCGGGCTATTACGGCTCAGGGGGACGCCGGGGCAACGGCTTCTCAGGCTCCGCGCCAGATTGCTCTCAAGGATATCGCGCCAGGCGCTATTGATGGCTGGTTAGCCTATGTTGCGGGTGTTCCTTGGGCAATGATTCAGGAAGGTTTGGTTACAGCTCATAGCCTTCCTGGTGCCGATATTGCCATTGATTCCTCTGTGCCCTTGGGAGCCGGGCTATCATCATCCGCTGCCCTAGAGTGCTCGGTGGCACTTGCCTTTGACGCTTTTGCCGCTGCAGTGGGCGGTGGCGAGCCACTGGCTGCTACTGATGCTGGGCGTGCCCAACTGGCAACCGCCTGTATCCGCGCAGAGAACGAGATCGCCGGGGCAAACACCGGCGGTATGGACCAGTCCATCTCTTTGCGAGCGCAAGAGGGCGCTGTATTAGCTATTGACTGCCGCGATTTTTCAACCCGGCCTCTGACCGTGGATCTTGCCTCGGCAGGTTTGGCACTTCTAGTCATTGATACCCGTGCCCACCACAATCTCTCGGGCGGCCAATACGCCAAGCGTCGTGCAGCCTGTGACTTTACCGCTGAGGCTCTTGGTGTTAGCACCTTACGGGATTTCTTTGAGGGTACGCCCACGTTGAAAGAGGCTGAACATCTGGTTGCTAGGTGGGAGGCGCTGGTGGCTTCTGGTGAAATTGCCTTACCACCAGAAACTGATGTGGCAACCGCGCGGGCTGCTCTCCACCATGCTTTTACTGAGATTGCCCGCGTTGAAGAGTGCCTAGTGCTCTTTGAGAGCGGCACCCCAACTAAAGAAACGTGGGCGCAGCTGGGTCAGCTACTGAATGTTTCGCATGATTCTTTGCGCGATGACTACCGGGTCTCTTGTGAAGAGCTCGATGTTGCTGTGGACGCTGCGCGGGCTGCAGGTGCTCTAGGGGCACGTATGACCGGTGGCGGCTTTGGCGGTTCAGCTATTGCCCTGGTTGCTGAAAGCGATGTCTCAGTGGTCGCTGAGGCGGTAGCAGCAGCCTACGAGCAGGCTGGTTTTGACCACCCAGAGTTCCTGCTAGCCACCCCTGGCCCGGCAGCGGCTCAGGACCGATAAACCCCACCTATTCTTTAGATGCGAGAGGGCAGGTAGTAATGGAAAATTCTCGAACCAACACCATTGCTATCTGCCCTCTTGTACTCCCTGAAACCTAAGAAGCCTATGATTATCCCACAGCATTTTGAAAACCCAGATGTCTTGCATGAGGGCACTGAAGCTCCACGAACCTATTACATCCCCACCTCGCCACACTCGTCGTTAAAAGCTCGCGATGTAGTCTATGAGCGCGAACGCTCTGATCGGTTGACGTCATTAAACGGCACTTGGGCGTTCCGTTATTTCGATAGTGTCTATGAGGTGGCTGAAGAGTTCTTCACACCCACCTATAGCCTGGAGGGTTTCACTGAGTTGCCCGTGCCCAGTATCTGGCAAAATCACGGGTTTGATAGCCACCAGTACACGAATATTCGCTACCCCTTTCCCCTTGATCCGCCCTATGTTCCACATGCTAACCCTGCTGGTGCCTATGTACGCGAGTTCGAATACACCCCGGTGGTCGGTGCGCCACGGGCGCTGCTGAATTTTGAAGGCGTTGATTCTTGCTTCTATGTTTGGGTGAACGGTGCTTATGCCGGGTACAGCCAGGTATCACATGCAACGGCTGAGTTTGATGTGACCAAGTATCTGGTAACAGGTAGCAACCGCCTGGCGGTGTTGGTGCTGAAGTGGTGCGATGGCAGCTATTTAGAAGACCAGGATAAGTTCCGCACTTCTGGTATTTTCCGTGATGTCTATCTTTTGCAGCGCCCTGAAGCTGCGCTCAAGGATTTTTTTGTTACCTCTTCTTTATCAGAGCTGGTCGCAGGTGTAGCTAAGAGCGCCACCGTGCACATTGATGCAACATTCACCGGTCAGGTCGCCACCAGCGTCCTGCTAGAGGACGCGGCGGGGCAGGTGGTTGCCCATGGGCAGCTGGCTGAAGGTTCCACCCGAGAAGGCTATACCCATTCGGTGCAGTTAGAGATAGCTGACCCGCAGCTGTGGACTCCTGAGACTCCGTATCTGTATCACCTCACCGTGGAGACCGAGAACGAGCGTATTGTTGAACGGGTTGGGCTACGTGAGGTCACCGTTGACAATGCGGTGGTTAAACTTAACGGTCTCCCCTTTAAAATTCGTGGGGCTAACCGCCATGATTCTGACCCCTATGTGGGTCCAGCTGTTACGATCAGCCATGTCAAACGCGACTTCACAATGATGCTAGAGCACAACATTAACGCGGTGCGTACTAGCCACTACCCCGGCTCCCCTTACCTCTACCAGCTGGCAGATGAGATGGGTCTGATGGTGATGGCAGAAGCTGATAACGAGAGTCACGGCAGCGAGCTGAAGTATCTGCGCGATGAAGCCTACACCAACAAGGTAGAGCATTGGAATGAGCTAGTCTCTGATAACCCTATGTTCACTGCAGCTACTGTTGACCGTATGCAGCTGTGTGTGCAGCGAGAGAAAAACCGCCCTTCTGTTCTTTTCTGGTCGGCGGGTAACGAGGGCAGCTACGGGGTAACCTTTGAGACTGCCCTACGCTGGGTTAAAGGCTTTGACCCTACCCGTCTCACCCACTACGAGGGCGCCTTTAATTCGGGTAGCCGCCGGGATTATGACTTCTCCCCCATCGATATCTATGGGCGCATGTACCCTTCTATTGGTGATATTCGCGGTTACCTTGCCGATGATTTGGCCGCAACCACATCGGTTGGCGGTGAGGTGGGTAGCGGACTCTTGGGAAGACCTTACCTGCTGATGGAATACTGCCACGCTATGGGCAACGGCCCCGGTGATTTAGCTGATTAGCAGCAGGTTATTGATGAGGACGCCCGTATGATGGGTGGTTTCATCTGGGAGTGGACTGACCACGCCGTTGCTCAGGGCAAGGATGGCGCAGGTCGTGAGGTTTTCTTCTACGGTGGGGGTCACGGCGAAGCTATTCACGACGGTAACTTCTGCATGGATGGGCTGGTTTACCCCAACCGCACCCCGCACACCGGCCTGTTGGAGGCAAAGCAGGTCTTCCGCCCGCTGCGTGTCTCCTTCGCGCCAGAGATGGGAGAACTGACGGTTTACAATAATCTGAACTTCACTGATGTCTCGCGGCTGGTGCATCTTCGGTATACCGTAGAGGTCGACGGTGTAGAGACTGAAAACGGCGCCCTTGACCTACCTGCGCTAGCACCGGGGCAGAGCACTTCGTTGCCTTTTGCCCCGGCTGATGTCCCTGCGTCCGGGGCGGTTTATGTTCGGGTGACTAGTGAATTGGCAGTAGACTTTGCTCCTGCCGGTGAGGTGTTGTTGCCTGCCGGTCATATTTTAGGGTTTGACGAGGTTCGGTGGTGCGCCGGTAGCTTTACCCTCCCTGCTGCTCCGGCAACCAGTGGCCGTATCACCACAGAGGAAAGTGCTACCGCTTTCACTCTACGCGGCGGCAACTTCACCTATATCTTTGACCGCCTCACCGGCGCCTTCAGTAGCATGGAGTTCGCAGGCCGTCCCTTGCTTATTTCTCCCATGGATGTGCAGATTTGGCGGGCACCTACTGATAATGACATGTATATTCGTCAAGAGTGGCAACGTGCTCATTTTAATCAGGCGTACACCCGCACCTATTCCACTAGCTTCAGCACCGGTGAGGACGGTGCGGTAGAGATTGCCACACGGCTTGGTCTAGTGGCACCAACGGTGCAGCGTATCATGACGGTAGACGCTACGTGGAAGGTTGCTGCATCAGGGCAGGTTGATGTTCGGCTAACAGCAACCAAAGACCCAGAATTTCCTTCTCTGCCGCGCTTCGGGCTGAGACTCTTCTTGCCAGATGCCATGGCATCGGTACGGTACTTTGGGCTGGGGCCTCACGAGAACTACCTCGATAAGCACCATAGCGTTTGGCATTCCCTCTTTGAAAATACCGTTGAAGGTCTGCATGAGGACTACATCATGCCACAGGAAAACGGTTCGCGCTCTGATGTCAGCTTTGTGCAGCTAAATGGTGAAGGGCTGAGTCTAGCCGTGACCGGCAACCGTATAGGGGGGAAAGAAGGTTTCTCTTTCAATGCCTCGCCTTTTACCGCTGAAGAGATTACTCGAGCTACTCGTAACACTGAGCTAAGACCAGCAGGCGCAACGGTACTTTCCCTGGATTACCAGCAAAACGGTATCGGATCCAACAGCTGTGGCCCTGAGCTGCTGCCCCAGTACCGATTTGACGCTACCGAGTTCACTTTCGAACTCACTCTTGCCCCATCAGTTCTTGTGTAAAAAGAAGGAGCCCACCATTCTTTGCACTAAAATGGTGGGCTCCTTATAAAGCCGGTGTTTTCGGGCATAGAAAAAGCGAGGGGTCTAGAGCGTTAGCTCTAGACCCCTCGCTTGAAAAATCTGCCTGAGCAGTTGGTATCTCAAAACCATACAGTGGCCACAAACACAA
>JAUMUH010000055.1 GCA_030530765.1 Rothia sp. (in: high G+C Gram-positive bacteria)
GATAGACCGGGCACCCCGGGGCGCAAGGCACAAATACCTCGCACCACAACGTTCACCTCAACCCCTGCCTGGGATGCGCGGTAAAGGGAGTCAATAATTGCCTCATCGACCATAGAGTTACACTTAATCTGAATCTTAGCTTTGTGACCAGCCAGCTTGTGCTCAATTTCCTTGTTGATGTTATCAATCAGTCCCGAACGCAAAGACCTCGGTGCCACCAGCAGCTGCTTATAGGTGGTCTTGGGGGCGTACCCAGAGAGCTGGTTGAACAGACGCGAGATGTCCTCACCAATGTGCGGGTCGCAGGTAATAAGCCCCAAATCCTCATAAAAACGGGCGGTTGAGGGGTGGTAGTTGCCCGTACCGATATGGCAGTAGCGGCGCAACCCGTCAGCTTCTTTCCGTACAACAAGGGACAGCTTGCAGTGGGTCTTGAGCCCCACAATGCCATAGACCACGTGCACACCTGCGCGTTCGAGCTTACGGGCCCACTTGATATTAGCCTGCTCATCAAAGCGGGCTTTAATCTCAACCAGCGCCAGAACCTGCTTACCTGCTTCTGCTGCCTCAATCAGAGCGTCCACGATGGGCGAATCACCGGAGGTACGGTAGAGAGTCTGCTTAATAGCCTGAACCTTGGGGTCAGCGGCTGCCTGCTCCAAGAAAGCCTGGACGCTGGTGGCAAATGAATCGTAAGGGTGATGCAAGAGCACATCGTGGTTACGGGCAGCAGAGAAGACATCTGCCGCTTTAGAGGTTTCGTTGGCGTTAAGCCAGCGGGAGGTATGTGCCACGTGCTTGGGGTAGTGCAGAGCCGGGCGGTTCGCCTTGGCAATGGCTGAGAAGCCACGCATATCCAACGGAGCCGGTAGCTTATAAATCTCGTGCTCATCAATGCCCAGCTCAGATACCAAAAGCTCCAGAATATTGGGGTTGATGGTGTCCTCAACTTCTAAACGAACAGGTGGGCCAAAACGGCGGCGCAACAGCTCTTTCTCTAGCGCTTTGAGCAGGTTCTCTGCATCGTCCTCTTCAACCTCAAGATCCTCGTTACGGGTCACGCGGAAGGCATGGTGCTCCACCACCTCCATACCCGGGAAGAGCACGTCCAGATGCTCAGCGATAATGGCTTCAAGCGGAATAAACCGGGCCTCAGCAGAGGACGAATTAACCGCCCGGTAACCGTCAATAGAAATCATGCGGTCAATAGTTTCGGGTACCTTCAAACGGGCAAAGAGTTCCTTACCGGTCTGCGGGTTACGCACAATGACGGCGAGGTTCAGCGACAGCCCAGAAATATAGGGGAAGGGGTGAGCCGGGTCAACAGCCAGGGGAGTGAGAATAGGGAAGAGCTCGGAACGGAAGAACTTTGACAATCGCTCCTTAGCGTCGCTCTCAAGGTCCTTCCAACCCACGATGCGAATCTTTTCTTTCTCAAGCTCAGGGTAAACCTGCTCGTGAAATACCCTAGCCTGGCGCTCTTGCAGCGCGTGTGCCGCCTCTGCAATTTCTTCCATCTGCTCCTCTGGGGTAAGACCCGCAGCAGAAGGAACAGCGATACCGGTGGCGATACGGCGCTTGAGACCTGCAACTCGCACCATGAAAAACTCATCGAGGTTAGAGGTCACAATAGACAAGAAATTCAGGCGCTCTAACAGATAGAGATTGGGATCCTCAGCAAGCTCAAGCACACGGGTGTTGAACTCAATCCAGCTGGTCTCGCGGTCCAAAAAACGGTCACTACCAAAATCACCGGCAAGGTTAGGTAGCTTAATTTTTTCGCTAGCATCAATACGGTCAACACGGGTTTCAGCACGCTCAATCTTATTGATGTCACCACCAATGTGGTGGCTGGTTTGCGCGGGCGTACCTGGTGTAGTGGTCATAAGCGGTAGAGTCCCTTCTGGGTGGTCACAACAAAATCTTTAGGATGGTTGCGGGGCACCATACTGGCGGTCAACAGCGAGGGGCGAAAACCCCAAAGAGCGGTAAAGAGCAACAGCAGCGGTATTCTCAGCATCAACATAAAGCACAATGCGCTCAAGAGCCTTGCCTGGCTCATACTTAGTGCTGGCAAGATACGCCATACCGGCTAGAGTTAAGGCCTTACCCAGCCCCTTACCCTGCCAACCGGGGGTAACACCCACAGCGTACACTTCACCCTCAAGAGCACCTTCCTGATTTACCGGGATCTTGGTCCAGTGAGAACCGGCAATCTGCCCGCCCTCATCCTTGGCTAAGAAAAAACCCTCAGCTCGAAACCAAGCAGAACCAATCCTCTGCTCAAGGTCAGCCACAGTCAGCCTGCCCTGCTCGGGGTGATGCGCAAAAGCCGCCGCATTAGCAGCAGCCCACCCCGCGCCGTCCTGCGGGGTAAAGGTGGTAAGGGTCAACCCCGCCGGTAGCGGCTGAGCCTCAGCTGCAGCAAGGACGCCGGTGCGCACCTGCTCCGTCAGGGCAAGCCCCAACTTATAAAGCTCCCGCTGCGCCTCAAACCCAAACCTCTTAGCTAGCTTCTGCGCCGACACTATAGCGGGGCTAGAAGCATCAGAGCCACTGTGCACCCAGGCAGAAAGTAGCTCGATATCATCAGCAGATAAAACCTCAGCTACCAGCGCTGAACCAAGACCGCGCTCGCGGGCGGAGGGGGCGACAGCTGCTTCTAATAACCAGCCTGCCTCTTCTCTCACCAGGGCAGCAAAACCCACTGGCACTCCGTCTGATTCGGTAGCGAGGAGCCTGAAATTCCCCAGGTCACCGCGCGCAGCTTTACGCGCTTCAACCAGTGTTTGCTCAGAAAAAGGTTGAGCGCCATCAAAGGCTGCTACCTCGTGCGCTAGTTGCTCAAAACGGCCTACCGTCTCGGCGGTAATGCTCTGCCACGCTAACTTCTGTTCCGTCATGCTCTTCTGCCTCTCTGCCATCTCAAGCCTACAAAAACTACTCTAGTTGCCAGCTGACCTGCTGCCCATAGGTTTTCACCAAAAGACCAAAAACGGAATGCCAAGAACAAGAACACTTAACGCTCACCGGTGCGCGGGGAGTTAAAACTGTAGCCCACATTGCGCACCGTAGTAATCAGTTGCTCGTGATCCGGGCCCAACTTAGACCGCAAACGGCGAATATGCACATCAACGGTGCGGGTACCACCGTAGTAGTCATAGCCCCAGACCTCAGACAGCAACTGCGACCGGGTAAAAACCCGCCCCTGATGCTGCACCAAAAACTTCAGTAACTCAAACTCTTTATAGGTCAGATTCAAAGGCGAACCCTGAAGCCGGGCAGAGTAGGAGGCCTCATCAACGGTAACCCCACCGGCTCTAATCACAGTCTCTTGCGGGGCGTCGCTCACCTCAGCCTGCGCAGAAGCAAGGCGCAAGCGCGCCTCTAGCTCTGCCGGGCCAATAGAGCTGAGCATAATGTCATCGACCATCCAATGTGCGGCAACCGCAGCCATACCGCCCTCGGTGAGCACCATCATCAGCGGCGCAGAAAGCCCTGCACCCTTCAACAGCTGGGCGCTATTACGGGCGGCAACTAACTGCTCGCGGGCATCAACCACTACCACATCAGGGGAGTGCGCCACCACAGTGGACAAAGCAGCCCCTAGGGGCAGAAACGATATCTTGTGCGTGAGCAAACCCAAGGACGGCGCAACATCAGCACCGTCAACCGAACTATCACTCAACAAAACAATGTGCACCATGCTGTTTTCACCTCCCGCACCACTGGTCACTCTACTGCTAAGTATAAAACGCCGCCCCAGCAACGTTGATAAACAGGCTCGCAATACGGGAAAATATAAAAACACGTACAAGAGCCCTGCCCTGAAGATTAAGAAGACCCAGTGCCCCAGAAAGAAACTAGCCACACACGCAACCTGCGCACTTTTGTGCCAGAACTGAGCAGGCTACGCCGAGCCCGCCAAAGAACCGTGTACGAGGGCCCTATTGGCAAGATCGGTGCTACCCCGCGCTCCCGCTACCAGCTGGTAGCCGTATCGGCAGCGATCACCCTGCTCGCCTTCGTCCTGGCGGCTTCTCTTGCCCCCTGGGCTGCTGCCCTGGTCGGTTTCGGCGCGGTTCTTTTTATCGCAGGTGGCTGGCCAGCTGCTACCGGTATCGCTGAGCTACGCGGCCGTACCCGCATTACCTCTCACTCTGTGATTGTGCTGCTAGCAGGTGCCACGTCAGTGCTGTACTCCTGGCTGACTGTGAACTCATCTACCCCTCTTGAGCTGCTCCCCGCTATTGCCGCTGTTGGTGTGGTTGCCAGCTTTATGGTTGAGCTTGCCCGCGGTGAGGGTGCAGTGGGGCGCCTAGAATCTGTGATCAGCTGCGTCACCGGCGTGCTTGCGTCTGTTTCTGTTGCTGGCTGGGTGGGGCTTGCCAGCCTAGCTGAGGCAACCGAAAGCGCCACCCCCGTTGTTTCTATTGGTATTCTGGTCGGCTTGCTGCTGGGGCTTATTGGTATTCGCGTCATTTCAGCCGGGCCTAAAGAAGGCCCGCGCCGAGGCGCGGTGACCCTGGGCGTAACACCCGTAGCATTTATCGGTGTTATCGGGTATATCTGTGCGACTTTCCTCACGAACATGGTAGGGTAGCGGTATGAGTTTACTAGCACTTGAAATTTTCTTTCTCACCCTTTTGGGCTTGGCAGGTCTAGCAATTTTCACCTGCATCGGCTTCGTGCTGACCGGTCTCTTTCGCGGTCAGAAGTAGCCTGTTCCAAGCTCCCGAGCAATGCCCCGCCCACTGATGAGCGGGGCATTTTTCTGCCCCTCACCCAGGCAGTTTGTACCACTTGGCTGAAACTTTGTACCAATCAAAGCGAGTTTGTACCGGTAGAGTACCGGTACAAACTCCACCCCAGTGGTACAAACTGTGAATGGAATGGTACAAACTTGGGGGAGGGGCGAACTGAGCTAGCTCACCGCCAAGGACGAAGCCCTCACCCAAGCCGCTACCCGCCGTCCGGGGCAACGACTAAACTGGTGGCTATGGCTATTGAAATCCCCTCAAATCTAACCCCCGAACTCGTGCCCCTCTCATGGCTGCTGGGCACCTGGGAAGGCACCGGCTCCCTCTGGTACGAGGGTGCTGAAGAAACCCCCTTCGGGCAAATTATTACCTTCACCCAAGACGGGCTGCCCTTCGTTGAATACCGCGCAGAATCCTTCTTGCTCGATGATAAGGGCCAGAAACTGCGCCCGCTGACCGTTGAAACCGGCTTCTGGCAGATCGACCGTAAGCAGGAAGATGGCGACATTGGCCCCGGCTTGGTGCCAGCTGATGTGGTGCCCGTGCATAAAGATGCAGAATCTGTGGAAACCCTGCGCAATGAGGACGACGGCTTCAACATCCTGGCAACCATTGCCCACCCCGGCGGTCTGACCGAAAACTATGTGGGCATGATTAAGGGCCCGGTAGTGCGCATGCAGACCGGCAACATGCTCAAGGACGACATCACCAAGGACTACGCAGGCAGCGTGCGCCTCTGGGGCCTGGTTAACGGCAACCTCATGTGGGACTGGGAAACCGCCAACCCCGTCACCCGCAAGCTTGAAAAGCATGCATCAGCTGAACTGCGCAAGACCTCCTCAATGACCGGTGATGATTTGGGCACTACCATGTTCGGCAGCCTTGATGAGGACGACGCCAGCTCACCTGACGCTGACAAGTAAATTCAGGCTCTGGGAGGAAGAAGAACGATGGAAACTGCTGACTACCGCAGCCCCCTGCTAGCGCGTCACGGTGCCTTTGCCGCCAGCGGTGCTGATGACGGGGTTGCCGCCCACTACGGTGACCCTATGGCTGAGCAGCGTGCCCTGGCGCGCCGCACCAAGCTCACCCTGGTGGACTACTCCCAGCTGGGGGTTCTCACCGTTGAAGGTGAAGACCGCCTTTCCTGGCTCACCACCCTTTCCTCCCAGGTTCTGACTAACCTGGGGCAGGGGCAGAGCGCCGAACTGCTCTTTCTCTCACCCCAGGGTCGCATTGATTTTTGGGCCTATGCCCTCGAATCGGACGGCGCGGTCTGGCTGATGACCGAAGGAGCAGCTGCCGCTGACCTGGCTGCCTACCTTGAGCGCATGAAGTTCATGCTGCGCGTTGAGATTACCAACCGCACCGAAACCCATGCGGTACTGGGCTCTACCCTGGATCCGCGGCAGGTCAGCGGGGCACCTGCCGTCCTGGCTGAAGGGCTGGTCTGGCAGGATCCCTGGGACAAGGGGGTGGTGCCCGGCGGCTACACCTATGTCCCCGAAAGCACTGACCACCCCGGTGCTGACTACCGCTGGTACCTAACTATTGTGCCCTCCCACAAGCTACTTGATGCCGTTGAAGGTGCGCAGCTTGCTGGCTCTTGGGCGGCTGATGCCCTGCGTATTGAAGCCTGGCGCCCCCGGTTTGGCGCTGAAGTTGATGCTAAAACTATTCCGCACGAACTCGATTTGATGCGCACCGCTGTGCACCTGAACAAGGGCTGCTACAAGGGGCAAGAAACTGTTGCCCGTGTGCACAACCTGGGCCACCCACCGCGCCGCCTGGTCTTTCTTGACCTGGACGGCTCCGAACACACCCTGCCGAAGGTGGGCACCCCGGTTTTTGCCGGTGAGAAAAAGGTGGGCTACATCAGCTCGGTGGCTCTGCATTACGAGGCTGGCCCCATTGCCCTGGCTGTGGTGAAACGCAGTGTCGACCCGGCTGCTACCTTGCGAGCAGTGGACGGCGGCGATACCGACGGCGAGGGCAACCCTGCCCCTGCTACCCACTACGCCTGCGCCCAAACCGTCATTGTTGCGCCGGACGCCGGGCAGGTCGCCGGGCGGCGCAACATGGGCGACTTCTTCCGCGGCTAACTTCACTGTCTAAGACGCGCTAAAGCCGCTGACTCGGCAACAGAGTCAGCGGCTTTAGCTATATTCAAAAAAGGGTTTATGCTGCCGGAGTGGCGGTCAGCTGAACCTCAATGGAGCCTTTATCTTCAACGGAAACAAAACCTAGGCTGGGTGCCTCAATGCCGTAGTCGGCAAAAGAGATGGGTAGGGAAGCTGCAATCTGTACCTGTTCGCCGTTACCAGCTACATCCAGAGGGAAAGTCACGGTCTGGGTCTGGCCCTTGATAGTCAGCTGACCGGTGACCTCAACGGTCTTGGTTTCGCCGCTCTTTGCAGCCTCACCCAGGTTAACGGGCTCGGTGATGGTGAGCTCTGCGGTGGGGTAGGTATTGGTGTCGATAGTGGTGTTCTTGAAGTACTTGTCGCGGCGGTCGCTGTCGGTAGCTACGGTTGAAAGGTCAACGGTGAAGGTGGCAGTTTCAAGGGTGGTACCGTGCTCGCTTACAGTGAAGTTACCGGTGACGTCGCTGGTGCGGCCGGTGACGGTGACGTCCTGGCCGTTGAGCACCTCGTTGACGCGGTAGCCAGCTTCTGACCCGTCAGCTACCTGCCAGGAGCCTGCAAGGACGGGCTTGCTGGCGTCGGCGCTGGTTGCGTCTGTTGCCTGAGATGAGGCAGGGGCACTCATGGTGATTGAGGGGGCGGCAGCGTTGTTTGCTTCTTGCATGTTGGCGTAGATACCGGGGCCTACGATTGCAGCGGTTCCGCTGAGGAGAACAACTGCGCCGGTACCGATGAGAGCGTAACGTTTTTTACTTTCCATGGAAACTATTAAACAGGGGATTCCTGTGTCTAAGCTGTGAAAAACAAAAGAAGGCGCTGTTTCCTGCCCTAGTGGGAGGAAGCAGCGCCTTCTATGAGGCTTATTCAAAAGTGGGCAACCACGCTACACCCACCAACTAGACAACGGCCCCATCTTCGACGTTGGTTGATAAAGGGTATGTTGGGCTAGGGATGATGACGCCGAGTAAGAAACCTGCTGGTGAGAAGTTAAGCCGGAACCGTAAGTCGGTGAATCGTCAGGTCAATAGGCTGCGTTCGGTCGTTGAGCGGGTCATTACCAATGTGAAGGTCTGGCGTGTTTTGCATACTGGGTCTAGGCGACCGTTGGGGTTCTACCAGCGGGTGTTTTCGGTGGTGCGGGGGTTAGTGTTTTTGGCGGCTGGGGAGACTTTTGAATAAGCCTATAGAAAAGGAGCCTTATGCCTTAGCGTCCGAAGAGCACCTTGGCATCTTCGTAGCGGTGCATGAGGTGGTATTGAATTATTTTCCTACTGTAGGTATTTTAGCTAGAATTCTTTTAATCTCAGGTTCAAATGGCTGTTCTGCGGGTCTGAGTACTAGGTAGCTTAGAGAAACGGGTAATGCAGCGGGGTATCCGTCAAACAGATAGATAAAATGATGTAATTTATCATGATAGCTTAGTGTGATGCGAGCGTTGCTTTGACTCCTTTCTATCTCAACTAACTTCACTGGGATATCGACTGGAATTTCTGAAAATGCACCATAGTAAGACCCTAAATCATCGAGTAGATTTGGCCATGCCTGTGAAACTTTGGATGATATAGCCGGTTGCTCTTCAGTTGGTTCATTTATGGATAAGTCTGTGACTTCTTGAATCTTGTGATACAAATCTATGGAGTTTATGGTGTTGTGGACTTCTATTGTTTCACCTGTAGAAATACTTATATTTGACGTAGTTTCTTGGAATGATATTAATCTGATGCAGTGTTTGTCCTGTGAATATTCAAGGTATGCTGCAGATAATAATAATCTATTCAAAGCAATTCCTAAATATTTAATGTTTTTTTGACAAAATTAGGGCAAACATCTCCGCGGTTCTTGCAATAAGTAGTTGTTACACCAAATTGTTTTCGATCAGAAGTGTTGGTTCTGAAGTCAACACTTGTAACTACAGTTACTCTTTCAACGGATTTGCAACTTCGCCATCTGAACCAGCCTCTGCATTGGATTCTATGGGCGTATGCTTCGTAAGAGTACTTTTGGCCATTGACAAAATATTTTGAATGGTACATGTTGGTCACTGCTCTGGGGACTCTCCAAGTTAGGTTGTGCTTTGTTTCAATTTTTTCCTTTATATTTCTTCGCAGGTTTATTCTAACCCTTCCCTGTTTATCCAATAGTATGATACAGGGGCATTTGCCTGAATTTATGAATTTATTGATGTAAGAATCGTATCTATTTCTTGGGGTGTACTAGTGGGGGAAAATTGATCGATGTTTTCTGCTTGTATATTTTGATTGTTAAGTGCGATAGATGTTGAAGTTATTCCTTTTTGGAATTGGGCTTCGTTCTCTGAAAATAGAATTTCTTGTGCAAACTTATCTGGAATTCCGGATTGATTCAGAATTTGTTTTGTGATTATAGGTGATTCTCCTAGGTCTTGATTCACTAGGATTGAAAATTCTTGATATATTCCATCTTGTTGCGAGTGCTTCAGATGTTCCAGATGCAAGTATTAGCAATATACTTACCATCATGGCTCTTGTTTTAGATATTACTTCCATGTAATTCTCCGTTATTTCTGATTTCAGCTTCTTTGCTGAGAGGTAATCAAATGGACTTGAAGAACATAGTACAAGTAGTTTTGATGTAATGCAAGAGTGTGGATGAATTATTTTTGAGGCTTACTCAAACGGGTTTAAGTGAGTCGGGTGAAATAAGTCACGCACCCCGCCCGCTGGCTTTGATGGAGCAAGGTTTTCCGAGTTCGCGAGGAAAGAAAACCGTGCGGAAT
>JAUMUH010000056.1 GCA_030530765.1 Rothia sp. (in: high G+C Gram-positive bacteria)
GTTGAAGAAGCAGCAGAAGTATGGATGGCTGCTGAATACCAGTCTGATGCTGAATTCGCTGAAGAGGCTTCACAGTTGATTTACCATTTGCAGGTGATGATGATCGCCAAGGGGCTGACTCCCGAAGATATTTACAAGTACCTCTAAACAAAGGACATCATCATGCTGCGCGTTGCAGTACCTAACAAGGGCATGCTTTCCCAAGCCGCTATTACCATGCTGACCGAGGCTGGCTACCTCCAGCGCCGCGATTCGCGCGAACTGGTGCTGGTTGACCAGGAGAACGAGGTGGAGTTCTTTTACCTGCGCCCGCGCGATATCGCTGTATATGTGGGTGAGGGCACCCTGGATGTTGGTATCACCGGCCGCGATCTGTTGCAGGATTCTGGCACTCATGCAGAAGAGGCCCTCAAGCTAGATTTTGCCCGCTCTACCTTCCGCTTAGCTGGACCTGCCGGGGTTTTCACTGACCCTGCGCAGCTTTCTGGTAAGCGCATTGCTACCTCTTATAAGAAGCTGCTGACTGACTACCTTGAGCGTTCCGGTATTGACGCTGAGGTGGTGCGGCTGGATGGGGCGATTGAGTCCTCCATTCGCCTGGGTGTTGCCGATGCTATTGCTGATGTGGTTGAAACCGGTAACACTATGCGCGCTGCCGGGCTTGAGCCCTTTGGCGAGCCAATTATGCGTTCTGAGGCGCTGCTCATTAAGCGCCCCGGTGTACCCGAGGACGGCGGGCTCAGCCGCCTGCTGCGCCGCCTGCAGGGTGTGCTAATTGCCCGCCAGTATGTGCTGATTGACTACAACATTGCCGAAGATAAGCTAGGCGTGGCGCGGGAGCTGACCCCCGGTATTGAAGCGCCCACCATCTCGCCCCTGGCAATGGACGGCTGGGTTGCGGTGCGGTCTATGGTGCCGCGTAAGGCTGCTAATAAGGTGATGGATCAGCTCTATGACGCCGGTGGTAGGGGCATTCTGGTGACCGCTATTCAGGCTGCCCGCCTCTAGGGCTTGTGCGGCGGCGTCCTGCGTGGGGCGCCGCTTTTGTTGTGTGAAAAGTGAAAGTGAGGTGGCGCTGTGGGCGTTGCTGTTCGTGTGATTCCTTGCCTGGATGTGGACGCCGGGCGCGTGGTCAAGGGCGTCAAGTTTGAGGGCTTGCGCGATGCCGGTGACCCGGTGGAGCTTGCCAAGCGCTATAACGCTGAGGGCGCTGATGAGCTGACTTTTTTGGATGTGACCGCTTCACATGCTGACCGTGCTACCACTTTTGAGGTGGTGGGGCAGTGTGCTGAGCAGGTGTTTATCCCACTGACGGTCGGTGGCGGTGTACGTTCTGTTGAGGACGTTGATAAGTTGCTGCGCACCGGTGCCGATAAGGTGTCGGTGAATACCGCTGCGATTGCCCGCCCGCAGGTGATTGATGAGATCGCTCAGCGGTTTGGGTCGCAGGTTCTGGTGCTCTCCTTGGACGCTAAGAAGACCGGCGCTACTGCCTCTGGCTGGGAGGTCACCACGCACGGCGGGCGCAAATTTACCGGGCTTGACCTGTTGGAGTGGGCGGCTGAGGCTGAGCGCCGCGGAGTGGGCGAGATTCTGCTGAACTCTATTGATGCTGATGGCACTAAGGCTGGGTTTGATCTGCCCATGATTAGGGCGGTGCGGCAGGTGGTCTCTGTGCCGCTGATTGCTTCTGGTGGTGCTGGTGCGGTTGAGCATTTTGCGCCCGCTGTTGAGGCAGGTGCGGACGCCGTGCTGGCAGCTTCTATCTTCCACTTTGGTGAGGTGAGCATCGGCCAGGTCAAGGCGGCGCTGCGTGCCGCGGGGTATGAGGTGCGGCAGGCATCCTGAACCGAGATGACCAAAATGGTTTAAAACTGGCCTGTTTTTATACCAAAATGGTCACCTCGATATGCCAGAGAGCTTACCTACCTAACCCTTCGAACACCTACCCACAAAGGTAGGGCGCTGAAAGATTAGGTAGGCAAGTGGGGGAGTTGCTGCCCCGCCAGGTAGCCGGGCAGCCAGATTGCTTCCCAGTCTGGGGCTTCATCCTGCAGCACTGTTCCTTCGCGCCGCTGGATGTTTGCTGCTAGCCGGTAGGTTGCACCGGTGGAGCTGCGCACCAAATACCCGTACTCCACCATCTCGCGGCGCATAAAAGCAAAATCGTGCCACAGCGCCGCCAAAATCTCGTTGACCTCAGGCTCAGTGTAGGTTGTGCCAGGGTCAAAATAGGTCACCAGATGCAGTAGGACGTGGGCGCGCGGCCGCCGCTTCGACGGCCAGGCGGTCATCACTCCGTCTTTGAAGAAACGGCCAACTACGGTTTCATGGGTGGTTTTTGCCTGCTGAATCAGCGCCTGGGTCGCCGCGGCGTCCTTACCTTCATTGAGAATGTCCTGCCTGGCGGCAGTAAAGTTCTGCCCCGTTTCTTGCATGCGGGCGCGAACAAGTTTCTTAAAGCTGCTGTGAGCGGTCATGGGTGCAACAATCCTAGCGCACTCTAGCTACGCACAGACTCTGCCATTAACCAAACAACCCGTCTTGCGGGGCTGCTACCCGAGAACACAGATTCCCTTCGCACCGCTGACCTGCTCGCTAGAGTCACAGGCGGGGCTAGGCGTGGGCGCCGCCAAAAACTATTAATAGCACATATAAGGGAAGATATGCACTGAGTCACTGAAATTTAGGAAAGCTCAACCTGGGCAACGTCCCGCCGTCCAAAGAGGTAGAGCACCAGTTCGCCCGGCTCGCCGGTCAAAACCGGGGCAACAGTACCGGGCTTCGGCGCAAGCACAGCGGCAGCAGCAGGGGAGTAACCTGGAGCCTCCAACACCAACCCAGCAGCAAAACGCTTACGCGCCATCAGTCCACCGCGCTTGAGCAAATCCGCCCAAATCTTCTGCTGGACGCCCGCCTCAAGATCCCGCGGCTGCCAAGAATCAGCGGCGCGGCGAACGTCCTCAATGTGAACAAAATACTCAATGGTATTCATGGCAGCATCCAGGGCAGGGAAGCGGCGGCGCATCCCAAAATACCCCGGCAGGGCAGCAAAATCATCCAGCGCCTTCTCATAGCGGCGCTGCTCAAGCAACTCATCCGCCAGCTGGTTGGTCACCCGGTCGGTGTGCCCAGCCAGAAAGGGCAGCCCCATACCAGGAACAACAAGAGGCTTAGACTCGCGCAAGAGCAAATGCGCCAGCAGATGCCGGGTCTCCCACCCCTCGCACAGGGTAGGGGCGGTAGAACCCGCCTGCCTCAGCACCTGGACGAGAGCAGTACGCTCAGAATGGACGGCTTCAACTGCGCTAGTTTGCTTCATGCCTTTAACTATAGGCAGAATTCCTAGGGTGGTGCACTTAGTCTCACATGGTGCAGATTTTCTACACCAGGAACGAAAAACTGCACCAATTTACCCGCGTCCTTGTTCTGGGTAATAATAGCCGCCCCGCCACCCTATCCCGGTTTGGGCTAAAATAATGCGGGTGAACACTGAACCGTCACCCGCTGCCCTGCCCGCAGATATTGCCGCCCGCCTCAAACGCGACGAACACGGCCTCTTTGCCGCCATCATTCAACAGCATGACACCAAGGATGTGCTGATGCTGGGCTGGATGAACGACACCGCCCTGCACCGCACCCTCACCAAAGGTAGGGTCACCTTCTGGTCGCGCTCCCGCCAAGAATACTGGCGCAAGGGTGACACCAGCGGCCACGCCCAATACGTCAAAAAGGTCAGCATAGACTGCGACGGCGACGCCCTGCTCATCCAGGTAGACCAGGTGGGCGCAGCCTGCCACACCGGCACCACCACTTGCTTCCAGGCAGGCGGCGACCTTGAGACCGTCACCGGCAGCCGCCCTGCCTAGCAAGCCCGGTAAGGACGCCGCGCCCCCGCAGTCCAACCCAAGTACCAAAGAACTCCGCCCCCAACCCCGCCCAGTAAGGTAACTATGCAGGATCTTGGCATCATCGAACCAACCCTAGAAGAATTCCGCCAACTGGCAACCAGCCGCCGCGTCATCCCCGTGCGCGTCAAGGTACTGGCAGACGGCATGACGCCCATCGGCCTCTACCGGGCGCTGGTCTGCGCAGAGGGCGAACCTGCCCCCGGCACCTTCCTGCTAGAGTCCGCTAACGAGCAGAAGCAGTGGTCCCGCTACTCCTTTGTAGGCGCGGCCAGCCGATCCACCCTCACCACCAAAGGCGGGCAGATTGTCTGGCAGGGGCTCACTCCCTCTGGCGCACCAACCGAAGGCGACCCCGTGGACGCCGTGCGCCAAACCCTTGATATGTTGCATACCCAGCCCTTTGACAACCTACCCCCGCTCACCAGCGGCCTGGTTGGCTACATGGGCTGGGATGTTGTGCGCCACTGGGAAAAACTGCCCGGTGGCCCCGCCGATGATGTCAAGCTGCCCGAGTTTGCCCTGAACATCGTCTCTGATATGGCTGTGCACGATAACGCAGACGGCACCGTCATCCTGATTGCCAACGCCATTAACTTCAACGGCACCGCCGACAATGTCGATGCTGCCTATGCGGACGCCACCTCCCGCGTCCTGGCAATGCTAGACAAAATCGCCCAACCCGCCCCCGGCGCCGTCTCAACCCTGGTAGGCACCGCCGAGGTTGAAGAGAAGGTTAAGAAGGTCAAGCACACCTGGGATGAACAGGGCTTCTTGGACGCCATTGATAAGTCCAAGAAGAACATTTTGGACGGCGATGTCTTTCAGATCGTTATCTCCCGTCGTTTTGAAACCGAGAATACCGCTAGCGCCCTGGACGTCTACCGGGTGCTGCGGCAGTCCAACCCCTCACCCTACATGTACCTCTTCAACTTTGAATCAACCGAGGACGGGCAGCCCTTCCAAATCGTCGGTTCTTCCCCCGAAGCCTTGGTGACCCTCAAAGATGGCCTCGCCACCACCCACCCCATTGCCGGCTCCCGCCCGCGCGGTGCCACCCGCGACGAAGACCTGGCGCTGGCAGAAGAGCTCCTTGCCGATGAAAAAGAACGCTCCGAGCACCTCATGCTCATTGACCTAGCCCGCAACGATCTTTCCCGCATTGCCACCCCCGGCACCGTCTCAGTCACTCAGTTCATGGAAATTGAGCGTTTCAGCCACATCATGCATATCTCCTCAGAGGTGCAAGCCCAGCTGGCAGAGGACAAAACCGCCTACGACGTGCTGCGCGTCGCCTTCCCAGCAGGCACCCTCTCAGGTGCGCCCAAGCCCCGCGCCATGCAGCTGCTAGATGAGTACGAGGTCAGCGCCCGCGGTATCTACGGCGGAGTTTGCGGCTACTTCGATTTCGCCGGCAACATGGACATGGCAATCGCCATTCGCACCGCCGTCCTCAAAAACGGTAAGGGCTATGTGCAGGCGGGCGCAGGTATTGTCATGGACTCCGTGCCAGCCTCAGAAGCACAAGAAACCGCCAATAAGGCAGCAGCGCCCCTACGCGCCGTCATCACCGCCTCCGGCCTCGCACCCCTACCCGCAGCAGGAGAGCAGTAATGCCCAAGAAGCACACTGAGCACCTTCCCGCCGAGAATATCCCTGCACCCCAGCTGCAAACCGGCAGCAACCGTACACCCGGCTTCTCAACACCCGGGCGGGTCATGCTCGCATCCCTACTGGCAGCCGGGGCAGCCTTCGGCTCAACCCTGCCCGTATGGATTCGCGCTGAAGTCACCACCGTCGTTGAAACCCGCACTCTGGAAATCTCCGGTGCGGACGCCGCCAGCGCAGTGAGCGCCCTGGCACTGGTAGCCCTGGCGGCAGCAATCGCTGTGCGCATCACCGGCCCTCGCCTGAAAAAACTGGTCAGCCTCATCATGGCGCTGGTAGGCGGTGGCATTGCGGTCAGCGCCTTCAACGTCTACCAAAACCCGCAGGCAGCAGCCTTCAGCGAGGTCAGTAGTGCAACCGGCACCACCGCAGCCGCTAACTTCTACGAACTCACCCCCATGCCCTGGCTGGCAGTAGCAGCCGGTGCGCTGGTAGCGCTCTGCGGCATCTGGGCTTTCTTCGCCTCATCCCGCTGGGCAGTGGGCAGAAAATACGACCGCGCCGCCGCCCGCGCCCAGCGCGTCCGCACCGATGAAGACGTTGATGACATTGACACCTGGGATGCTCTGAGCGACGGCATCGACCCCACCGACCGGTAAATAAAACGAACCTGTGGCAGGTACATAGTTCGCGCGCGCAGACCCTCTCGCAGGCTCGCAAAGCTCGCACGCGATTCACGCCAGCCCCGAAGCCAGCTTGCGCTCACTATGCACCTGCCACAAAACGACCTCGCTTACCGCGGTAACAGTTGAAAAAGTTGCCGTGACCCGGTACCGGTTTTAGATTAAAGCTCTTTCATCTCATAAGATAGACCTAGAGCAGGTGCGCCCGCCCCATGCTCGTGGGCGCTCATACACACACCAAGGAGACTGACATGTCAAAGCAGACCGTTGAGATGGTCCCCGATCTTCCCTACAACAACCACGGTAACACCGTTGCTTCTTGGGCAATGGTTGCCATCATGACCCTGGGCGCTATCGTTGGTGCCGTTGGCTTCGACATGGCAAACACCCCCATTTTTGCGGTTGGCGTAGCAATTATTCTGATCGGTATTGTAACCGGCATTGTACTGCGGTCAGCCGGTTATGGTCAGGGCGGTAAGCACACCAAGTACCACCACTAAGCTTTAGCTGGGTAGGGCACTTCGCGCATAAGCGAGGTGCCCTTTTCGTATACTGGTAGGAAGAAGTTTAGGATGACGGTGCGCAAGCTGATGCGTGCAGGGGAGCGGCATGACGGTTTTAGATGACATCATTGTGGGCGTTCGAGAAGACATGGCGCAGCGCCAGAAAACAGTATCTCTCGAAGACCTCAAGCAGAAGGTAGCGCAGCAGCCCCCAGCCTTGGATGCCTATGCTGCCCTGCGCGGTGCCTTTGATTCTAGCCTTGAGGTGATTTCTGAGGTCAAGCGCTCAAGCCCCTCTAAGGGTGCCCTCTCCGATATCCCTGACCCCGCCGCCCTGGCAGCGGCCTATGAGGCTGGGGGAGCGGCAGCCATTTCAGTGCTGACCGAAGAACGCCGCTTCAAGGGCTCCCTAGCTGACCTGGACGCCGTGCGCGCCGCTGTCTCTATCCCCGTGCTGCGCAAGGACTTCACCGTTGATGAGTACCAGATTTGGGAGGCACGAGCTCACGGTGCTGACCTGGTACTGCTCATTGTTGCTGCCCTCGACGATGAAACTCTGGTGCGCTTCCTCGACCTCACCCACCAACTGGGCATGAACGCCCTGGTTGAAACCCATACCCCCGAGGAAATTGAGCGCGCCACAGCATCGGGCGCTCGCATCGTGGGCGTGAACGTGCGTAACCTCAAGACCCTTGAGGTTGATAACACCACCTTTGAAAAGCTAGCGCCCCTGCTGCCGCCAGAGGCAATTATTGTGGCTGAGTCCGGTGTTGCTAGCCCGCAGGACGTTGCCGCCTATGCCTCCCACGGCGCTAAAGCGGTGCTGGTGGGCGAGGCACTGGTTAAGTCTGGTACTCCCACCGAAACCCTGCGTGACTTCCGTGAAGCAGGCACCGCCGCACGAACCGCCTGGCTTGCTCGCTAAAGCCGCGCCCCGCCGTCCACCCCAATTTTTTACCCTAAGGAAAACGGTATGACCGAAACCCTAGCCGACCAGTTTCTCACCAACGGTCAGAGCCTGAAGAACGCCCCCGGCCCCTACTTTGGTAAGTTCGGTGGCCGTTACATGGCAGAGTCCCTGATTGCTGCCATGGATCAGCTTGAAGAGACCTTTGAGAAGGCAAAAGAAGACGAAGAGTTCTTGGCTGAGTTCCGCCGCCTGTCAGCGGAATACTCCAACCGCCCGTCCCTGCTGACCGAGGTGCCCCGCTTCTCAGCTGAAGCTGGGGGAGTACGCTTCTTCCTCAAGCGTGAAGACCTCAACCACACCGGCAGCCACAAGATTAATAATGTGATTGGCCAGGCGCTGCTGGCTCAGCGCATGGGCAAGACCCGCCTGATTGCTGAAACCGGTGCTGGCCAGCACGGCGTTGCCACCGCAACCGCAGCCGCCCTCTTCGGCATGGAGTGCGTGGTTTACATGGGCGAAGAAGACACTGAGCGTCAGGCGCTCAATGTTGCCCGCATGCAGCTGCTGGGCGCTACCGTTATTGCGGTGCAGACCGGCTCCCGCACCCTCAAAGACGCCATCAACGAGGCCCTGCGCGACTGGGTAGCTAACGTGGATACCACCCACTACCTGCTGGGTACCGCCGCTGGCGCCCACCCATTCCCTGCAATGGTGCGCTATTTCCATGACGCTATTGGCTCAGAAGCCCGCGAGCAGTTCCTTGAGCTTGAGGGCAAGCTGCCCACCGGTATCGCAGCCTGTGTGGGCGGTGGCTCTAATGCTATCGGCCTCTTTCACGCCTTCTTAGATGATAAGGATGTGAAGATTTACGGTTTTGAGGCAGGCGGTGACGGTATTGACACCGACCGCCACGCTGCCACCATCTCCCTGGGCCGCCCCGGCATGCTGCACGGTGCTATCACCTACCTGATGCAGGACGAGGACGGGCAGACCATCGAATCCCACTCTATTTCTGCCGGTCTTGACTACCCCGGCGTTGGCCCCGAGCACGCCTACCTCTCAGACATTGGTCGCGTAGACTACCAGGCGGTCACTGACACCGAAGCCATGGACGCCCTGCGCCTGCTCTGCCGCACCGAGGGCATCATCCCTGCGATTGAGTCCTCCCACGCCCTTGCCGGTGCCCTGCGCGTAGCCCGCCAGTGGGCGGCAGAAGACCCCGCCACCGCCTGCGAAAAAACCATGATTGTTTGCCTGTCAGGGCGCGGTGATAAGGACATGGAAACCGCCCTCAAATGGTTTGACCTGGGCAAGGCTATTCCCTCTACCAGCCTGAACGTGGGTAACAAAGAAGCAGCCGCCGAAGCGGCAGAAAAGGAAGGCGCATAATGAGCCACATTGACCTGCAGGATGCCGCGCCCTACTCCGTCCGTAAGGGCAGCTTCCCTGCCGCTAACCCCAATTCCAAGCTGGCTGCCCGTCTTGCTGAATGTAAGGCAGCTGGCCGCCCGGCACTGATTGGTTACCTGCCGGTGGGCTACCCCAGCGTCGATGAATCCATTGCTGCTGCCATTGAGATGGGTAAGAACGGCTGCGATATTATCGAGTTGGGTCTTCCCTACTCAGACCCGGTCATGGACGGCCCCGTCATTCAGCGCGCCACCGTTGAAGCCATTGAAAAGGGTTTCAGGGTTGATGACCTTTTCCGTGCCGTGCGTGAAATTACCGCTGCCACCGATGCCGTGGTGCTGGTGATGACCTACTGGAACCCTGTGCTGCGCCGCGGTGTTGACCACTTCGCTCAGGAACTGGCCGCAGCCGGGGGTGCAGGTTTGATTACCCCTGACCTGGTGCCCGATGAGGCAGCTGACTGGTTTGA
>JAUMUH010000057.1 GCA_030530765.1 Rothia sp. (in: high G+C Gram-positive bacteria)
TTCCCTCCAAATATCAACTGCCCTGTGGGGCATTACTGAGTGTGTAAGATCAGTGTTTAAAAACTTGCTTATAAGCTGCCGCAAGTTTAAGCGGGTCATGAACACCTGGCGCATCGGTTTCAGCAACCGAAACCCAGAGCACGCTGGCACCAATGCCACGGGCTACATCTTCAAAAACACCCTGCTCCTCTACAGCAGCCGGGTCAGCAATCACTGTACTAACCCTAAGTTCTGGAGCATAATCACGCAAAACGAGCAGATGCTCAGCAGCGCTCATGCCCCGAGTCTCATGACCGTTAAGGTCAAGATTCATCACCAGGCAAATCTTCGCGCTCGACCCCACAATTGCCTCTCGCATACCCGGTAATAGAAGGTGCGGTAGCAGTGAAGTATAGAAGGAACCTGGCCCAAGCACGACCCAGTCTGCATCGTACACCGCCTGAACTGCCTCTTCACAGGGTTCTGTGTTCTCAGGTAACAGGCGGACATTTTCAATGTTCTCAGCCTTGGCAAGTTTAGCCTGACCGCGCACCGTATCTCGCGCTATAGAACCATCATTACAGATGCTCACCACGTCCCCTTCAATCACCATAGGGACCAGCGCCATTGGTAGCACTCGACCACGAGCATTCAGCAATGCCCCTGCCCAATCCAGACCAGCAACACAATCATTGAGCAACTGCCAGAGGCTCACAAGCAGCAAGTTCCCCAGCGCATGATTCTCTAAGCTCATCGGAGCAGAAGAATCACCCGAGGTAAATCGATGCTGCATCACATCACGCCAAGTACGCCCCCAGTCCGTATCATCGCATAAGGCTGAAAGAGCCATCCTCAAATCGCCGGGAGGCACCACCCCCATTTCTGCACGCAAGCGACCAGAGGAGCCGCCGTCATCTGCTACCGTCACCACTGCGGTCAAAGAACCTGTCACCAATCTAAGAGCAGACAACGAACTGTACAGCCCATGCCCTCCGCCCAAGGCGGCCACCTTGACCGGGCGCATCTGCGTGGAACCGGGCAACGGTATCAGCCCGGTCTCTGGGAACCTCGTGCTACGTGATGTCTCAAGCATCATTCCCTGCCTATATCACGGTGGTGGATGTTAACAACCACATCACCGAATTCACCCAGGCGGCGGGCTACTTCTTCAGAAACAGCTACAGATCGGTGCTTACCACCGGTGCAACCGATAGCAAAGGTCGCATAGAGCTTACCCTCACGCCGGTAGCCCTCAATAACAGGTCGCAAGGAACGCAGATAGTTTTCAATAAACTCCTCCGTACCAGCCTGAGCAAAGACGAAGTCTCGCACAGGTGCGTCCTGCCCGGTATGGGGGCGCAACTCAGGTACCCAGTGAGGGTTAGGGATAAACCGCATATCAGCCATGTAATGGGCATCTGTGGGGGTACCGTACTTAAAACCGAAACTCATAACGGTGATATTCATTAGACGCTCGCGCCCAGGCGCATAGGTCTCCCGGATTTTCCGCGCCAACTGATGAACGTTGTTACCTGATGTATCAATGATGTAATCGGCAGTATCGCGTAGATCAGCAAAGATTTTACGTTCCCGTGCAATAGCGTCTGCTACCTGCCCACCCTTTTGCAGCGGGTGCGGGCGGCGTTGTGCCTCATAGCGGGCAATGATGTCCTTATCGGAGGCATCAAGAAAGAGCATAGAGAAGTTAACATCAGATGCCCGGAGCTTATTAATAGCAGCAGGTAAATCGCTGAGCAGACGGCGGGCACGCACATCAATACCAACCGCCAGTCGGGACATCTTCTCAGGGGATTCTTTAACAAGGTCAGCTAAAGACTCAAGCATCTGCGGGGGAATATTATCTACCACATACCACCCTTCGTCCTCAAGGGCATTAGCGGCGGTGCTTCTGCCTGCACCTGAAATACCGGTGATAACCAGAATCTGAGGCTTCAGCGCCTCTTCTCGGGAGTGGAGTGACATAACCTTACTTCTACTCGCTATCCGGGGACGTCTGTCATATCTAGCCTATCGCACCGGTCAAGCAGGCTCCGCCTCAAAATGAGCACGAATCTTGGCTGCCATTGCCGGGCCAATACCGCTTACCTGCAAGAGCTCTTCCTCATTAGCAGCAGCCAGCTGTTTAAGGGAACCAAAGTGCTTCATCAGAGCCTCCCGTTTAGCTGGCCCCAGCCCCTCTACCGCATCCAGGGCAGAGGCAACCATCGCTTTACCCCGCTTAGAACGGTGAAAACTAATAGCAAACCGGTGCGCCTCATCACGGATACGCTGAATCAGGTAGAGAGCGTTAGAGGTACGCGGCAAAATCACTGGGAAATCGTCTTCAGGCACCCAAACCTCTTCAAGACGCTTGGCAATGCCGACCACATAAATATCAGAAATACCCAAGTCGCTGAGTGCCGCCGAAGCTGCGGCAACCTGAGGCTGACCGCCGTCCACCACCACAAGGTTGGGCGGGTAAGCAAACTTAGCAGGCTCCTTCTGCAACGCCTGTTCAGCTGAAATCTCACCAGAGATCTGCGGGGTGGCCCCCGGCTTTTCCTCATCCAGGTAGCGCCTAAAACGGCGATAAATGACGTCATACATACTGGCGGTATCGTCACGCGCGGCGTCCCCACTGATAGAGAACTTACGGTAGTCGTTTTTCTTGGGCAGACCGTCCTCAAAGACCACCATGGAGGCAACTACATTGGTTCCCTGGGTGTGGGAGATGTCGTAACACTCAATGCGCATCAGCGGGTCAGGCAGTTCTAAAGCCTCTTGTAGGTCCAGCAGGGACGCCGAGCGGGTAGTGATATCCCCCGCCCTGCGGGTCTTATGCAGAGCCAGCGCAGCCTTGGCATTTTCAGCAACGGTTGCCATAAGCTCCACACGTTCCCCACGCTGAGGCACACTAATACTTACCCGAGCGCCACGTACCCCACTAAGCCATTCCTGCACCTGCTGTTGGTTAGTAGGTAGAACCGGCACGTTAATCTGTTGAGGAATCTGTTGCTCATTGAAGCTCTGTTCCTCAGCGGTGGTACCCGCTGCAAGTGATGCCGCAACCTCACCGTAGACCTGTGCCAGTAGCTGTTCGGTCAGTGCCTCGGGGGTGGAGTCCTCCACTTTCTCAACAATCCAACCACGCTGACCACGGATTCTTCCCCCACGCACAAAGAAGACCTGAACCGCGGCTTCCAAATCATCTTCCACAAAGTTGAAAAGATCAGCATCAACCGAGTCCGAAAGCACCACCGCATTACGTTCAAAAGCCTTCGTCAAAGCCTCAACGTCATCGCGCAGGCGAGCTGCCCTCTCAAAATCAAAATCAGTTGCCGCAGCCTTCATATCAGAGGTCAATTGGGCAATAAACTTCTCAGCTCCCCCTGCCATGAACCGGCAGAGACCCTCTGCTAGCTGCTGATGATCCTCCATAGAAATCTTGCCGGTGCAGGGCGCCGCGCACTTATCGATATACCCTAAAAGACAAGGCCTGCCGGACGCTTGAGCCCGGTTAAAAACGCCGGTTGAGCAGGTGCGCACTGGGAACACCCGCAGCAAAGCATCCAGGGTTTCCCTGATAGCCCAGACTTGGGAATACGGGCCAAAGTAGCGCACTCCCTTCTTTTTTTCACCGCGCATCACCTGGGCGCGGGGGAAACGATCCTTGAGGGTAACTGCCAGGTAGGGGTAGCTCTTATCATCGCGGAAAGCGATATTGAAGCGGGGCTTATACTCCTTAATCCAGGTGTACTCCAACTGTAGGGATTCCAGCTCACTACCCACAATCGTCCACTCCACCGATGCCGCGGTATGCACCATGGCATAGGTTTTAGGGGTCAACGAATCGGGGTTGGCGAAGTAAGAGTTCAGGCGGTTACGCAGGTTCTTAGCCTTACCCACATAGATAATGCGCCCCACCTCATCACGAAACCGGTACACCCCGGGGTTAGTGGGGATCTCCCCCGGTGAAGGGCGGTAGTCTGCCGGATTCGCCACAGTCTCTCATTTCTTCAGGTAAGGGGGCTGGCGCCGATGAGTTGTGTCGAGCTGAGCAGAAATGCGAACCCGCCGGCTGGCTGGGTCTGGCGTGAATCGCTGGCGGGATGGAGCTTGATTTTCCGAGCGTGCGAGGAAATAAAAATCAAGCGGAAATTAACCGAGCCTGCGAGAGGGTCAGCCGGCGGTGAGCATTTCTGCGAAGCTGTGAAACTGACTAAAATTTGTACCTTAGGGGCTAGACTCCACTATCACGCTCTGCCGAGGGCGAGACGTTGTATTCGTTCTTGCGGGACTGCCCTGAAAGCTGAGCGATAGCGTCCATAATCTGGTCGGTGGTTTGGCGGCGCTGCTTACCGCTCATCTTCTCCCCCAGCTTCTCAAATGTCATAGGTTCGCCCACCCGCACCGTAAAGCGGTGAGGGTAGACCATATTTGACCCGGGTTTCTGAATCTTATCGGTGCCAATCAAGCCTACTGGCACTACGGTTGCCCCGGTCATGTGCGCCAGCCAGGCAACACCGATTTTACCCTTATAAAGGTGGCCGTCTCGGGAGCGGGTGCCCTCAGGGTAAATGCCAAAGACCTTACCCTCATTCAGGCGCTCTAGCGCCTTATCGAGTGCCTTCATTGACTCTTTCTTATCAGTTCGGTTAACCGGGATAATGTCAATAACCTGAAAAATTTGCTTCATCAGCTTGCCGCGAAAACCCGGTGAGTTCACATACTCCGCCTTAGCCAGGAAGGCGACACGGCGAGGCATCAGCGCCGAAATAATCACTGAGTCCAAGAACGCAAGATGATTAGAAGCTACAATGACCGGGCCTTCTTTGGGAAAGTTTTCTAACCCGGTGACACGGGCGCGGAAAACCGTGCGCAGCAGCCCCTCAATGGTTTTTTGGGTTGCCTTGTACTGTAGGGACATGAAGTACTCCTTGTGTGCCTATCACCATGAACTGATAGCCCTGTGAGGGTTATATCTACCTGCTTATTAGCATACCCTCGTCAGCGCCAGCCATGCCCAAGATTACAGCTGAGCTTATACGCCCAATATTTCCGCGAGGAACGTGCCGGTATGCGATTCTTCTACCTTCGCAACAGCCTCTGGGGTTCCGGTGGCAATAACGGTACCACCGCCATCCCCGCCTTCAGGGCCCATGTCAATCAGATAGTCAGCGCTCTTGATGACATCCAGATTATGCTCAATGGTAATAACTGTATTGCCCTTATCAACCAGGCCCTGAATCACCAGCAACAGTTTACGAATGTCTTCAAAATGCAGACCTGTGGTCGGTTCGTCCAGCACATAAATTGAGCGACCATTAGAGCGCTTCTGTAGCTCGGTAGCAAGTTTGACGCGCTGGGCTTCACCACCTGAGAGGGTGGTTGCTGACTGCCCCAGGCGCACATAGCCTAGACCAACGTCCACCAGGGTGTCTAGATAGCGGGAAATCTTGGTGAAGGCGGCAAAGAATTCTGCCGCTTCAGTAATGGGCATATCAAGCACATCAGCAATAGTCTTGCCCTTGTAATGCACTTCTAGGGTTTCGCGGTTGTAGCGCTTACCCTTACAGACCTCGCAGGGTACATAGACATCGGGCAAGAAATTCATCTCAATCTTGAGGGTGCCATCGCCGGAGCATTCCTCACAGCGCCCGCCCTTGACGTTGAAGCAGAAGCGCCCGGGCTGGTAGCCGCGCATTTTTGCTTCGGTAGTCTCAGCAAAGAGTTTACGAATGTGGTCGAAGACGCCGGTGTAGGTGGCAGGGTTTGAACGCGGGGTGCGGCCAATGGGTGACTGGTCAACGTGAATAATTTTGTCCAGCTGGTCTAGGCCAGTGATGGTCTTGTGTCTGCCCGGCACTTGCTTTGCACCGTTGAGTTTGTTGGCTAGGGCGGTGTAGAGAATGTCGTTGACCAGGGTTGATTTGCCGGATCCTGATACACCGGTGACAGCTGTCAACACACCCAGGGGGAACTCCACGTCAACATTCTTGAGGTTGTTTTCCCGTGCCCCAATCACCGTGATGGTACGTTTTTTGTCGACCGGGCGGCGGGTTGCGGGCACGTCGATAGAGCGGCGCCCTGCCATGAAATCGCCAGTCACTGACTCTTTATTTTTGAGCAATTGGGCAAAGGTACCAGAATGGACAATCTGCCCGCCGTGTTCACCGGCGCCGGGGCCAACATCCACAATCCAGTCGGCCTCTTTCATGGTGTCCTCATCATGTTCTACCACGATGAGAGTGTTGCCCATGTCCCGAAGTTTGGTGAGGGTCTCGATCAGACGGCGGTTATCGCGCTGATGCAAACCGATAGAGGGCTCATCGAGCACATAGAGCACACCCACAAGACCTGAGCCAATCTGGGTTGCCAACCGGATACGCTGAGCTTCACCGCCTGATAGGGTACCAGCAGGCCGCGCCAGATTAAGATAGTCCAAGCCAACGTCCAGCAGGAACTGCAGGCGAGCATCAATTTCTTTGAGCACTAGTTCAGCAATCTGAGCTTCACGTTCGGCGAGAGTAAGGGAGCGCAGGAAGTCGAGCGCCTGGCGCATGGGCATCTCGGTGACATCGGCAATGGACTTTCCACCCACCTTGACCGCCAGGATGGTGGGGTTAAGGCGGGCACCGTTGCAGGCTTCGCAGGCAACCTTGCGCATGTACTGTTCGTAGCGGTCTTTTGACCAGTCTGATTCGGTTTCTTCGTGTTTGCGCTTAATGTAGCCGTAGACGCCTTCAAAGCCTGAGGTGTAGCGGCGTTCTCTGCCAAAGCGGTTCTTGTAGGCAACGGTGACCTTGTAATCTTTACCGTGCAGAATAGCTTTTTTGACCTTGGCAGGCAGGTTTTTCCAGGGGGTGGTGAGGTCAAAGTCTAGTTCTTCACCCAGGCCAGCCAATAGGCGCAGCCAGTATTCGCTGGTTGATTTGCCTTGAGACCAGGGGGTGATTGCCCCTTCTGCCAAGGATAGGTCAGGGTTAGGGATGATGAGGTCTTCATCGACCTGCAGCTTTGAGCCGATACCGTCACAGGCTGAGCAGGCACCAAAAGGTGAGTTGAAAGAGAAAGCACGCGGCTCCACTTCGGTCACTGCCAGCGGGTGATTGTTGGGGCAGGCAAGATTTTCGCTGAAGGAACGGGTGCGCGCTTCGTCCGTCTCATCAATATCAACAAAGTCGATGAGCACCTTACCGTCTGCCAGCCCCAGGGCGGTTTCTACGGAGTCAGTAAGACGCTGATGCACGCTGTTTTTGATAGCGATGCGGTCAACTACCACCTCAATGGTGTGCTTAAACTGCTTTTCCAACTTGGGCGGGTCAGTGAGCTGGACAACCTCACCGTCAACGCGGGCACGAGCATATCCCTGATTAGACAGTTCTTTGAAGAGGTCAACGAACTCCCCCTTGCGAGCTGAGGCAACGGGGGCAAGCACCTGCAGGCGGGTTTTCTCAGGGTAATTCATGAGAATATCAACAATCTGCTGGGGTGACTGCTTTGAAATCTCTTCGCCACATTCAGGGCAGTGAGGGTGACCCACACGCGCCCAGAGTAGGCGCATGTAATCGTAGATTTCAGTAATGGTGCCTACGGTTGAGCGGGGGTTCTTTGAGGTTGATTTCTGGTCGATAGAAACCGCAGGTGACAGACCTTCGATGAAGTCAACGTCTGGCTTATCAACCTGACCTAGAAACATGCGGGCGTAGGAGGAAAGGGACTCAACATAACGGCGCTGCCCCTCAGCAAAGATAGTGTCAAAGGCAAGGGAGGATTTACCTGACCCAGAAAGGCCGGTAAAGACCACCATGGCGTCCCGCGGTATCTCAAGGTCAATGTTCATAAGATTGTTTTCACGAGCACCCTGCACCCGTATGTGGGAGAGATCCTGCTTAATGTTTGAGAGTTTCTGCTTAATGTTTTTAGTCTGCGCGCCTGCCATAGCTTTGCCTAACGTCCTTAATGTTTCGAATATATATTCTAGTCTATTCCTTCTAACAGGGCTAATCCTTAGAATAGGGTGTATGACTGAAGCTGGAAACCTCCTTTATGATACTGACGCTATTTCTATTCGCTCGCTTTCTGTCTCTGAGATGGACAATAACGTATATCTTCTAACGTCTAAGGTCAGCAGAGCGCAGGTACTCATTGATGCAGCAGCTGAATTTGAACACATCAGCAAGTTTGTTACGGCAGCTGCCGGTGAGGATTTAGGCGGCGAGGACGGTGGGGTGCAACTTGCTGAGAAAAAGCCGGTAGCGGTGATTACCACTCATTCTCACTGGGATCATATTCGCGCCTTGCCCGCTGCGGTTGAGGCTTTCACCCTTGCTACTTACTGTGGGGCAGCTGACGCGGCAGCTATTGAGCAGCAAGAAGGTGTGCAGGTGCAGAACCTGCTGACCGGCGGTGAGTTACTGACCTTTGGCGATATTGAACTTGAAGTCATTGCCCTGCGCGGGCACACCCCCGGCTCCATTGCCCTGGTCTACCGCGGCAATGATCTCGCTGACTCCCCCACCCTCATTTTTACCGGCGATTCCCTCTTCCCCGGCGGCGTGGGCAAAACCAATTCCCCCGAGGATTTCAAGCAGCTATTGGGTGATGTGCGCGAGCGTATTTTTGATGTTTTTGATGATAACACCGTGGTTTTGCCTGGCCACGGCAAGCACACCACGCTGGGCGCTGACCGTGGGAACCTGGGCGAGTGGGAAGCCCGCGGCTGGTAGAGCTTATTTATCACCGAATGTAAGGAGAGATGAAGACAATGTCGACTTCACACACTGTTTCGGCTGAGCAGCAGAAAGCGCTCGATACCTTCAAAAGCATTATGGGTGCGGATAAGGTGCTGACCTCTGAGCAAGCTACCCGCCCTTTCAGTAAGGGCTACCGTTTTGGTGGTGGCGCTCTTTTTGCGGTGCTTCGCCCCACAACCCTGGTGCAGGTGTGGCAGGCTCTCAAGGTCTGTCTCGAGCATGATTTTATGGTGATTCCGCAGGCTTCTAATACGGGTCTGACGGGTGGCTCAGGGCCGGGTTTTCAAGATTATGACCGCCCTATCGTCCTGATATCAACCCACCTGATTAACCAGGTGCACCTGATTAACGACGCCCGTGAAGCTATTTCTCTAGCTGGCACCACTCTCACTAAGCTAACCGAAACTCTCACCCCGCACCAGCGTGAGCCGCACTCGGTCATTGGTTCTACCTCCATTGGCGCTTCGGTGATTGGCGGTATTGCTAATAACTCCGGTGGCAGCCAGATCCGTAAGGGCCCCGCTTTTACCCGCGAGGCTATCTACGCCAGGGTTACTGCAGATGGTGAGCTTGAACTGGTCAACCATCTAGGCATAAACTTCGGCCATGACCCGGAGGTAGCCTTAGAGCTGCTGCAGCGCGGTGACTG
>JAUMUH010000058.1 GCA_030530765.1 Rothia sp. (in: high G+C Gram-positive bacteria)
ATAGTAAATATTTATTCACTTTATTTCAGAGTGTGAAGCCGCCGCTCACCCACAACTTTGTACCAATCCAGTGAAACTTTGTACCACTGAAACCGAGTTTGTACCGCGACACTACCGGTACAAACCCGACTGGACTGGTACAAAGTAATACTGGACTGGTACAAAGTCAGGCATGAGCTAACTGAAGGAGTAGGGTTAGAACCATGAAGCAACCCAGCATGAAAGCCGCCCAACTCAGCCACACCGGGGCACCCGCCGTCCTCACCGCACAAGAGGTGGCGCTACCAACCCCAGAGCCCACCGAAGTTTTAGTCAAAACCCAGGCAGTCGGCGTCAACTTCATTGAAACCTACCAGCGCGCAGGCATCTACCCCGTCTCCCTCCCCTTTATTCCCGGCACAGAATCCGCCGGGGAGATAGTAGCAGTTGGCAACCAGGTCACCCGCTTCACAGTGGGTGACCGCATCACCACCGCCAATGCAAACGCTACCTACGCCGAATTTTTCACCGTAGATCAAGACCTCGCCGTCACCGTGCCCGCCAGCATTTCTTGGCAGGACGCCGCTGCCCTCCCCCTGCAGGGCATGACAGCTCACTACCTCATTAACTCCACATTCACGGTTACAGCGGGCATGGACGTGCTCCTTCATGCCGGTGCCGGCGGCGTAGGTGGTATCGCTATTCAGCTACTCAAGGCTCGCGGGGCTCGAGTATTCACCACCGCATCTACCGATGAAAAAGCCGCTATAGCCAAAAGCCACGGCGCTGACCACGTTCTACTCTACGAAGGCTTTGCCCAGGCGGTACGGGAGCTCACCGACGGCACTGGCGTTGATGTCGCCTATGATGGTGTTGGCAAAGATACTTTTTCGGACTCACTAAAAACTCTTAAAACCCGCGGCATGGCGGTGCTCTTCGGAGGGGCGTCCGGTCAGGTACCGCCCTTTGACCTGCAACAGCTCAACGCCCTGGGCTCACTCTTTGTCACCCGCCCCACCCTGGCACACTATTCGCAAAACCATGAGGAAATCAGCTGGCGCATGGGCGAACTCTTCGCAGCCATTGAGTCCGGGAATCTAAAACTGTCGATTGACCAAGCCTTCCCGCTGAGCCAGGCAGCAGATGCCCACACCCACCTTGAAGCCAGGAGGACCCGCGGCAAGGTGCTCCTGCTACCCTAACCACCACCCAGCACAAAGGTGGCGGCTCCATCTGGGAACCGCCACCTTTTGACGTACGAAAAATTTAGAATTCGGTTTTCTTCTTGCGGATCAAGAAGAAGGTTGCCACCACAGCAGCGCCAAAGAGCAGAATAGCTCCACCCAGTTTCATCATGGCGTTAAACTTCTGAGACCCAACGGTATCCTCGGTCACCGGCACAAGGCTTCCGGCTTCACCCGTACGAACAACGGTCAGCTGACCCCCCTCTTTTTCAACCAACAGACCGTCAACCTTTTGGGGGAAGTCAGCTTTGACTTTACCGGTTTGTGAACCACGGAATTTCACCCTACTCTGGGCCTCAACCTGCACTGAATCGGCAACGTCAGAGACAAAGGTTTTACCCTTCATTGCCTCGGTATCAGGCAACTGCCCGGTATAAATTGCAACGTTCTTGTCGCTCTGCAGGTCGCGGGTAACATCGTCCAGGGTACCCTGAATCACCCATGACTTATTCTCGTAGCCTTCGTTGGCGCGCGCCTCATTGAAGGTGCGCACACCGCTCAGTAGCAGCAGTAGCGCAATGAACGTGGCCACCAGCATGATACCTGCTGCAGCTAACTTAGGTGCGAGAGGGCCACGGGTCTCTTCGAAGTCTTCGACTTCTTCTAGGGCAAAGAATTCGTCAGCGCGTTCCTCATCGACATATTCGGTTTCGTCGGTCAAGGTGCTGGTATCAGGTTCGCGCTTCTGGCTCACGGTGCTACTCCAAGGTGCTGTTGCATACTGTTTCGGCTTAAGATTGAAGGTTTTAATTCAAGGGTACCGACCCCACATGCCGGTGAGCAAATGGTTCGACACGGTTGCAGCAAGGGCACAACCACCCTATTTTACAAGGCAAAACAGGGTGGTGGCGCCCCCCTTTAAAGGCTCTTTACAAAAGTGCAGACGCTTAGGCGCGTTGTTCTGCCCCGAAGCGTTCAGTGGCAAGGGCCAGGGCTGCTAGGCGTGCTTCGCTTGCCTCATCGGCGGTGAGGGTGCGGTCAGCGGCGCGGAAGCGCAGGGCAAAGGCCAAAGACTTCTTGCCCTCTTCAATGCCGGTGCCTCGGTAGTCGTCAAAGACTCGGACGCTCTCTAGCAGGTCACCGGCGCCCTCAGCCAGGGTTGCTGCCAGCTCGGCAGCAGGCAGGTCAGCATCCACGATTAGGGCAAGGTCCTGGGTGGTTGCCGGGAAACCTGAGATTCCCTCAGCGATGGTAGGACCACCGCGGCCCTCCAGCAGAGCGCTGAAGTTCAGCTCGAAGGCGCTGGTGCGCTCGGGCAGGTTGCTCTCAGCCAGCAGCTTGGGGTGCAGTTCACCGGCGTAACCCAGCAAAGTTCCGTCGGTAAGAGTGAGGGCTGCAGTGCGGCCGGGGTGGAAAGCCTGATGTTCACCACGGGTCACCACCAGCTCAAGGCCGGTAACTTCTGCCAGCAGGTAGGCAGCGTCCAGGGCATCGCGCCAGCTGTACTGCGCAGGCTGAGCACCGGGGGTATCCTCGTGCTCATTACCGCAGAACAGACCGGCAATGTGGCGGGGCTGTGCGGGCAGACCGGAGTTAATATCTGCCAGTACCTCATCAGAGGGCTTGATGCCCAGGCCGGGGATGGAACCTGAACCCAGCTTGTCACCGGGAATGAAAACATGACCGGTTTCAAAGATTGCCAGGTTCTTGAAGCCGCGGGAGAGGTTGCGCTTGAGCACCTCGGTTAGGCCCGGCAGCAGGGAACGGCGCAGCCAGCCCTGCGGGGATGCAATGGGGTTGGCAAGGCGAATCGATTCAACCTTTTCACCGGCAATAGCTGATGCCCACAGGTTATTCTCTTCGTCAGAGACGAAGGGGTAGGCAGCGACTTCAGTAAGACCGGCTGCTGCCAGGGCGTTGAGTGCCCGGCGGCGCACCACCTGCCCGGTGGTTAGACCGCGGCCGGGAGGAGCAACGGGCAAAGTAGAGGGAATCTTGTCATAACCCACCAGGCGGGCGATTTCCTCGGTCAAATCTTCCTTGGCGGTCAGGTCAGGACGCCAGGACGGCACGGTCACGGTGTAGCCATCAGCAGCACTTTCAACCGAAGCACCAATCTGTTCAAGGGAGCCAACAATCTGCTCAGCGGTGTAGTCAATGCCGATGCGGCCAGCGGTGTAAGCAGCAGGTAGGTCAATGACGACAGGCTCAAAGGTAGCACCGGTATCGGTCACGCCTTCTTCAACGGTAGCGCCAGCTAGTTCAACCAGCAGGTCAACCGCACGCTGGGCGGCGGCAGCCTGAATCTGCGGGTCAACGCCGCGCTCAAAACGCTTAGAAGCATCGGATGAGAGTTTATGACGGCGGGAGGTTCGGGCGACAGAAACCTCATCGAAGCTGGCAGCTTCAATGATGATCTCGGTGGTAGTTTCAGATACCTCGGTTGATGCTCCTCCCATGACACCGGCAAGGCCGATAGCGCCAGAGCCATCAGCAATGACCAGGTCTTCTGCCTGTAGCTCGCGTTCTTTACCGTCCAGGGTGGTCAGCTTCTCACCGGCTGCTGCGCGGCGAACCTGCAGCCCGCCGTCCAGCTTGGCTGCATCGTAGAAGTGCAGGGGCTGGCCGGTTTCGAGCATGACGTAGTTAGAAATATCAACAGCCAAAGAGATGGAGCGGACGCCGGCTAGGCGCAGGCGGGATGCCATCCAGGTGGGGGTCGGCGCAGCGGCATTCACGCCAGAGACCTTGCGAGTGACAAAGCGGGTGCAGCCAGCCTTGCCGTGGATAGGTGCTAAATCGCTGATGGTCACGGGCAGACCTGTGCTATTGGCAGCAGGTGCCTTGGCAGCCAGGTCTAGCACGAAGTCGTCAAAGCTAGTACCGGTGGCGTGGCAGTACTCGCGGGCGATACCGCGAATAGAGAAGCCGTAACCGCGGTCGGGGGTAACATTCACTTCTGCTGCCTGGTCGTAAAGGCCCAGCAGTTCCATAGCATCGCTGCCGATTTCGGGGTCAAGGCCCAGGTCAGACAGGACGATGATGCCGCCGCCGCCCTCACCCATGCCCAGTTCCTTGAAGGAGGCAAGCATACCGGCTGACTTGTGACCGTAGGTCTTGCGAGCGCTAATGGCAAAGCCGCCGGGCAGCACGGCACCGGGCAGGGTGACAACGACCTTGTCCCCTACCTCAAAGTTGTGGGCGCCACAGATAATGCCCTGCACGCCGGATTCTTCGATGCCCTTGCCGATCAGAGTCTGGGTCTGGCCTTCGGGTACGACGCGCACGGAGCACCAGTTAACGGTTTTGCCGTTAGAGTGGGTCTCTTCTTCGCGAGTGAGCACCTGGCCCACCACGATGGGGCCGCTGATGTCGTCGGTGGGGCGGTGTACGGCTTCTTCTTCAAGGCCAACTTTGACCAGGGTTGCCATAACATCTTCGGCGCTTGCGTCTGCCGGGACGGGTGCGTATTCACGCAGCCAGGAAAGGGGTATACGCATGGGTTAGATCTCCATCTTGAACTGCTGTGAGAAACGAATGTCGCCTTCGACCATGTCGCGCATGTCTTTGACGCCGTTGCGGAACATGAGGGTACGCTCAATGCCCATGCCGAAGGCAAAGCCTGAGTAGACTTCGGGGTCGATGCCGGCTGCACGCAGTACGTTGGGGTTGACCATGCCGCAGCCGCCCCATTCGATCCAGCGGGGGCCGCCCTTGGCATCCGGGTGCCAGACGTCCAGTTCGGCTGAGGGTTCGGTGAAGGGGAAGAAGTTGGGGCGCAGGCGAATCTTGGCGTTCTCACCGAACATTGCGCGTGCCATGTGTTCTAGGGTACCTTTGAGGTCTGCCATGGTGAGGCCCTTGTCCACTGCCAGGCCTTCGATCTGGTGGAAGACCGGGGTGTGGGTGGCGTCCAGCTCGTCGGTGCGATAGACCTGGCCGGGGCAGACGACGTAGAGGGGCAGGTCGCGTTCTAACAGGGAGCGCATCTGCACCGGGGAGGTGTGGGTGCGTAGCATCAGGTGGGATTCAACCGGCTCTACGAAGAAGGTGTCTTGCAGTTCGCGTGCCGGGTGGTCGGGGGCGAAGTTGAGGGCATCAAAGTTGTACCATTCTGATTCGACCTCGGGGCCATCTGCTACTTCCCAGCCCATGCCCACAAAGATGTCGCACATTTGCTCTTGCAGCACGTTGATGGGGTGGCGGCCACCGACGCGGCGGCGGGGGCTGTAGGCGGTGACGTCCACAGCTTCTTCTACCAGGATGCGGGCAGCGCGTTCTTCTTCTAGCTCAGTGTTACGGGCTTCGAGCGCCTTGGTCAGGCGACCGCGCACCTGACCCATGATTTTGCCGACCTCAGCCTTGTGTTCCTTGGCAAGGTCACGCATCTGCTTGTTGGCAAGGGTGAAGCCGCCCTTATCGCCGGTGTGTTCCAGGCGAATACGCTTGAGCTCCTCAAAGGTGGGGGCGTTGTCCTTAAGATCGGTAAGGGCACGCTCTAGCTCATCGGTGAAAGCCTGGCGGACGGTGTCCAGGCCGTTTTCTGGGTCTTGTTCTAGGATTGCGCGGATATTAGCCAGCACCTGAAAGGCTGTAGGGTTTTCAGGTAGCTCAGGCAAAGAATCAGTCATGTACGCTTCTTTTCACATTTCTGTAGGTCAGGCGCTAGGGCGCCACAGGGCATTCAGACTCTAGTTTAGTGCAGATGCGCCCGGGCTGCCCACCGGCTCCCACCAGTTGGCACAGCACAGCGGCGGTTGATATAAGCCCACCTCTCTTCCGCTACCGAGGACGGCGGGGCACAGCACCCTAACGCACCGGGCTAGGTGAGGGCAAGGGGCATACAAAAAATCGCCCCGGTGAGTGAGCCGGGGCGATTCCTTATAAAAGCGGGCGTTTAGCGAGCAGCTAGGGCTGCACTCACGTCCTTATTGGCAGCCTTAACAATCCAGATAATGCCGCAGGCCAACCAAGCGATACTCAGCACAAGGAAAATCAGCATCCAGGGCTGGGGGTAAGCCATGGCACCCAGAACAGTTAAGCAGGCAGATAAGATGCCCAGACCGGCAAACACAAAACCCGTGATACGCCCACCGTTCTTACCCTTCTTGAGCAGCAGCCCCACGAGGGCAAAGAGACCCAAACCAAGAATCAAACCGATAATGGGGCTCGTATAATTGGGGCCGCTCATTAGTTTTTCAAACGCTTCCGAGTTTGCACCCGATGATTCAAGTTGAGCAATCGATGACTCATAAATATCACGTGCGCCGACCAGAGAAGCTAGCTGCAACAGGGCATAAACGCCGGCGGTAATCCAGGTGAGGTTTACAAGAGAATTGAGTTTAGCGGTCTGTTCTGCGGTAGCTGCAGGAGGGGTCCACTGCGCCTGGGGCGCGTTAGGAACAGGGGCTTGGGGGGAAGTCGGTCATGCTGTGTCACCTCGTATTTAATGTGTATTTGAAAATCGGTGCACCCATAAGTATACAGACATTATTCAGGTTTTGTTTGTTGCACCATATCAAGCAGAGCTCCCACGATAGGGAAATTAGCCTGTATCCACTCAATATCTAGCAGCTGCTGCCCCAAATCTACCCAGCGTAGCGCCGCATGATCCTGCAGGGGCTGCGCTTCGCCGTCCGCGATGTCTACGCACCACACCCGCATAGCAGCCTTGTCGTTCAAAACCCAGCCCTGGGGGTGACTACCGGGCACTTCCTGCCCCAGCCTTACTTCAACACCCAGCTCTTCACGCAGCTCCCGCGCCAGGGCGTCCTCACAGCTCTCCCCTGCTTCAACCTTGCCGCCGGGAAACTCCCAAAGCCCAGCTAGGGACGGCGGGGCGGAACGCTGCCCCACCAAGATACGACTAGGTGCCGCTAAAGAATCGACAATGGCAGCGCCCACCACCTGAACGGGGTAAACCTTTTCGCCCAACTTCACTCCCTCACAACGAGATGACCGTTTTGGTATAAAACCCTAGCGGTTTTATACCAAAACGGTCATCTCAATAATGCACTGACTTACTGCTTACGGTTCTGTGCCAGGGCAGAGGCAAAGAGGCAGACTCCAGCTGCCATGCCCACATTCAAGGATTCAGCCGCACCGCGAATAGGCACTGCCACCCGCAAGGAGGCAGCGGCCTTCTCCTCATCGTTGAGCCCCTGCGCTTCATTGCCAAAAAGCCAGATGGTCGGCTCTGTTAGGTCGTACTTAACCTTCTTGCGGGGTTCTACTCCTACGCGGGCGGCAAAGGCAGCGTCCTGTAGGTCATCTAGGCTCACCCGCCCGTAGCCATCCGCTGCCAGAACGCCCATACCCTGCGCCTTAGCGTCCTCAGCAAAATCTTCTAGCTCAATGCCCTGTAAAAGCGGCAGATGGAAGAGAGAGCCGGCAGTGGACCGCACCGACTTGGGGTTATAGAGGTCAACCGAGCCCTTGGTGGTAATAATCAGGTCAGCCCCGGCGGCATCGGCTGCACGCAAAATCGTGCCCGCATTACCGGGGTCTTGCACGCGGGTCAGCACAGCAACCAGCTTGGGGTTAATAGCGCCCTCACCCCAAATATCGGACGGAGAAATCTCCTGCTGAAAAGCGATCGCAACAATACCCTGCGGAGTCACGGACTCAGCCATGGCAGCCAAAACTTCATCGGTCACCATGCGCATAAAAACCTTACGGCCCGGTTCAGGGGTGGGGCTACCGTGGGCTTCTTCCAGCAGATCCACGATATCGGGGTGCCGGTCAAAAGCCTTTTCGGTGATATATACAGCGTCCAGCAGGGGCTTGTTTGCGTGAGCAACCAGGGCTTCGCGTACCGCCTGCGGCCCCTCCACCAGAAACATGCCGGTCTTGGTGCGCGCCTTACGGTTGGCAAGAGCAGCAACGTCCTTAACGCGGTCTGCCAGGGGGTTGTTCATAATGACGGGGGTGCTGAGGCGTTCTTTGAAGTCCATGCCTCTATTGTCTCATGTTAGGCAGGCTCCGGTGCCAGCGCACGATACTTGTACTGTGTAAGTATGAAAATCAGCTACGACCGGTTCACGATTCTTGCCTATCTTTACCTAGGCTTTTTCATGCTGAGCAGGTCGGTACTGGCACCTTTTATTACCTACCGCTCCGCCGAAGGCCCCGCAGAGACGTCCCTGCTAGGGGCACACATTACTGTCTCTGCTCTGGGAATTATGCTCATGGGACTTTTCTGGAATAGAATCGCCCCTAACTTCAACCCCAAAATCGCCCTGATGAGTTGCGGGTTTCTGCTTGCTCTCGGGTCAGCTGGGCTCTTTTCTTCCTCCCTTCCTCTCACCTTTCTAGCTGCCTTTTTGCTAGGCGCAGCTGGCAGCGGTATCAATATTTCACTTCATTCAGCCCTGGCAGACCACCACGGCGAAGCTAAAAAGATTGCTATTGGGCAAGCTGCCCTTATCTCTAGTATTTTTGGGGCAAGCGCTCCCCTGCTTTTATCTTTGGCAGAGAACAGCCTGGGCTGGGGTTGGCGCGCGGGGCTTTTTGTCCCTCTTCTCATGCTGCTGCCGCTGCTTTTTCTCACACCCGGTACTTCTTTTGATCAGGCACACCACCAGCTGGGCTCTACTGCCGAGCAAAAGCAGAGCAAGAAAGTTCCCCCGGCTTTCTGGGGATGGCTTCTGCTGCTAGTGCTGTGTAGTGCAACGGAGTGGACGGTACTCTACTGGGGCTCAAGTTTCTTGCACACTGTAGGTTCTCTTCCCCTTGAGCTGGCAGTAGCAACCATTAGTTGCTTTGTCGGTTTTCAGATTCTTGGCAGGTTTCTCTGGACCTGGCTCTCACGATTCTTTACCGTTACCCAGCTTCTTTTTTGCTGCCTTATCGTTGCGATGATAGGGCTGCTGGGGTTTTATTTCTTCACCCTCCATCAAGCATCTTTTATATTTTTGTTGTTTTGGGTCTTCATCTTTTCTTTCGGCATTTCTGGCACCAACCAGTTCAATACCGTGCAGGTTATTGAACACAGCCAAGGGAAACCAAGTTTTGCTATGTCACGCATTTCTCTTGCCGCCGGGCTGAGCGTCCTTCTTTTCCCCTGGTTGTTAGGTACTCAGGCTGAGATATTTTCCCTGGCTTCTGCTTTTCTTAC
>JAUMUH010000059.1:0-7969 GCA_030530765.1 Rothia sp. (in: high G+C Gram-positive bacteria)
AGGCGGTAGACCTGTTCTCAGCCACCAGCCGGTAGGCGCGCTCAGCCAGCGGGCGCACCACAGGGTTAACCAGGACACCACCAGCCCACCTCACCGGCGCATAGCAGCTAGTGCGCAGGGCAAGGCCAAGCGCCAAGGCCCCATAGGCAAGCTGCCCCTGGGCGGTGCGGAAGGGAATCTGCCGCATGAAGCGCTCAAGCTGCACCCCGGCGTCCTGAAGGGTCTCAAACTCACCGGGCACAATGCTGGCTTTCAGCCCGGCTCTACCCAGCCAGCCGGCCGCTTTCTGGCAGATACCGCAGTCGGGGTCATAAAAGAGGGTGCCGTGGTCAGGCATGGGGTTCTCCTTTGCCAGGTGCGTAAGGTCTAGAGTAGCTCACGCAGGATGGGCACGGTGCCATCGTCATAGACGCTGCCGGTCACGTCCGTTGCTAGTTCTGCAACTTCAGCCGGTGCCTGCCCCATGGCAACCCCGCGGGCTGCCCAGTGAATCATCTCTTTATCGTTATAACCATCACCGATAGCAATGGTGTGGCAGGGTTCAACCCCCAGTTTGCGGCGAATCTGCTCAAGAGCAGTTGCCTTAGATACCCCGTGGGCGGCGATGTCGAGCCAGGCGCTCCAGCCCACGGCGTAGCTCACCCCGTGCAGACCCACATTGTAGATAGCCTTTTTGAAGTCAGCCGGCGCCCCCTGCTCATCAAAAATAATCAGACGTACCACCTGGTCAATCTGCGCCATCTCTTCGCGGCTCATGCGAATGGTGCGCACCCCAAAGTTGCCGTCTTGAAAGTCAGCGGTGCCATACATGGTGCCATCCGGCGCTTCAACGGCAACAGAGGCTGTCGGCAGGCGCTCAGCCAATACCTTAATAGCGTTGGAGGGGTTGAAACAGACCCGGTCAATAACCTTGTAGCCCTTCTCTGCTTCCGGGGTTATTTCTAGGGTGATAGCGCCGTTGGAGCTCACCGCAAAGCCACTAGTCACACCCCCTGCCTGCACAACCGGCAGGGTAGAACCCATAGACCTGCCCGTTGAAATCACCACATGGTGCCCGGCGTCCACCACCTGCTGCAAGGTAGTGCGCACATCCTCGCTCATCTCACCGTCGTGGTTAACCAGGGTGCCGTCAATATCAATAGCAACCAGGTATTTCACGCCCTCCTCTTTGACCCAGTTAGAACGGCGCGGCGGGTTAATAATCAACTCTTCCTTCATTGCAATCACGTCCTTCAGTTTTTCACCTGTCCCTAGCCTACAGTTAGCCACCGGGCAAAGCCAGGGTGAAGAGCAGACGGCATCTTACGACAAGGACAAAACTGCAAAGTGACGACTGTTTTATCTCTAAATTGACGACTATACTTACTCTAAAGTGACGAACAAATTCACCACAAAGTGACGACCATAGGGGTTTACTTGGGCAAACATTACATAGAACGCTTCGCTGATACCACGCTTGAGAAAGCTCTACAGCGCGCTGGCGCCGTGCTTATTGAGGGCCCAAAAGGCTGTGGGAAAACCAAAACGGCAAGCCAGTATGCAAAGAGCCAGGTAAACCTAGACACAGACCCGCAGGTAGCACAAACTGTTGAGGCTGACCCTTCCCTACTTTTACTAGGGGAAAAACCCATTGTTCTAGATGAATGGCAGATTCATCCCATCATGTGGGACGTAGTGCGCCGTGAAGTTGATAGCAGTGGAAAACCTGGCGAATTTATTTTGACCGGGTCAACAGCTCCAGGTGAAGAAGCTGCCCGCCATTCAGGCGCTGGACGTTTTGCTCGGGTTCGCATGTCAACGATGACCTTTGCCGAAACAGGGCATTCCACCGCCCAAGTGTCATTGAACGCTTTGCTAGACGGCGCTACCCCCAGAGCTGCGCCCCCCGAGCTGACCATCCAGCAAATTATTGAACGCATGTGCAGAGGTGGATGGCCAGGCTATCTGGACTATAACACCGAGGCAGTTTTAGAGAACCTAAAAGACTACCTTGCCACGGTTGCAGAAATAGACATTCGTACCCCCGACGGTGCAAGCCGAGACCCGGTGCGAGTACGTAGGCTACTACGTTCTCTTGCCAGAGGAGTGGGCACTGAGCTAACCGTCAGCACGCTAGCAACCGATGCTGATATTAGCCGTGATTCCACCCGAGATTATCTTAATGCTCTTTCGCGCATCTTTATACAGGTCGAGCAGCCGGCTTGGTCGGCTCATCTTCGCTCAAAAACTACCTTGCGGCAAGCACCTAAGCGACATTTAGCAGACCCAGCTCTTTCTGTTGCTGCTCTAGGGGCTACCCCGCAGAGCGTCCTACAAGATTTAGACTATGCTGGTCAGCTCTTTGAGTCTCAGGTTGTTCATGATGTCATGGCTTTTCTAGGACGTGACGGCATGGTGTCACATGCCCGAGATTCTTTGGGCAGGGAAGTTGATCTTGTCATCGAGCGTACCGATGGGCGTTGGGCGCTGTTAGAAGTCAAACTTGGGTCGAGGGAGCAAACCGTTGGAAAAGCTGCTGAATCCTTGAAAGCTTTCTACCAGCAGCTGGATATGACGCGCTATGAGTATGAGCCTGAACTAATTGTAGTAACCGGGGGCGGCCCCTCTTATCAAAGACCAGACGGGATAAAAGTTATAGCTTTCTCTGCTCTCACCCGCTGACGCCCTTACCTAAACAAGATACAGAAAACCCACCGCTTCACAGCTGAAAACGGTGGGTTTTTATTTTGTGCATTGGAGCTTTTAGGCAGCTACCGGAATGACCTCCCAGCCTCGCACGCTCGGCTGATTCGCAACGGTTTTGTTTTCCTCGCACGCTCGGAAAACCGTTGCTCATCCCATGTAGGGGCGAAGTGCCTCGGGGATGCGCACGGAGCCGTCCGCCTGCTGATGGGATGGAGCCCCCGGGTGCGAGCGCGCGAGCACACAAGAGGGGGCGGAATGGAAACCCACCGCCCGCAGCGTCCTAAGCAGCTACCGGGATAACGTCCAGACCACCCATGTAGGGGCGAAGTGCCTCGGGGATGCGCACGGAGCCGTCCGCCTGCTGGTGGGTTTCCAGGATTGCCACCAACCAACGGGTGGTTGCCAGGGTGCCATTGAGGGTGGCGACGGTGCGGGTGCCGCCCTTCTTGGTTTTGCCTTCGGCGGTGACGGTGTCGGGCATACGCTCGCGCACGTTGAGGCGGCGTGCCTGGTAGGTGGTGCAGTTTGAAGTTGAGGTGAGCTCGCGGTAGGTGCCCTGGGTTGGCACCCATGCTTCGCAGTCGAACTTTCGGGCTGCTGATGAGCCAAGGTCACCTGCTGCGGTGTCGATGACGCGGTAGGAAAGCTCGCACTTGGCTAGCATTTCTTCTTCCCAGGCGAGCATTTTGGCGTGCATTTCTTCTGCTTCTTCAACGGGGCAGTAGACGAACATTTCTGCCTTGTTGAACTGGTGCACGCGGATGATGCCGCGGGTGTCCTTACCGGCAGAACCTGCTTCACGGCGGTAGCAGGATGACCAGCCCAGGTACTTCTTGGCGCCCTTGTCAAAGTCGATGATTTCGTCGGCGTGGAAGCCAGCCAGCGCCACCTCAGAGGTGCCTACCAGGTAGAGGTCGTCGCGTTCGAGGCGGTAGATTTCGTCGTCGTGCTCCACGTTGAAGCCGGTGCCGTTCATGGTTTCGGGGCGCACCAGGGTGGGGGTGGTGATCATGGTGAAGCCGTTGGCGGTTGCCTGGTCTAGCGCCATCCACATGAGTGCCTGTTCCAGGCGGGCGACGTGGCCCTTGAGGAAGTAGAAGCGGGAGCCTGACACCTTGGCACCGCGGGCTATGTCGATGCCGTCGACCAGTTCACCGATTTCTAGGTGGTCGCGGGGTTCAAAGCCTTCTGCGGCGAAATCGCGGGGGGTGCCTACTTCTTTGACCACGGTGTAGTCGTCTTCGCCGCCGGCGGGGATGCCGTCGATGATGAGGTTAGCAACTGAGCCGACCAGCTCGTCCTGCTTTGCCTGGGCTGCTTCTGAGGCTGCCTTGGCTTCTGATACCTTCTGTGAAAGCTCCTTGACCTCAGCGAGCAGGGCCTGCTTCTCTTCTTTGGCCGCCTTACCAATTTTCTTTGAGAAGACGTTCTGCTCGGCACGCAGGTTCTCAAACTCTACGATGGCGGCGCGGCGGGCGGCGTCCGCTTCGATGATTTGGTCGATGAGGTTTTCATCTGCGCCGCGCGCACGCTGGGAGGCGCGAAAGACGTCCGGGGTCTCACGAAGAAGGTTAATGTCAATCATGGTTTTAAATCTACCGTAGTTTAGGGGCGGGCTGGGCAGTGCGCCGCAGGTTTGGGCTCTCGGGTGCCGCCCACCTGCTCAACCACCCAGACTTTGTACCAATCTAGTGGGGTTTGTACCGGTAGACTACCGGTACAAACCCCGTTTGAGTGGTACAAACTATGACAGGAGTGGTACAAAGTTCAGTGGGGTGCCCAAGAAACCTGCCCTGCCGCTCTTTTTTCAGTAAGCTGATTTTTATGGTTTCTCGTTCAACGGTTCTTACTCTTTCAGCCACCGCCGCCGCCCTTACGGGGCTCGGGGTGGCGCTGGCGGTTCAGCGGGCACAGCGGTTGCGCCCCGATCTCTTCCCGGTTTACCGCCCCCTGCACCGGCTGATAGAGGCGGGGGAACCGCAGCAGGTAGCCGTCATCTATAACCCCACCAAGACCGGGGTTGAGGCTGCGCTACGCCTAATTACCGCTGAACTTGGGCTAGCAAACTGGCCCAGGGCAAAGTTTTACGAGACCACAACCAGCGACCCCGGTATACACCTTGCCCAGCAGGCAGCCGGTGAGGGGGCGCAAATTGTGATTGCTGTGGGCGGCGACGGCACGGTGCGGGCGGTAGCGGACGGCCTGGCTGGCACTGATACCCGGCTAGGCATTGTTCCACTGGGCACCGGTAACCTTTTGGCACGCAATTTGGGGTTCAACATCACCGACTTACAGGCGTGTATTAATGTTGCCCTGCACGGGGTCAGCCAGGCGGTAGACATGATTCACCTAGAACTTACCGATGAGATCGGCAACAAGACCCCCATCAACTATGTGGTGATGGGCGGCGCCGGGTTTGATGCGCAAATTATGACCGACACTCGCGAGGACCTCAAAGCTAAAATCGGCTGGCTTGCCTATGTTGAGGCGAGCCTCAGGCACATGTTTACCCGCCGCAGACCTGCGCTTATCTCTGTGGACGGCGGGCCGGCGTTTGAGCGTAAGGTGCGTGCGGTACTAATTGCTAACTGCGGCAAGATTCAAGGTGGGGTGAACCTTGCCTCGGTAGCTGAAGCTTCTGACGGTCAGCTTGAGGTCATTGTGCTGACCCCACGTAACCTGCTGAGCTGGGCGCGCATGAGTGCACAGTTTATCTTCCGCCGCCACAACACGCTCTTCCCAGTGGTGGAACATTTTGTAGGTAGCGAGGTGCAGGTTGAGTTCCCTCGCACTGCCCTACCGGTAGAGGTCGATGGGGATGTTGTAGGTGACGCGCAGTCGCTACAGGCCCGGGTCATGCCGGGGGCGGTCAAGGTCAATATTTACCCGCCAGAACTTGAAATCAATTCCCTGTCTGACTTGATGGAGGCACGCCAGCAACTGGTGGAACAGCAGCGCCGCTGGTGGCAGCGCCTCTTACGCATCTAGTTTTGTGCCGGTGGGTGCCACCAGCCGTCCTTACGTGCTCTTTTGCCCCTAAATGTTGTGTTTGAGGTCTGCCGGGCGGCCGCCCACAAAGAGACTTTCAACCCAGGTGCGGGCAGCGTCAAAGGCGGGTTCGCTGTGCAGGGTGTCCACGGGAGTGAGGCGCTTGTCAGCGCGCGGGTAGGAGCCCAGGTAAAGCACACCGGGTGAGACGCGGTGGATGCCGCGCAATGCATCGCGCACGCGGGCGTCATAGAGGTGGCCGTCAATGTCGATGGAGAAGAAGTAGGAGCCCAAGAACTCGCCGGTGGGGCGGGACTCAATGCGGGAGAGGTTGATGCCGCGCGTTGAAAACTGTTCGAGCAAATCAAGCAGGGCACCGGGGCGGTCTTGCGGTAGCGGGATGACCAGGGTGGTTTTGTCGGCACCGGTTGGCTCGGGGGTGGGCGCATTGCGGGCAACCAGCACAAAACGGGTGACAGCGTTTTTGTTATCACCGATGTTATGGGCGAGGGTTTGCAGTTCGGGGTGTTGCTGCACCACGGTGGGGGCGCAGATTGCCGCCTGGTAGCCGGGGGCATCCCGCAACAGCCCCAGGGCGGCGCTGGCGGTGGACGAGCCGGGTAGGTAGTCCACCTGCGGCAGGTTTTCGGCGACCCAGGCGCGCACCTGCGCCCAGGCGTGGGTGTGGGTAGACACGGTCTTTATATCTGCCAGGGTGACGCCGGGGCGGGCTGCCAGCACAAAGGTGATGGGCACCAGCACTTCGCGGACAATGCGCAGGTCAGCGCCCTGGGCGGCAATAGCGTCAAGGGTGGCGGTCACCCCGCCCTCCACAGAGTTCTCGATGGGCACCATAGCGGCGTCCGCCTGGCCGGTGCGTAGCTTCTCTAGGGCATCGGGAACACTGCTGGCGGGGGTGCGCTCTGCTTCGAGCGCCCCGGGCACGGTAAGCAAGGCAGCCTCTGTGAAGGTGCCGGACGGGCCAAGGTAGGTGTAGCGCATAGGCACCAGTCTAGTAGGTGAGCGTCTGCTGGTTGGGCGGCGGGTAGATAGGTTGCGGGGTGAGCTGCGGATTTTTGCTGGGCATCAGCAGCATAATGAACAGGGCAAGGCTACAGCAGGTGCCAACGATACCCGGAAGTATGATGCCGATGCTTGCCAGGGTGGGGATGAAAATTGTATCAGCCAAACCGCCTAGGCAGAGGAGTGCCCACCAGGGTGAGAACCCGGCGTCCTGCAGGCGGCGCAGGAAGAGGCTGAGGGTCATCAGAAAAGCTGCTATGAAGAGAAGGAACATTGGGATGGCTGAGATAAAGGCGAAGATCATTAGAAAGAGGGGGAGAGTCATGGCAAAAAAGAGTTGAGCTTCGTCTGATGGTCTGCTGCTAATTTCTTTGATGATGAGATTAAAGATGAAGATGCCGATAGGTATCGAGATAAGAAGTACGACTAGGTCGAGGCTGAGCACGACCCACCAGTATTCACTGCGGGAGGCTCTGCCGGTGAAGACCCAGCGGTAGGTGTGCCCTTTTGACCAGGCTTGGGTGAAGTTTGCCCAGGGGCGAGGTTGGCGGGGGTCTTGGGGGTGGGTGGTGTCGTGTTTGTTGATGCATAGCCAGCGCCGGCTTTTGGTGGAGTAGTAGTAATTTTTGCCGTCTGCAGGCGGGGGTGTTTGCGGGCTGACCTGCGGGGGCATCTGGTGCGGTGCCTGCTGGGCGGGTGCCGGGGCGGGGTAGGGCTGGTGCGGTGGGTAGGGTGTGCTCATGCTTCCTCCTTGAAGATTGATTGCTAACTCTTGTGCACCTTTTTAGCAGTGCTTGCGGGAGGTTTACAAGGGGAAACGCCGTTTAAGTCTTATTGTTACATCTATTTTGATTAAGTTTGATGCATTTTGGTCTAATTTTAAGTAGGTAATGAGCCCTAGTGGGCTAGCCTCACACAACGACACACCGCCCCCACCCCATCGACAGAGAGGGGCAGGGACGGCGGGCAGTAGACGGCTATGGAGAGGGGCAGGCTTTATCAAACTCCTGAGATAGCGTCTCTATAAAAAGATTTAAGTTTTAATGGAAACCAGAGTGAAAGGAAGCATCCAGTGGTAGACCCAAGGCATAAGACCAAAATTATTGCGCACCTCCAAGAGCTCAAAGCTGAAGAGTTCAGCACTCCCGACAAGATTATTAGCTACGCCAAGCTACTACGAGGAATGACTTTTACCGATGTTCTAGAACTCAAGCTATCAGAACTAGAACCTAATAAAAATTATTCAGACCCCAAACGCAAAGGCGGTCTAGGT
>JAUMUH010000059.1:7979-9144 GCA_030530765.1 Rothia sp. (in: high G+C Gram-positive bacteria)
AACATTACTTTCTCTACACAGCCAACTCAGACTCACGACCAGACTTCTACAATGCCGGCTTAGAGCTCAAGGTGTCCCCCATCGAATACGGCAAGAATCGCAAAAAAGAAGAGATTGTAAAGGCTGGCGAACGTCTTGTGCTCACCATGATTCCTAACAAGGACCCTATCCCTGAAACATTCGATGAGGCCCATCTTGCATCGAAGACCCTGGATATTCTGCTTATCAGCTACCTCCGCTCTAAAGACATTGAGCAGAGCCAGGACTACCCAATCACATTAATCAACCGCTTCCAACCTTCAGAAGAAGACCTCAAGATTATCCGTGATGATTATCGAAAGATTGCAAGCATGATTAGGGCTGGTCGCGCCCACGAACTCAGTGAAGGCATGACTAACTATCTTGGAGCTTGCACCAAGGGAGCGACAGCAGCCAAAAGTCTGCAAAAACAGCACTACCCCTTCATTTCTGAAGACGGAAAAAGAGAGTACGTACCTGCCAAGCGGCGAGCCTTCTGCCTCAAACAATCTTTCATGACCTCACTTGTACAGAAGTACCACGCCCAACAAGAAGAGCAAGACCGTCTCATCACTTCTACCAGTCAACTAGGGGATAGCACTTTTGAAGAGTACGTTATCAATTTGCTAAAGCCTTTTACTAACAAAACCCTCCAGGACCTTCATACTTCCTATGGACAGGGACTCAACCGGAACTCAAAAAACTATGCTGCGGCACTCATTGCACGGATGCTCGGAGCCCAGAGTGGCACCCTGGAAGAGTTTGAAAAAGCCAACATTAAGGTTCGCACCGTCACTCTGAACGACAAAAATTACCCTGACCAACACACCAAACTACTTGAGGTGGATTTCCTCGCGCTCAATGCTGAGGTTTCTTGGGAAGATGCCGAATGGAACAGCTTCCTTCAAGACACACGCTTCCTCTTCCCAATCTTCAAAGGGACTTCCGATAGCAAGAAATTGTTAGGCTGCTTCTTCTGGTCCATGCCTGTTGAAGATATTGGCGCACCTGATACCAGCAGTCAACAAGATACTGTGTATAGCTACTGGAAAGATACTAGGGCTAAGCTAGCGCAAGGTGTTGAGTTTACCCGTAAGGGAAACAAAGTCTACATTAATTTCCTTAATCCTGAAGTACACACAATTTG
>JAUMUH010000060.1 GCA_030530765.1 Rothia sp. (in: high G+C Gram-positive bacteria)
GGCAAAAGGCCCGTAAGCGTTCAGTTCTAGGTTGTGGATTCTCATGCGCTCTGCCCCTCTACTCGTGCTTCGTCAGTGACCGCTTGCAGGTGGGCTTTTTCCTGTGCTGTTAGCTCCCGCCCGCGAACATGCTCATAAAAAGAAGCACAGACCTGCATAGCGCTCTTAGCTTCACGGGTGCGGCGGTAGCTGTGCTCCTGGGCTGGGGTTAGCCCCTGCGGATCAAAGAAGAGTTCAAGCACATCATCGTAGTGCTCTTTGAGCCGGTCAAGAGCGCGAGCGGGGCGAGCAGCGTCGGTGAGGGTAATGCTGACAAAGGCAGACCCAAACTGCTCGGTCATCTCTGCTGAGGTAATCTCATCAAAGGTTCCGCGCATCTTTTTGAGGGTCAGGGTGGTGCGCCAGCGGTGCTCTTCTACCCTGATGTGCCCGGCATCGTCCACCTCAATAATCCAGGCACCCTTGATATGGTTCTGCTCGCTAAACGAATAGGGCAACAGGGAGCCAGAATAGCGCACTGTGTCGGTGACCCTCTGCCGCCCGTGCAGGTGCCCCAATGCAGTGTAGCTGGCGGCAGAAAAGATCTGTGCCGGTACGGCTAGAGCACCGCCGACCGATATATCGCGTTCAGAATCGGACGGCGTGCCGCCGCTGGCAAAACAGTGGGCAAGAACAATTGCAGCTAGGGGGTTGTTCTCTGCCCGGTTCTCTTCTATGCGTGCCATAGCTTCTGCCAGAACAGCCTCGTGGCTAGCTTTGGTGCCCCAGTGTGCTGAGACCGGGCGCGGTTCAAGGTAGGGAATACCGTAAAAAGCAATCTGCCCTGTGCCCAAGGGTAACAGCACCGGGATGCCCACCTGGGTTTGGGACGTTATCAGGTGCACACCGCTTTGTGCTAAAAGGTCAGCGGCAAAGCCCAGGCGTACCGCTGAGTCATGGTTGCCGCTGATGGCAACCACCTGCGCACCGGTTTCAACCAGTTTGCTCAAGGTGGAGCTAAAGAGCCGCACGGTTTCGGGGCGGGGCTGCGCCTGGTCGTAGACGTCCCCGCTGATCAGCACCACGTCAATTTCTTGCTGCTGCACGGTCTCTACCAGCTCATCGAGCAGAGCTGACATGGTCTGGTGCAAAGAGAGGCCGTGGAAGGTTCGCCCCAGATGCCAGTCGGAGGTGTGCAAGATACGCATGGCTCTAGTCTAGTGGGCGCTACCCTCACTCTGCTTTAAACTGGTGCCATGACTTTCAGTTTTCCTGCGCCTTCTGCCCTCTGCCCCGTCTATGCCTCTGCCGTGTGCGGGGCGCTGTGGGGCTGTGCTCTGGGGGATTCTCTGGGTTACCCGGTAGAAACCCTCAGCACCTCAGACATGTTACAGCGCTACGGGGTAGAGAATGCTCAGGGGCTGCTCGCCGCCCTCAGCGCCGGTAGTCTAAAAATTTCTGATGATACCCAGCTGACCCTCTACACCCTTGATGGTCTATCAGAGGTCTTGGAGTGGAACAATGAGGGGCAGGCAGCTGATGAACTCGCCTGCATCTGGTTGGCCTATCTGCGCTGGTACCGCGCAACCGGCAACCCCTACCCCGATACGGCACCGTTCATGCTGAGCCGCCCGCTCGATGAGCTACCTGCAATGGCGGCCCACCGTCACCCGGGCAAGGCAACCCTGGCAGCGCTAGCTACCGGTGAAATGCAGTTTATGGCTAAAAACGTGAACCCCCAGGCTTTGGGCACCGGGGCTCTGGTGCGCTCTGCTGTGTTTGGTTTCTTGCCGGTGGCCGATGATGCTACCGTCATTAAGCTTTCTGCCCATGCGGCAGCGCTAACCCACGGTCACCCCGAGGCTGTGGCAAGTGCTAGCGCCTATGCCCTGCTGGTGCGCTATCTGTTAGCTTCGCACCAGGTGCAGTTAGCGGCACCGGGGCGCTCAGCGCTTGAGGCGGTGCTCGCCTGGGCGCAGACCGTTGAGGGCAAGCAGACTCTACCGGGGGATGCTGCCCTGACCATTGCTGCCCTTGAGACCGCTCTGAGCTGTATGGACGGCGGGGTGCAGCTAGATAAGGCGGCTGCGGCTTTTGGGGATTTATGGCTTGCCCCCGGGGTGCTGGGGTTTGGCGCCTATCTGCTGGTGTGGGCTGAGGCTCGTGCTACTGCCGGTGAGAAGGTTGAGCAGGTCGCACAGCAGGCACTTGCAGCAGCGGTGGCGATTGACGGGGATTCAGACTCGGTAGCGGCTTTGACCGGCACCCTGCTGGGAGCATTTCTTACAGATGAGGCTTTCGACCAGCAGCTGCTGCACTCAACCGATGCTGAAGATGCTCTACACCTGGTGACCGCTAACTGGTTCAAGCAGCTGGGAATTGCCTAGCGTGGATTCTGTATCTAGCCCACAATTTCTTCTCGATGATCTAGGTACCACTCATCGGCACGTTCGAGGGCAAGGCGCTGTATGGCGCCGCTCATACCGTGCTTGACTGTGTAGGCAAGGGATTGCAGAGGCAGAAGGTAAGAGAAGGCGCGTGCCCGCTCTAGCTGTTCGGTGTTCACTGCCTTAGCCAGGGATTCCCAGCCGTAGAAATTCCCCACCGCTGCGTAGTCAATGGCCGGGTCAGCTAGTGTGGCGTGGTCCCAGTCAATCACGCCCACCAGTTTGTCGCCGTTCCATAGGATGTTGTGCCCGGCCAAGTCCCCGTGCACCAGCACCGGGTCAACCGTTGGCAGAGCCAGTACCTGCTCAATGGCCGCTTCTGCTACCCTCTGGGCACTGCGCAGAAGCTGCGGGAGGATGTTGGCGCGCAGGTGGGCGTCCCAGGTCTGGTCCCGGCTGCACCAGTGTTCGTGGGCGATGTCCAGGTAGGGGCCGTAGCCCCGGTAGTCAATGCTATGAATCCCCTTGAAGAGTTTAGCTAGCTGCTTGGCTGGGGCAGCACCTTGGCCGCGCGGCTCCCCCTTAATCCAGGTCAGCCCTACCCCGGTTAGGCCTCCACGGGTTATCACGCGGGTAATGGGGCGGGGCACAGCAAAAGGCAGGTCCTGGGGCAGGCGGCGTAAAATTTCGGTACGCCGGGCAACCAGGTGAGCGGTCTGCTGGGTTTTAGCCACACGCACACTCAATGAACCACCCATGTTGACGATGGTGTGGGCAGAGCCGCTGGTGCGGATATCCCACCGATCCATGGGGATGTTGAGCCCTGCCTGCTCCATCACGGCGGTGATAACAGGGAGTGCCTTTGTTTGTTCCAGGTGTGCAAGGTGCGCTGCCATAGGGTACCTTCTTACCGTTGATACGGGGTTATTGGGCTAGGGCTGCCCTGATATGGGGCACCAGCGCCGTCAGCGCTTTAGCCCGGTGGCTTATGGAGTTCTTAACCTCGGCAGATACCTGGGCACAAGAGAGCCCAGCGTACTCGCCGGTAAACTCCAGGGGGGCAAGAATGGGGTCATAGCCAAAGCCGCCCTGCCCGCGCGGCTCCCGTAGCAGGGTGCCAGCTAGCTCGCCGTGTTCCACCGCTTCAAACCCGCCCGGGGTTGCCAGGGAAGCAGCACAGACAAACCGAGCACCGCGGTGCTCATCCGCAATATCGCTGAGCTGGGCCAGTAGAAGCGCCAGGTTAGCGGCATCGTCCCCGTGGGTACCTGCCCACCGGGCGCTGAAGATACCGGGGGCACCGCCCAGGACGTCCACGGCAAGACCGGAGTCATCGGCAATAGCAATCAGCCCGGTGGCAGCAGCGATTTCGCGTGCCTTTTTCAGGGAGTTCTCTGCAAAGGTGACACCATCTTCTACCACATCGGGGGCAGATACGCTGGAGGCGTCAACCACCTGGGTATCGACGTCCAGCCCCTCAATTTGCCCGCGTAGAATCTCACGGAACTCACGCAGTTTACCGGCGTTGTGGGTTGCGAAAACAATTTTTGCACTCATGAGCGTTTCAGCGCCTCCCTCTGAATCTCGGCCAGCTCATAGGTACCTACCAGCGCCAAATCGAGCAGGGAGTTCAGCTCATCCCGGTCAAAGGGCGCACCTTCAGCGGTGCCCTGCACCTCAACGAACTTACCCTCACCGGTGACGACCACGTTCATGTCGGTTTCAGCTCGAACATCCTCAACATAGGGCAGATCGAGCATGGGCACACCGTCAATAATGCCCACAGAAATAGCAGAGACAGAGCCGGTGAGCGGCTGCGCCTTGGCAGGAATAATGCCTTCCTTCTTTGCCCAGCTAATAGCGTCTGCCAGTGCCACATAGGCGCCGGTGATAGCGGCGGTGCGGGTGCCGCCGTCCGCCTGCAAAACGTCGCAGTCCAGCACAATGGTGTTCTCGCCCAGCTCACCGGTGTCAATGACGGCACGCAAAGACCTGCCAATCAGGCGGGAAATCTCATGGGTACGTCCACCGATTTTACCCTTGACCGACTCGCGGGAATTACGGGTGTTAGTGGCTCGTGGCAGCATGGCGTACTCGGCGGTTACCCACCCCTTGCCCTCGCCCTTAAGCCAGCGGGGCACGCCCTCGGTGAGGGAGGCGGTGCAAAGAACCCGGGTGTTGCCAAATTCGATGAGGGCAGAGCCTTCTGCGTTCTTTGACCAGCCGCGGGTAATGGTGATGGGGCGAAGCTCATCGACCGCGCGCCCGTCTGCTCGGGTTATGGTGGTAGCCGTATTTTCAGTCATAGTTTTAGCCTAGTACCTCACCGAGTTATTGGTCGAATTTAAGGGTGCCGCGCCTTCTAACCCAGGGTGTGGCGGGAGACCACGTTGAGGGTGGTTGTTGTGGGGTTTGCGGCGTATTCTTCAAGGCTACGGCGCGGGTTGACCCGGTAGGTTGCCGATTCTTCAGCGAGACTGATAGGCCCGTCAAAAACTTCTTTGGCTTCTGCCAGGGCAGCTGCAGGGTCATTCCACACCGGAAGGTGGGTCAGCAAGAGGTTACGGACGCCTGCCTCGGCTGCCGCTTCACCGGCGCGTTTACCGGTCAGGTGAATACCGCGCAGGGCATCGTCCCGCCCCTCCTGGTAGGCAGCTTCACAGAGAAAGAGGTCTGCTTCGCGGGCAGCTTCAATTAGCCCAATGCAGCTGTCTGTGTCCCCCGAGTAGGTCAGCACGGTCTTGCCCTCAGAGGTTTCACATTCGATACGCAGGGCGTAGGGCTCTTTGGTGGGGTGCACCACGGTGTAGGGGGTGATGGTGAAGGGGCCTATCGTGACTTCGCTGTGGTTAGCCCACTGGTGGAACTCGAACTCGGTGTGCATACCCGGCTCTAGCGGTAGCCCGTGAGTGTTCACCAGGTACTGGTGGATGTCGCTAGGCCCGTAGAGCGGGATGGGGCCCTTAGGCCAGCCATTGGGGTTCCATTTAACCGCCACATGCAAACCTGAAAGGTCGATGCAGTGGTCGGGGTGCAGGTGGGAGATGAGGATCGCGTCAATATCTTCAAGATTAATGTGGGTCTGTAAGGTGCCCAGGGCTCCGTTGCCCATATCAATGATGATGCGCCAGGTCTTACCTAAGTCATCGATGGTCGATACCATGTAACAGCTGGCGGCAGCGTTGGGCCCGGGAAAGGAGCCCGTGCAGCCGATGACGGTTAAACGCATGAGAGTGTGTCTTTCTAATGGGCGGAAGCATTGACATTGGGGTCAATGCTCACCGTTGGTAGGGTGTGTGCGGGTGGGACGATAGCAAGGGAGCCGGTGGGGAACCGTTCAGCAACAGAGGCGGTGTGGCGCACCGTGGCAACCTCTGGCCCCAAGAAGCGCCGCGCCAGGTGCTCAAAGGTTTCGGTTTCACCGGTGGCAAGAAATTCGTGGGAGGCAGGCAGGGTACTGGGGTGCTCTAGCCCGCCTTTTAGCAGTGCCTTGTAGACATCTTTTGCTGATTCTTCTGATGAGGACACCAGGGTCACACCATCACCCATAATGTAAGAAATAACGCCGGTTAGCAGCGGGTAGTGGGTGCAACCCAGCACCAGGGTGTCAACCCCGGCTTCTTTAAGGGGTGCCAGGTAGGCTTCAGCTGTTTCAAGTAGCTCAGGGCCAGAGGTAATACCCTTTTCAACGAACTCCACAAAGCGGGGGCAAGCTACCGAGTAAATTTCGAGGTCGCTCATCACCGAGAAAGTATCTTCATAGGCGTGGGAGGTTACGGTAGCTTCAGTGGCAATCACACCAATTTTGCGGTTGCGGGTAGCGGCGACAGCTCGGCGTGCCGCTGGTTGAATCACCTCAACCACCTGGATACCGTATTTACGGGTGTAGCGCTCACGGGCGTCCCTCAGCACCGCAGCCGAGGCAGTATTGCAGGCAATCACCAGCAGTTTCACCCCGGAGTCAACCAGCTCGTCCATAATGTGTAGGGCGTGGGCGCGCACCTGGGCAATGGTCAGCGGCCCATAGGGGCCATTGGCGGTATCGCCCACATAAATAACCGACTCGTTGGGGAGCTGGTCCATGATGGCGCGGGCAACAGTGAGACCCCCCACCCCCGAATCAAAGACACCAATGGGGGCACTGGCAGAAGGCTCTGCCAGCACCTGGGTCCCCCAGGGGGTTTCAAGTTTCGGGTGTGAATCGTTCATACTGACCTGACACTATCTAAAAAATAAGAAGAACAATAGGGGAAGCGTCTCCGCTGCACCTCTTTGAGGGCACTATCACGCCCTTAAGCGCTACCTGGCCGTCATACATCGTAAAGATTACCTAACAATCTAGGTCAGGACGGCGGTAGGCGGCTGGCACAAGCCCGCCTAGCTATCTAAGGTGCTGAGCATGGCGTCCATCAGCGTATCTTGCAACCAGGTCATGAAGTTATAGAGCAAAGCCATGTATTCCTCGGTCGTTGACACGTCTTTCCAGTCGGTGTGGGCGGCGATTCGGGTGGCGTCCTCCTCGTTCTTTAGCCCCAGGCGGGTTGCCAGGGTTAGCCGAACATCGTTGAGGGCACTTGCCCAAGCGCGGGCATGTTCAGCATCGAGCGTCACATCACCGCTCTGAGCATCCATGGCCGCCATATTCAGTGCCGCGATCTTGCTCTGCCGCAGAGAAAGCTCGGTGAAACGGCGGAACTCATCGGCAACCTCAGGGTCGTCACTGGCAACTGGCAACATACGTGCCACGGCAGGGTCTTGAGGTACCTGCGCCGCTTCTGATATGCCGACCAGGGCGGCCAGCGGGTCAGCGTTTGGTTGCTCGTCTGGCTCTAAGGTGAGGGCGACGTCCTCAAAGAGCTGGGTGAGCACTTGCACCTCTTCTGGGGTGAAGCGGGCGGTGAAACCCCGCGGCGTTGATTTGAAGCCCTGCGCCATTATTCTGCCCTCTCAAAGGTAGCCCACAGACCCCAGCCGTGCAGTGCTGAGGTGTGAAGCTCAGCTTCTTCTTTGCTGCCGCTAAACACCGTTGCCTTGCCCTCGGTGTGCACCGTCATCATGAGCTTCTCTGCTTTGGCACGGTCATAGCCAAAGTGGGAACGAAAAACATAGGTCACATAGCTCATGAGGTTGACCGGGTCGTTCCAGACCAATACCTGCCAGGGCAGAGCCGGGTCGTTGAAGGTGTCTTCAGCAAAGACATGCTCAATATCTGGCAGTGTTTCTGTGCCTGCGGTGGTCATGGGCGGTGGGCGCTCCTTAGAAGTGCGGGTTAGAGTCTAGATAACCTCTACCCATCATAAACCCAAGTTTATTCATGCAGGCCATTCACCGGGCTACACTTATGCACCGGCTTCACCGTCACTATTGGGAGTAAACTAGTATCTGTGACTCAACAGACCTCCCTTTTCACAGACCACTACGAGCTGACCATGTTGCAGGCGGCACTCGCCTCTGGGGCAGCAAACCGCAAAACCGTTTTTGAGGTTTTTACCCGCCGTCTTTCTGGCGGGCGCCGCTACGGGGTGCTTGCTGGCACCGGCAGGTTCCTTGAGGGGCTTGAGAACTTCCGCTTCACCGATGAAGAACTCACGTTTCTGAGCAACACTAAGGTGGTCAACCAAGAAACCCTCGATTATCTGCGTAATTTCCGTTTTTCTGGGACCATTCGCGGCTATGCCGAGGGTGAAATTTTCTTCCCCCACTCCCCCGTTTTGCAGGTTGAGGCAACCTTTGCTGAGGCGTGTGTCTTAGAGACCTACATTCTATCTATCCTTAACTATGATTCTGCCGTTGCCACCGCAGCCTCCCGTATGACCAGTGCCGCCGGTAACCGCCCCTGCCTTGAGATGGGCTCCCGCCGGGCGCATGAAGAGGCCGCTGTGGCAGCAGCCCGTGCCGCCGCTATCGCCGGGTTTACCGGCACCTCTAATCTTGAGGCGGGCAGGCGCTACAGGTTGCACACGATCGGCACCAGTGCCCACGCCTTTACCCTGCTGCACGATTCAGAACGTGAGGCTTTTGAGGCGCAGCTGGCGTCTTTGGGGCTGGGCACCACCTTGCTAGTGGACACCTACGATGTTGAGGCGGCTGTTCGGCTTGCCGTTGAGTTAGCGGGGCCGGGCCTGGGCGGGGTGCGCCTTGATTCTGGTGACCTGGTGGCACAGGCGCAGCAGGTGCGCCAGTTGCTGGACTCACTGGGCAACACCGCCACCAAAATTACCGTCACAAGTGACCTTGACGAATACGCCATAGCCTCCCTAGCAGCTGCCCCGGTTAACTCTTATGGGGTTGGCACTAAGCTGGTCACCGGCTCCGGTGTGCCCACCTCTTCCATGGTCTATAAGGTGGTGCTGAGGGAGAACGCTGAGGGGCAGATGGAGCAGGTTGCTAAGGCCTCCACGGGGAAAGCCTCAGTGGGTGGCAAGAAGAGCGCGGTGCGCCGTATCAATGCCCAGGGCAGGGCAGTAGCTGAGGTGCTTGGTGTTGATGTTTCTGCCCCCGCTGATTCTAATGACCGTAACCTCATGGTTGATTTGGTGGTGGACGGCGTGGTTCAGCCCGGTTTTACCGGGGCTGAGGGGGTGCGGCGGGCAGCTGAGCGTCATGCGCGTTCGCTAGCTGAGCTGCCGGCAGCTGCTAGCCGTCTTTCCCCGGGCGACCCTGTGATTCCCACCGAGTTTATCAACCGGTAGACTGGTTATTTTGTTTTGCACACTAAGTAGGAAGCATGGCTAAGGCACTGATTATTGTTGATGTTCAGAACGATTTTTGTGC
>JAUMUH010000061.1 GCA_030530765.1 Rothia sp. (in: high G+C Gram-positive bacteria)
GGATAAAAGCTGGCGGTGGGCGGGCCAGTTCTTGGTTTTGCCACCGGGGACATAGCGGGAACCAATAGCAAGATCAGCGCCAGCCTCAATTGCTTGCAGTAGAAGCGGTAGCTGTTCGGGTTGATGGGAACAATCAGCATCCATTTCAACGAGAACCTCATAACCGGCGTCCAACCCCCAGTCGAAACCTGCAAGATAGGCACCGCCCAGACCGTCCTTAACCTGCCGATGAAGAACATGAAGCCGGGAATCTGCCGCTGACATCTCATCAGCAAGTTGACCGGTACCATCAGGACTGTTGTCATCCACTACTAGGATGTCGCAGTCCGGGACTGCCGCCAGTAAGCGCTCTACTACCACAGGAAGGTTATCCTTCTCGTTGTAGGTAGGAATAACGGTTAAGACGCGCATAGTTCTCCTTGATATTTGCCCGCTCGGGCCTAGGGTTTTGTCAACCAGTCTCTCATTATATAGTTAGCTGCCCTTTTTCCCTCAATTTCTACCGGTTATGCCATTACTTACTTTTTAATCGCTACGCCACCCACATAGAGTGCAGTGAGCACTGGGCGTTCGAGGTCTTCTGCCAAGGCAGGAAGGAGCGGTGTTCGAGCTCGGGGGTCAGTGCTCCACGCAGAAATACGAGAATCTGGGGTTTGCACCATTAACTCCGTGACCTGCCAAATCGAAAAATTAGCCTGCGAACCAGGAGCCAGTTGCCCTGCCATAGGGTTAGCGGCACCATTGGCGCGTTGCACACCGCGCGTCATTGCTTGGAATGCAGCGCGGGCTGAGATGGCCTGATCTTCTGGAGCCTGGACGGCGGTGCTCACGAGGTCCCAGCCAAGGACGGCAGGCTCCCCCAAGGGGTCAGACCCCAGGGTTACAGCGGCACCGGCAGCAAGTGCCCTGGCCAGGTTCTGCCCTGCTGCGCCAATATCAGAGACGAACCCCAGCGTCACCGATAGGCTCTTAGCGCGCTCCACTATCTGGTCACTGATATGGCCAATACCATCTAGTCGAGGTGAGATACGCATACGGTCAAGAGGGGAAAGCTGTTCCACAGCTTCAAGGAATTTTTCTTGGGCGGTTTGGCTAGAGAATACACCTGAAGCAGTCAGCCTGCGATCTGCTGCTACCGGCAATAACGGCAGAAGAGCAAGATCATCTTCGGTAAAGAACACTCCCTGGCAGTCATTAGTGCTGGCCTCACCCCGGTCTAAAGCTGCTGCCTCCACAAACAGTACCGGGGCTACCCCAAGCTCATACGAAAGGTCAGGCAAGACTGAGGTAGCGGTAAAAAGATTTACCTCACCGTAGCCAGCGTCCCTAGCAGCACACAGTACACCATGAGCCTGCTCCGCTGTAGAGGCCTGAACCGCTGCCAGGGTGAAGGTGGGGGCAAGTAACTGCCCCTGAAGCTCAGTAACCTCCATGGTGCTATCTGCGATAGACCGGGCGCCGGCGTCCTGCCCCACCCACTCAACCTTGCCATCATTAATCAGCAAGGCAGTAGCAAAAGGGTCAATAGGGCTGTAAACAGAACCCTCTAAAAATACATGAGCGGGCAAGAGGAGCCGTCCTTTCAACAACTAGATCTGGGCTGCAACCACACCGCGGCGCAGCAACACAATAGCAGCTTCGCACTGGGTGCGTAGCTGAGGGTCAGCAGAAGCCACATGGGCAATCTGGTCAAGAGAATCAATAACCTGCTTAGTCCAGCGCACGAAATCACCAGCAGCAAGGTCTGTGCCATCAATAGCGGCTGCCAGGGACTGCCCCCGCGCCCACTTATACACCGGCCAAACCATCCCAAAATCAGGGGAAGCAGTCTGCGGCAAACGATGCAGCTTCTCAGCGTCCGTTAGCTTACTCCAGTGCTTAATAACCGTCATGAGCGAAGCTTCAAGCCCCTGGGTCGGGTACTTACGCAGCAGCCCCAGTTCCTCCCGCTTCGCCTCATAAACAAGCGCAGAAACCGCTGCAGCAGTAGCCGCAGAGTCAAGCCCCTCTAAGAAACCATCTTCTAAACAAAGGGAAGTAAGCAGGTCTTTTTCGCCATAAATACGACGCAAAGACGCCCCACGAGCAGTCAGTTTCCGCTGCCCACTAGCGCCCTTCTCGACATAACCGTAGTCTGCCAAAAGATTAGTAATGCGAGTAAAGACCTGGGCAATGGTATTAGTACGGCGTTCAATCTGCCGGCGCAAACCATCAGTATCACGCGACAGACGGTACCAGCGCTCAGCCCAGCGGGCATGCTGCTCCCGGTCGGAACAACCGTGGCAGGGGTGGTTGCGTAATGCCTTACGCAAAGACTCAATCTTCTGCTCATCCCTGTGCTCACGCTCATTAAAATATTTCTTTTGTGATCCTGCCCGAGCAGGTAGCTCCTGGCGCAGTGCCTCACGCATACGGGACGCCATATCCCGACGTTCTTTAGGTGTCTTACCGGTAAACCTCTTGGACACCTTAATTTTTGAAACTGGAATAGCGGGGCCGTGCAAATCGCGGGGATCAAGACGGCGCATCTGAGCATCCATCGTCAAAATTGATAGACGCGGATCCTGCTGCGACACAACGCGGGCAAGAACTACCACCGGCCCCCTAGAACGCCCAGAGGGCACCTCAATGATGTCACCGGGTAACAAATCATAGAGCGAGGCAATAGCCTGAGACTGCCGCAAACGGCTACGCCCCTTCTCAGCCTTCTTCTCAAGATCAGCTAGATCCCTACGCAAGCGGGCGTACTCAGTAAAATCACCGAGGTGGCAGGTCATAGCTTCTTCAAAACCTGCCAGGGCACGCTCATTCTTACGCACCCTAGCGGCAACACCCACCACAGACTTATCAGCCTGAAACTGGGCAAAAGAAGACTCAAGGATCTTTCCTGTACGCTCAGCACCAAACTGAGCCAACAGGTTAGCACTCATATTGTAGGTAGGTTTAAAAGAAGAATTGAGCGGGTAGGTGCGTTTGGATGCCAAGCCCGCCACCTGCTGAGGCTCAAGGCCGGGTCTCCACATCACCACAGCGTGCCCTTCAACGTCAATACCACGGCGCCCAGCCCTACCGGTCAGCTGGGTGTACTCCCCCGGGGTGATATCCATATGGTTCTCACCATTAAACTTGGTCAGTTTTTCAAGCACCACAGACCGCGCCGGCATATTGATACCCAGCGCCAGTGTCTCGGTAGCAAAAACCATACGTACCAGACCCTCAGAGAAAAGTTTTTCTACTACTTCCTTGAAGACCGGCAACAAACCTGCATGGTGCGCACCTATACCTCGGCTCAAGCCCTCCCGCCATTCATAGAAGTTCAGAACCGCTAGGTCCTTAGTCTCCAAGGACGCCGTGGCCTCAGCCACGTAAGCGCGAATGGTTTGTGCCTCAGCATCGGTAGTAAGCCGAACATCAGCATCAATACACTGGGACACAGCCGCATCACAGCCCATACGAGAAAAAATAAAGCAGATACCGGGTAGGAGACCTGACTTATCGAGAGAAGCAATCATCTCAGGGCGGCCAATACGGGATGGCCTAGCTGGGGCAGATGCAGAAAAATTGTGCTCGCAGCTCTGTTGGTAGCCTTGGGAACGGCTGCGTTTACCCTTACCCATGCGAGAAAAAGACTTGCCGTGACCACCGCGCGATGGGCGGTTTCTACCAACTCTAGCAAGCTCCGGGTTGACATCCGGCATCTGGTCTGCCCCCGCAGCGTCCTCAACGGTTGTTTCCCCAGCAAAAAGATCCATGAGCTGCCTGCCCACCATCACGTGCTGCCACAGCGGTACAGGGCGGTGCTCAGAAACTACGATGTCAGTTTTACCGCGCACGGTATCTAGCCAGGCGCCAAACTCTTCAGCATTAGAAATCGTAGCAGACAGAGCGATAACCGAGATATGTTCTGGCAAATGAATAATGACCTCTTCCCACACTGCGCCGCGGGAACGGTCTGCCAGGTAGTGAACCTCATCCATCACCACATAACCAAGATTTGATAGGGTAGCGGATTCTGCGTAAATCATGTTGCGCAGAACCTCGGTAGTCATCACCACCACCGGTGCTTCAGAGTTGATTGAGGTATCTCCGGTCAGCAGCCCCACGTACTCCTCGCCATAGACAGAGACCAAATCATTGTACTTCTGATTGCTCAACGCCTTAATGGGGGTGGTATAAAAAGCCTTCTTACCCTGCATCAAGGCAAGGTAGATAGCAAACTCGCCCACAATGGTTTTACCAGCACCGGTAGGAGCCGCCACCAGCACTCCCCTGCCATTTTCAACAGAAGCACAAGCCTCACGCTGAAACTCATCCATAGAAAATTCAAGGGTGCCTTCAAAAGCAGCCAGAGCAGTCCTTTGGTGCTCGGCGCGTTTCTTTGACTCAAGATACTGTTCAGCGTAGCTAGACATACCACCTATCTTAGTTTCTTCGGTGGTAGATATAACCCTAAAGCCAGCCTTCCTACTCACCGCGAACAAAACCCCGGCACCCTATTAGGTACCGGGGTTCACATAACCATAAGTTCGTTACTTATCGTCGTAACCAAGCTTTTGGAGGTCTTCAAGGCTAGTTGCTTGATTGAGGTACTCATCGGTGAGCCCCTCTGCCATCTTTGCCCGTCTGCGGTCTCGACGTTTATCATTCAGCATCGCAATACCAATGGCAAGGAAGAAGAAGAAAATCAGGGGAACCATAAGGTACAGCATGGACATGATATCGTTACCGGGAGCCGCCATAGCTGCCAGTAGACCCACCAGTACAACAACCCAGCGCCAGGACTTCAAAATGGTCTTACCACGAATTAAGCCAATGAAGTTCAAACCCACCAGCACAACAGGCAGCACGAAGGCGATACCAAAAACCAGCATAAATTTAACCACGAAACTAACGTAAAGGTCAGCGGTCAAGAAGTTGCTAGAGCCACTGGGGCTAAACATGGTAAGTGTCTGCACTGCAGTAGGTAGAACCCACCAGGCAAGACCGGTACCCAGCAGAAACATGGGAATAGCGGTGAAAACAAAGCCCAGAGTGTAAAGCTTCTCTTTGCGGTAGAGCGCAGGAGTAATAAAAGCCCAAAGCTGGTAGAGCCAAACGGGGCTAGCAATCACCAGACCAATATAGAGTGAGATACGCACCATCTGGTCAAAAGGTGAAGTTGCTGTGGAGTAATTCAGCGCAGCCGCCCTACCGGATTCCGCGTTAATAGCATTTACCGGCTCACTAATTGCTTGCATAAAGGGCTCATAGAGAAAGAAACCCGCAATAGCACAGACAGCGGTGGCTATAGCAGCCTTGAACAGCCTGTTACGAAATTCGCGAAAGTGCTCGCTCAGAGCCATAGTTGCCTGAGGATTATTCTTTCGGCTGTTGGGGTTTGCCATGCCTACCTTCTTGTGTACAACACTAAGAGTCAGTTCCTGCGATGCCCGTGCCTCTTTGACGTCAGAGGCACGGGGGCGCAAGAATGAACGAACGCTGAAAGTCAGTGGTTTTACGAAAAGACCTTATTCAGCCCGCTGTGATCCGGTGTTCTGGTCGGTGTTGGTGGGGTTGTTGACAACTTCACCTGAAACCACACCGTCCTGAGAGGTGGCGTTCTGCTTGTTGTCATTTTTAAGCCCGTCAACTTCTGACTTGAAGATACGCATTGACTGGCCCAGGCTACGAGCCATGCCGGGGAGCTTGGGGGCGCCAAAGAGCAGAATAATAATGATGAGGAGAATGAGGATGTGGACGGGGCCAAGGTTGCCGAGCACGGGTGTCACCTTTCTGTGGAGCTGCTAAGCAGGTCTCCGATGAGTTGGGGCTGACCTAGTTCATCGCGGCGCTTGATGCGACGCGCAGTGCGGTCGAGCGTTCGTTGGTTTTTTCCCTCTACAAAATTGTTGACAGCTACCGGTACAGGTGTAAATAGCGCAGGCGTGTGAGGCCGGCTCAGGGGGTGAGCAGTAGCTGCTTCACCCAGCTGGGAGGTAATCATCTGCTCCCAATCTTCAATAACTTCAATAACTGCCATACCTTTGCGCAGGATACGCCACAGCAGCCAGGCTAGCAGGCATAGAGAGCTCAGCACGAGTGCGCTCCATAAAACTATCCAAAACCACCAAGGCATAGCTTTCATTATATAACTGCCTCCTGGGTAAGTATCCAGTATTTTTGCTGTGTGCTTGCACCAAAAAGGGTTAGAGCAGCATAGCTATCACGTCTTGGTAGATGCCTCAGAAGCACCCGTTGCAAGCAACCTCAAAAAATCCTTGCGTAAAGACTCCGGTTCAAGCAGCGCAGCCCGCCCCCTTGCAGATACCAAAAGCTCAAACAACCAGGCTTTATTCACCACCGGTATATGGTAGTAATTGGCGCCATTGCCTTCAGCAATATCGTGTGCATATTGCTGAATCAGCAAATCGGCTGCAGAAGAACCCCGTGGTTGCCCCTGTTCAACTCGAATCAATGCCTCATCGGCCCCATTCCAGCCCCCTAATTGCTCTAACCAACCTGCGGGGCTCGCTCCCCCACTACCCAGCCGTGGGGTAAAAGTTTCGCCCGGCACCACCTGGCAGGTGGCAATTCGATCCAACCTAAAGTTGCGGTAATCTTGCGCCAAACGGCACCATGCCCTTAGATATCGTGGGCCATCAGTGATACCGACTGAAAGAGGTTCAATTAAACGTACACTCTCACCGCGGTAGGAGCTATACCAGATTTTAAGCAGCTTATGCTGACCAATAGCTTCTTGAATTTGCGCGTTGATATCGTGGGTATACACGGAAAAACGCCGCCGGAGAGTCAAACCACCAGGAATAGCGTCTGCCAGCTTAACGGCAAGACGGTCAACGAGTAGCTGCCCGTCGCCCAATTGTGCTAGTTCAAGAGCAAGTATCAGCAGGGCAACTTCAACAGCGGTTAAAGCAGCACCACCGCTTAAAGCCCTACCCCCGCGGACGCTTACCCCACCCTGGTGATCAAAATCGAGGTCAAGAGAACCAAAATCAAGGCTACCTGCAACATCCTCAAGCTCGGCTCGCACCTTGCTTACAGGCTGGTCAAAAAAATCAGCGAGATCCTCAAGCGCCATGACTCCAGCTTCACCAATAAGCGTCAGCATCAAAACAGTACGAATAATCTGTTCTGATGCGGTCTCTCTGGCCCGTTGAGCTGCTAGAGGTTTCCAGGTCAAGTGCTGTGCACCATCGTCTACCGGCTCTCGATGAGCTTTCGCCAAATCCACCCGCAAAGTTTCCTCCGCTGCTAAAGCCAGGCGCTGCTGATCTGGGTCAACGCCACGGGGCAACTGTTCCAGGTGGTAAGACCTACCCTGCGACACTGCGGCAAGAGCAGACTCTAATGGGGAATATGAAGCTTCGACCAGAACAGAGGATTCTGCCTGCCCTGACACCGCGCAACTAGCCACCAATGGAACCTCGCGGCGATTTACCCTTGCTAAAGCCTTCCGCATCGAAAAATCATCAGGAGCCACCGCAGAATTAGCAGCAATAATCTTTACTCTCTGCATACGGTCCAGGCGGAAGATACGCTCTGCCCCCCGCCCCCGGTCCCAACCATAGATATACCAGTGCCCAAAACGTAGCCCTAAGCCCCAACAGGAAACTTTCCGCACGCTCCCATTGGTATAGATGAAGCTAACACCCTTACCCTCTGCGGTTGCTTCTAGGCACTCAGCTAGACCTGCAACATCCGAGAACTTAGCCGTTTCGCCGAGGCTAGCTGTCAGTTTCTGCCCCGTCTGGGCACCAATTTTCAGCGAGGCAGACCGGGCAGTGCGCTCAAGAGCTGTATCTGCCCAGGCAAGGGCAATATGCGACAGCACAAGAACATCAACAGCACTAAAAGAAACAGAAAGGGCAGGAGCGTCAATACGGTAGATAAAGCCCGCCTCAGACCGAGAAGAACGCTCAGCAAGTAACTCCACTCCCAGAGACCTCAACACATCTTTATCTCGCTCAAACATTCGTTCGAAAGCGGCATCGGTCTTCGCCTGAGCATACCCAGGGATACGTTGGCGAATCTCATTACGATCTAGCCCGTACCTTCGATCAGATAGAACATCAAGCAGGACCAGCGCTCGTTCAACAGCTTTAGACGTCACACTTAACAACATAGCCCCCGGCGTCAACTGACCGGGGGCTAAACACGCTACAGTGTGATGATTACTTGGTAACGTCCACCAAGTCAACCACAAAAATTAGGGACTCGTTCGGGCCGATGGCTGCACCGGCACCGCGCGACCCGTAGGCCATCTCAGAAGGGATTTCCAGACGGCGGCGGCCACCAACCTTCATGCCCAGCAGACCCTCGTCCCACCCACGGATAACCATGCCTACCCCAACCTTGAAGCGCAGCGGTTCACCGCGACCCCACGACGAGTCAAACTCCTCACCGGTTGAAAAGGCAACACCTACATAGTGCGCGGCGACAGTATCGCCTGCTTCTACAGCCTCACCGGCTCCCTCGATTTCATCAATAATAAGGAGCTCTTCAGGTACGCCGCCTTCAGGGAAATCAATCTCGGGCTTTGTACGATCAAGTTTACGCTGACCAAAAGACATATGGGTTTCTCCTCATTCTTACTTAGTAGGTGAAGCAGTAGCCTCAGCTGATTCATGTGCAGCCGCAGAGCCACTCTCGCTAGGAGTAGCACTGGCGCTTGCGCTAGCACTTGCAGCAGGTGACGGTGCTGAAGCACCAAGAATATCAACCACAAAAACTAGGGACCCCTCAGGGGCACCAGAAGTAGCTGCATCTTCACCATAGGCAAGCTCACTGGGAATAACCAGCAGCACGCGGGAGCCAACGGTTTTACCGGCAAGCCCCTTCTTCCAACCCTCAATAACACCGTTTAAGGAGAAGCTCATGGGCTGAGCGCCAAAGTTCTGGTCAAAAACTTCACCGTCCGACCATTTAACACCAATGTAGTTAGCGTAAACGGTGTCGTTCTCACCGATAGTAGCTCCCTTACCGGTGATAAGATCCTCGGTATACAGCTCTGTGGGGTCATCTCCACGATCTTCGGCAAGCTTTAGCGTAGCAGTTCCGTCCTCCGCTACGCTGAACT
>JAUMUH010000062.1:0-792 GCA_030530765.1 Rothia sp. (in: high G+C Gram-positive bacteria)
AGCTGCCCTACGGGAGGGGCTAGAAGCCTGTGCCTTTGACATTGTGGCACGAGCAGATGCCGATGACATTTCACTGCCTCAGCGCTTTGAAAAGCAGGTCCCCCTGGTGGCAGATGCTACATATGATGTCGTGGGTGCTGCCATGAATGAGTTTGTCACTGACCCTACGCATGTGGAATCGGTGCGGGTTCCCCCTAAAAACTCCCGCGCAATCAGTGCGACCTTCACCTGGCGTAACCCCATGCTGCACCCCACCGTTGTGCTGCGAAAGTCAGCTGTGCAAGCTGTGGGCAGTTATACCGAGGTTCCTGGAGCCGAAGACTACTGGCTGTGGGCCCGTATGAATCGTGCAGGTTTTATCTTCGGCAATCTTGAAGAACCTCTGGTTGCCTACCGCATTAGCGAGGCATATACCCGCAGAGGGGGAGTACCTGCCTTTGTCAAAGATTACGAAATCCAACGGCGCCTCTATGCAGGTGGCGTTCTGACCAAAACTCAGTGGGTGCGCAATATGGCAGTACGGTCTGTTTACCGGTTTGTGCCAGAAGAGACCAGAAAGAAAACCTTCCGAGCTCTAACTCAGATACGAAAAAATGGTACTTCTTTGAGAGGGGGAAAGAGTGCCTAGAGAACTTTCCCCGCACACAGCTTCCCTACCTGCGGTCTCTACCACGTACGAGCGTAAGACCTGGTGGAAATATGTTCAGATGGGCCTGGACTCGGTAGCATGGCTGGTTGCCCTGCCCGTTGCCTTTGTGCTGCGGTATGGTCTGGATATTGGGCAAATCGATG
>JAUMUH010000062.1:802-9041 GCA_030530765.1 Rothia sp. (in: high G+C Gram-positive bacteria)
GCCGCTCTTACTATCTCGTTACAGCTTGGTCTTGGCTACATGGCAGGGCTTTACCGGGATCGTTATTCTTACGGTAGTTTTCATGAGGGGCGGCTTCTCTACCCCTTAGCTATGTTCAATGCTGTCATCGTGCAGGTAGTTCTTTTGCTCTTTGCCCGCCATATCGGTGTGCCCCGATCGGCGGTTATTATTGCTTTTCCCATCGCAATTTTGTTGATGATGGGGTTGCGGTACATCAAACGTATGTACGAAGACCGCACCAACCGACCCGACCTGAGCACCTCAGAGCCGGTTATCGTATTCGGCGCCGGCTTTTTGGGGCGTAATGTGGTGTCTAACCTCATGAGCGACCCAAACTCTAAGTATCGACCGGTTGCCATTGTTGACGATGATAAGTCGATGCGCAATGCCCGTATTCACAGTGTTCATGTGGTGGGTGAAAGCTCTGACCTGCCCAACCTCGTGAAGCGTCTGCACGTCTCTAAGGTTCTTATTGCTATTGGTGAGAATATCTCTGAACGCCGTCTGATGCGGGTGACCAAGGCTATGAAAGACATGGGCGTGGAGACCATACGCCTTACCTCTGCCATCCCCGATATCTCAGGTATTAAGGGGGACGACCTCGCTCATGATGACCGTTATCTGCTAGAGAAAATTCGCGGCAAAATTGATTACCAGATTGATCGTGAGGCCATCGAATCTTATGTTGCGGGTAAGCGTGTTCTGGTCACCGGCGCTGGAGGTTCCATTGGTTCTGAGCTGTGCCGGCAACTTAGCAAATATGAACCGGCTGAGCTGATGATGCTTGACCGCGATGAGTCCTTACTGATGGATACCAAGTATTCTATGACCGGTCTCTCAAGCCTGGACGATAGGTCAATTGTTCTAGCCGATGTGCGTGACGCTGAGGCACTTGAAGCTATTTTCTCTGAACGTAAACCTCAGGTTGTCTTTCACGCTGCTGCGCTAAAACACGTATCTGCGCTTGAGGCTTACCCCAAGGAAGCCTATAAGACCAATGCCCTGGGGACCGCCAACGTCCTAAAGGCTGCATCTCAAGTCGATGTTGAAGTATTTGTTAATGTTTCCACAGATAAGGCGGCTGACCCCACCACCGCCCTGGGGCAGTCCAAGCGCACCGCTGAAATGCTGACCAGCTGGTACGGGCAGCAAACCGGTAAAAAATACGTTTCGGTGCGTTTTGGTAACGTGTTTGGGTCCCGAGGTTCTATCAAGCCCCTCTTTACCCAGCAGATTCAGGACGGTGGGCCGATTACCGTCACCCATGAGGAAGCTACCCGCTTCTTCATGCTGATTCCCGATGCCTGTCTTTTGGTTATGATGGCAGGTCACATTGGTGAAAGCGGTGAAGTGCTCGTGCTCGATATGGGGGAGCCGGTGTCAATTCTCAAGATTGCTGAGCACATGCGCCGTATGTATGAACGCTATGACGTCGATATCGAAATTATTGGTTTGCGCCCCGGGGAAAAGAAAGACGAGGTGCTATTCGGTGCTGGGGAAGCCGCACGGAGGAGTGAACGCAACCCCTATATTTTGCATGCTCAAGCCCCGGTTCTTGCCCCAGAAGACCTAACCTACGCTGATTGGTTCAGTAACTACAAGCAGGACCGAGGCTATGACCGAACCGAACATGCGGGGCAGGGGGAGTAAGTGAGCGGTGGTTTTCTTTTATTGTTGGTGGTAGCTGCCTCTGTTGCCGGTTGCGCAGGGCTACTACTTCCCTATGTAGTGCGCCCTCTTTTGCATCGCTGGAACCTGGTAGATATTCCTACAGAGCGTTCATCCCATACCTCCCCGGTTTTTAGAGGAATGGGTTTGGCAACCGCCCTAGCTGCTCTTTTGGGTTACCTCGTAGTGCTTATAGATGGGCAGATTTATACTGACCGGTCCGTTGCTCTGAGTGTTCTTCTGGGTATGTTTGCTTCTGGCGCTCTAGGGTGGGCTGAGGATTACAGAGGCGTATCTATCAAGGTGCGCTTCGCCGCCCAGCTTCTTATAGGCTTAGTGGTTACTCTAAGCCTGACGCTGCTGCTTGGTACATCCTACTGGTGGGTTCCTTTGGGTGTGCTTGCCCTTGCCACCTACGTTAACGTGGCAAACTTTATGGACGGAATTAACGGCATTTCTGGGCTGCACGGGTTTGCTGTGGGGGCAGCTTATGCTTATGCGGGGTGGGTTAATGAGACACCCTGGTTGGTTGCAGGCGGTGCTTCTTTGGCTGCAGCCTATTTAGCTTTTCTCCCGTGGAATGTGCGTACCGGCAAAAATGTCTTTCTGGGGGATGCCGGTTCCTACTTTCTCGGTGGGGCAGTAGCCTCCATGGCGATTGCTGCCTTCCTCTCAGGTATTTATCTCGAATATATCCTGGCACCGTTGCTGGTCTATCTGGTGGATACGGGAACTACCTTGTTGCGCCGAGTTCTCAACGGTGAGCAATGGTATAAGCCCCATCGTAGCCACGTTTACCAGCAGTTAACAGATTGTGGTTTGAGCCATCTTGCTAGTGCCGCTGTGGTAACTCTGGTGACAATGCTGGTGACTGTAATAACAGTGGTAGCGCTTCCCTTTGAAACTCAAAATTCGGTGTGGGTTGCTCTGGTCGTAGGTGTACTGCTGGTGCTCTATCTATCTTTGCCGCGGCTACTAAGAAGGCTGAGTGCCGGTGCTTAAGAGTTTTTCTAAACCTGCTGTTGGTGAGATGCCATGGCGCTTTATGCTGTGTCACGTAACACTATCTTTTGTAATCTTGACCATTATCGGTACGATGGTTGGAGCGGTAGTAGACGGTACTAATGGCGCTGGAGGTTTTGCTCTTGGCACCGGTATTGTCTACCTCAGTTTTATCATCAGTATTGGGATTGTACTGGTGGGGGAACGGCGTTCGATGGTAACGGCGGCTAAGTCTTTGGTTCTTGCCTACGTTATCAAGGTCGCTGTACTTGCTCCCTTGCTGGTGCTAGCTCCGGTACCCGATGGTTATCGCAATGGATGGATGTTGCTCGCCGCTGTGCTGGCAGTGCTGGCGCAGCTGACTGTTGAGGTAAAGGCTATTAGCTTACAGCGGCTCCTCTATTTTGATTCCGCACGATAAGTAAGGGCGTCAGACTCTGTGAAGAAAACTGAGAATACCTGGTATAACCAGGATAAGAGCCTTCGCTCCGCCGGCGATTTAATAGCAGGTGGTGGCACAGCTGGAGCTTTTATGACGCTTCTCTACGTCATTATCGGCGTTGTGGTCTGGGGTTTGATAGGCTATGGTCTGGACCACTTGCTGAAGACGTCCTGGATTGTGTGGGCAGGAGCGCTAGTTGGCGCTTTTGGTGGCATCTACCTGGTTTTTCTTCACATGCGCCAGTCGCACCATAAATAGTCTCACTAAGAGATCACATACACTTTGAACCTTTGAACACCTATGAGGTTGCGCGAGCGGCCGATAACGTAGCAAGAAAGGACTTGCCTTGATATCAAACGGGCTAGTTGTTGCAGCTGGAGAACAGCAGGGCTATCAGGCCCCCACGATTGATGACATGCACCTTCCTGCATTCTTCGAGATTGGCTCGTTTGCTTTTGGCAAGCAGATGCTGCTGGTGATGCTATCGGTGGTTATCGTTGCCGGTTTCTTTCTTTACGCTTCTCGCAAGCGCGCGCTGGTACCGTCACGTACCCAGTTCATCGGCGAAATGGGTTACGGCATGGCACGTAACAGCCTGGGTAAAGAAATTATTGGTGCTCACGCCTATAAGCCTTTTGTGCCGATTCTCTTTACCTCTTTCTTCTTCATCCTGGTGAATAACCTTTACGGTTCAATCCCTCTGGTTCAGCTGCCCACTATGTCACATGTAGGCTCAGCCTATGCCCTGGCAGCCATTGCCTATATCACCTGGGTGGTAGCCGGTATTAAGCGCAAGGGGCTTGGTACCTTCTTCAAAGATATGACCATGCCCTCCGGCGTGCCCTGGCCTATTTACTTTATTTTGGTTCCCATTGAGTTCATGTCCAACATGCTCATCCGCCCCGCAACCCACGCCCTGCGTCTCTTTGCCACCATGTTCGGCGGTCACCTGGCAATTATGGTTGCAGCTTCATTGACCCAGTACCTCATTACAGAAGCAGGCGGTGTGGCAGCTCTTGCATCGGTTGGCTCTGGGGCACTGGGTATCTTCCTCTACTTCCTGGAGCTCATGATTCAGTGCATCCAGGCATACGTCTTCACCCTGCTCCTTGCGGTTTACCTGCAGGGTGCTGTTTCAGAAGGCCACTAAAGATTTTCTCTGTTGCTTCGGCAAGAGATGAATAAAGCAACCCGCATCAGCGGGTAGTTGTCCATAAGAAAACTCTGCCCATACCTCCACATGAGACTGTGGGCTCTGTGAAAGGAAACATCCCCATGGTTGGTTCACTTACCGCTATTGGTTACGGCCTCTCAGCTATCGGCGGCGGCATCGGCGTAGGCCTGATCTTTGCTGCCTACATGACCAGCGTTGCTCGTCAGCCTGAATCACAGAAGACCCTGCAGCCCATGCTGTTCTTGGGCTTCGCACTGGTTGAAGCACTGGCTATTCTTGGTCTGGTTCTCGCATTCATCATGTAACGTTCGGGCTTTGCCAAACCATTCTTGACCAATCTATAGAACAGGAAAAACCCCTATGTCTTTTCTAATGGCTGCGGAAGAGGGCGCTAGCCCTCTATTCCCCAATGTCTGGGAAATCGCCATTACCGCCATTGGGTTCCTGCTCCTCCTCTTCATCGTTACCAAGTACGTTGTCCCGGCATTCGAAAAGATTTACCAGGACCGTAAGGAAGCAATCGAAGGCGGTCTTGCTAAGGCTGAAAAGGCCCAGGCAGAAGCAGCAGCGGCACGCGAAGAGTACGGTCAGCAGCTTGAGAGCGCTCGTCTTGAGGCTCAGAAGATTCGCGAAGAGGCGCGCGCTGAAGGCGATTCAATCATTGCTGAGGCTAAGGAACGTGCTGCTATCGAAGCTGCCCGCATCACCGAGAACGCTCAGAAGACTATTGCCGCAGAACGTGCATCTGCAGCGGCTTCACTTCGCACCGAAGTTGGTGCCCTTGCAACTGCCCTGGCAGGCAAAATCGTTGGCGAGTCACTCGCCGACGATCAGCGTTCAGCACGCGTGGTCGACCGTTTCCTGGCTGATCTCGATGCACAGCAGCAGGCAGGTGCAACTCGCTAATGTCAGCAGTATCGACTGAATCACTGAACAAGGTGGAACAGGTTCTAGCAGCTAACGCAGCTACCAACCCAACCCACCTCGCAGCAGAACTTTTTGCTGTCGTCGATGTTATCGACGCCAACGGAAGCCTGCGGCGAGGCCTGACCGACCCTTCCCGCGAAGCTGAACAGCGTGCCGGTATTGCCCGCGCAGTGCTCGGCGGTAAGGTCTCTGAAGCCGCCCTCAGCGTTGCAGCTGCAGCAGCAGAAGCACGCTGGAGTGAAGAACGAGACCTGGCAGACGCTCTTGAAACCGCTGCTGTTGACGCAGCTGCGATTTCTGCTGAGAGCCGTGGCGGTGTAGAAGCACTTGACGCCGTAGTTAATGAGCTATTGACTTTTGTCAATACTGTTGATTCTTCGGCACAGGCCCAGGCGGCGCTTGCTGACACCAGGGCAAACAAAGAAGCACTCAAGAAGCTAGCAGTCTCTCTTGGTGGCAATGCTTCCACTGAAGAAGGCAAGCTTCTGCTCGAACGCGTTGGCTCGGCAACACGCGGTAGCACCGCAACCCGTCTAGCTAATACGTTTGTTGAAATCATCGTTAAGCGTCAAAATCGGTGGATTGCGCGAGTGACCGCTGCAGAGACACTCTCAGCAGAGCAGATTGCTAAGCTGCAAGGATCACTCAACAAAACCTACGGTAAAGAACTTAAGCTCGATATCACCGTGGACCCCTCAGTTCTGGGCGGTCTGCGAGTACAGGTAGGGGACGAGATCATTGACGGTACTCTGTCAACCCGCCTAGCCGAGCTTAACCGTTCATTTGCCTAAGCGAGCGTAGCCGTTCGATACAACGGTGATTTAGAAGATACAAAAGACGACAGCGAGTTCCCGCCTACCTGGCGGTGGGCGGGGACCCACGTCTTGCAAGTTTCGGTGACCTTCTCTACCACAGAGGAGCTAGGGCACCAACTAATTAGGAGAGCAGGGACATAAGATGGCCGATTTGACCATCAATGCCGATGATGTCCGTAACGCGCTGAATGAATTTGCAGCGTCTTACGAACCCGGCAACGCAGAACGCGTGGAGGTAGGCCGCGTTGCATCAGCATCCGACGGCATCGCACGCGTTGAGGGTCTTCCCTCAGTAATGGCTAACGAGTTGCTTCGCTTTGAAGACGGCACTCTTGGCCTGGCACAGAACCTTGATACCCGCGAAATCGGTGTTATCATCCTCGGTGACTTCACTGGCATCGAAGAAGGCCAGGAAGTACACCGCACCGGTGAGGTCCTATCCGTACCCGTAGGCGATGCCTACCTCGGTCGTGTAGTTGACCCCCTGGGCAACCCCATCGACGATCTCGGTGAGATTGAAGCTGAAGGCCGCCGCGCACTTGAACTTCAGGCTCCCGGCGTTACCCAGCGTAAGAGCGTCCACGAGCCCCTCCAGACCGGTCTCAAGGCAATCGACGCCATGATTCCGATTGGCCGTGGCCAGCGTCAGCTGATCATTGGTGACCGCCAGACCGGTAAGACCGCTATTGCTGTTGACGCAATCCTGAACCAGAAGGACAACTGGGAAACCGGTGACCCCTCCAAGCAGGTTCGTTGCATCTACGTTGCAATCGGTCAGAAGGCATCAACCATTGCAGCAGTACGCGAAACCCTGAAACAGAAGGGCGCTCTGGAGTACACCACCATCGTTGCTTCACCCGCATCAGATGCAGCAGGCTTCAAGTACCTTGCACCCTACACCGGTTCTGCTATCGGCCAGCACTGGATGTACGGCGGCAAGCACGTCCTCATCATCTTCGATGACCTCTCAAAGCAGGCAGAAGCCTACCGTGCAGTGTCTCTGCTGCTGCGCCGTCCTCCGGGCCGCGAAGCATACCCCGGCGATGTCTTCTACCTCCACTCTCGTCTGCTCGAGCGTTGTGCAAAGCTCTCAGATGAGCTGGGCGCAGGTTCAATGACCGGCTTCCCGATTGTTGAAACCAAGGCAAACGACGTTTCAGCCTTCATCCCGACCAACGTTATTTCAATTACCGACGGTCAGATCTTCCTGCAGTCAGACCTGTTCAACGCTAACCAGCGCCCCGCAGTTGACGTAGGTATCTCCGTTTCCCGCGTTGGTGGTGCAGCACAGACCAAGGCAATGAAGAAGGTCTCAGGTACCCTCAAACTTGACCTGGCTCAGTACCGTGCAATGGAAGCATTCGCTATGTTTGCATCCGACCTGGACGAAGCCTCAAAGGCTCAGCTGACCCGTGGTGCTCGCCTAACAGAGCTACTGCGTCAGCCCCAGTACACCCCCTACGCAGTTGCAGACCAGGTTGTCTCCATCTGGGCAGGCACCAACGGCTACCTCGATGACATCGAAGTTTCAGACGTTCTGCGTTTCGAGTCAGAGCTGCTGGACCACCTGCGCCGCTCAACCTCAGTGCTGCAGGATATCGAAACCACCGGCAAGCTGGAAGACGAAACCGTTTCTGCTCTGAAGACCGCTGTAGCGGACTTTAAGAAGGGTTTCCGTTCAAACGGTTCAAGCCACCTGGTTGAAGCAGGTCACGAGGAGCACAAGCCCCTTGCAGACGGCGAAGTCTCACAGGAAACCATCGGTTAGCGATTTTCCTAGGTTGACGTGTGCTCCGCCCTGCGGGGTGGAGCACCGAAACCTCAGGAGTGAAAGGAATCTATATGGGAGCCCAGATTAGGGTTTACCGCCAAAAGATTACTTCAACATCGTCCATGAAGAAAATCTTCAAGGCGATGGAGATGATCGCAACCTCACGAATCAACAAGGCACGCAAGAGCGCTGAGGCAGCTAGCCCCTACGCTAACGCGCTGACCAAGGCAGTGACCGCCATTGCTACCCAGCACCACATCGAGCACCCGCTCATGTCATCCGGTAGCAAGGGCACAAGCGGCCGCTCAGCAGTTCTGGTTCTCACCAGCGACCGCGGCCTTGCTGGCTCATACTCCTCATCCGTCCTGAAAAAGACCGAGGGCCTCATCGAGAAGCTCCGCGGTGAAGGGCGAGAAGTC
>JAUMUH010000063.1 GCA_030530765.1 Rothia sp. (in: high G+C Gram-positive bacteria)
TTGCTCGTCTTTCCAGCCAAGGATTTCAAGTGCTTGACTGAAGATTTCATCAGGCTCCGGTAACCTGCCAATACCGGAATCAGGCCCGGTTAAACGACCTACCGCTGGCTCAATGAGGTGGTAACCAAAGCCACGTAGTGCCTCAACATTAGCGCGGGTTGCAGGGTGCTCCCACATCTGGGTATGCATAGCCGGAGCAAGGATAACCGGGGCATGGGTAGTCAACACGGTTGCAGATAATAAATCATCGGCACGACCTGCCGCTAAGCGAGACATCAAATCAGCGGTTGCCGGGGCAATAACCACTGCATCAGCCTGCTCAGCTTGACGCACATGATTCACCTCAGCTACCCGTTCAAAAACATCGACGGATACCGGGTTCCCGCTCAGCGCCTCAAGGGTAGGGGCACCCACAAATTTCAGGGCAGCTTCGGTAGGCATGGCTACTACCTCGTGCCCGGCTTTAGAAAAAAGACGAAGGAGCATTGCTGCCTTATAAGCAGCAATGCCCCCACCAATGCCTATGATAACGCGCATCAGCTAAAGGGGACTATGCCTGCTCGGCATCTTCAGCATCAACGTATTCTACGAAGGGCTCATCTATGTAGAAGTCAGAACCGAGGAATGCGCTGGGCTCATCCTCGTGCAGTAGGGTGCCGTTCTCGTCGAACTTGCCTTCCTGAATGTGGCGAGCTTCAACGAGGTCCTCGTTAATCTCACGCATGGCTACAGAAAGAGATTTCTCGTTGGGCTCTGAATCAACCAAAGGACCAACATGATCGTATAGGTTCTCGTGTAGCTGTGAGTAGTAAGCATTAATCTGGCGGGCACGGCGGGCACCGAAAATCACCAGACCGTACTTAGACTCAGCTTTCTTAATCAGAGCGTCTGCGCTGGGGTTAATGATACCTTGATCCTTGTGTGCGTTAGCCACCTGAGACTCCATCTTGACTGGACTGCGCCACCAGAATCGGTGGCAGAAAAACTTTACTAATATTATCGGTCAACCAAATTTTTGTCACGTAAAACGCGGGCGGTGCAAGGGGTGTTATCCCCTACACCGCCCATCGTGTGGTTGCTAACCTTGCACACCCATTAGTGCAATAATCTCTTCGGCCGCCTTCGCAACGGTATCGTTGACAACGGTGTGATCGAATTCTGGCTCTGCTGCCAGCTCAACCTTGGCGGTTTCCAAGCGGACTTCCTGTTCCTGAGGGGACTCTGTGCCACGCCCCACTAAACGTGCAACTAGCTCGTCCCAACTGGGAGGTGCCAAGAAAATCAGCTGCGCTTCAGGCATCGCATTTCGCACCTGCCGAGCACCCTGCAGGTCGATTTCCAGCAGAACGTTTTTACCCTCTGCCAGTTTTTTTTCAACCATAGAGCGGATAGTGCCGTACTTATAGGAGTTATGGACGGTCGCCCACTCCAGCATCTGACGATTATTAACCATTGAGGTGAACTCTTCATCAGAGACAAAGTAGTAGTGAACGCCGTCCTCTTCACCCGGGCGCGGATCGCGGGTTGTGGCAGAAACTGAGAACCAGACCTGCGGGTAGTTCTCACGAATATAGGCTGAAACAGTGCCCTTACCTACGGCTGTAGGCCCTGCCAATACTGTGAGATTCGGTGTCTGGTGAGTTTCTACCACGGTGTTCCCCTATCGATCGAGAAGGTTAATGAGCGCTCGACGCTGGTGGATACCAAGACCACGCAGGCGGCGAGACGCCGCAATGTTGAGGTCGTTCAAAATGTTTTCGGTGCGAACTTCACCTACGCCAGGTAGCGAAGTAAGAAGATCGGTTACCTTAAGTCTAGCCACAGCTTCATCGGTTTCGGCGCGCTTAAGTACCTCTGCGATGGTGATTTTCTTATTTTTAACAGCGTCTTTAACCTCAGCGCGAGTGATGCGCGCCTTCTTGGCCTTTTCACGGGCAGCGGCGCGTTGTTCTTCAGTGAGGGGCTTAAGAGGCATCTTTGTTTCCTTTTTGTGCGAGAAGCCCGGGGAGTCCGGGCCAGGGGGTAGGTATGTTGGCTGGCTTCTTCTTGAAACCGGCGGTCTCACGAGGGAAAGCTAATTTTTACAAACCAACACTTATAAAATAGCACGTCAGATATGGAATTGAAAATATGTTACTCACCAGTAACGTAAATTAAATGAAAAAGGGGGCGGAAATATGGTCAATTTCCACCCCTTTAGCCTAATTTTTATACCTTGAGTGCAATAACCAGGTCATCGCGAGCCGCTTCAGCTGCAGCCTTCAAACCGGTTAGCTGTGGCCCAGCCGATAGGACCCCGCGGCTCGAATTTACCAGCACCTGAGTCTCAACTCCGGCGAAGACCCGATAGAGGTCAGCGGCGGTAGCTCCCTGGGCTCCATAGCCGGGTGAAAGGATTGGGCCATTGAAAGTTGACAGATCGATACCTAAATCAATGAGCGCCTCCCCCACCGTAGCTCCAACAACCAGACCGCAAGAACCCATATGCCGCCAAGTACGGTTAGCATTTTCGGTGCGTGCGGCCTCAATCATTGAGCCAGCAACAGAAGCCCTGAACCCGCCAACGTGTTGCACGCTTTTACCCTCAGGGTTAGAAGTTAGCGCCAGCACGAAAGTGCCGCGCTGATGAGTTTCAGCTAAGTCTAGGGCAGGTCGCAAGGACTCAAACCCTAAATAAGGGCTGAGAGTTACAGCATCTGTTGCCAAGGGCATACCCTGCCCAAGCCAGGTATCAGCGTATGCTGCCATGGTGAAGCCAATATCACCGCGTTTTGCATCGGCAATAACCAACACACCTTGGTTTGCTGCTTCTGACTGTAGCTTTTCAAGGGCCGCCATCCCTGCAGCCCCGTGACGCTCAAAGAGTGCCACCTGGGGCTTAAGGGCAGCTGCAACTTCAGCACAGGCATCAAGTACCGTCATGGAGAAGGTTTCAAGACCGTTTACTGAGTCTTCAAGATCCCAGGAATCTAACAGCCCGGGGTGAGGGTCAACCCCCACGCATAGCGGGCCGCGTTCTTGCATTGCCTGGGTGAGGCGATCACCAAAAGGAGTAGAAAGCATATCTCTAGAGATCCCCCTTAACGCTTTGAAATAGCATCAAGGATTGACGTGCCGTGTTCCTGCAGGCTCATTACGTCCCAACTGTACTCACGTAGAGCATTGATAGCCTGGACAGCTGCTCCAAACTCAGAAACGGTAGTCATCACGGGGCAACCTACCGAGGTAGCTGCTGCACGGATTTCGTAGCCATCACCGCGTGCCTGGCCGCCTGAAGGGGTGTTGAGAATCAGGCTGATTTCGCCTTCCCGCACCATATCAACGATAGAGCGTTCACCTTCAGCAGTTTCAGCAATCTTCGCTACAACCTGTGCCTCGACACCGTTGCGGCGTAGCACGTCAGCGGTGCCACCGGTTGAAACAATCTCAAACCCTAGCTGCTGCAGCATCTTGACGTAGATGATGGTGGTGCGCTTATCGCGGTTAGCAACTGAGACAAAGACCTTGCCTTCGGTTGGCAACTTAGAACCGGCTGCGGTTTCAGCCTTAGCAAAAGCGGTATCGAAGTGGGGGTCAAGGCCCATCACTTCACCGGTGGAGCGCATTTCAGGGCCCAACAGGGAATCCACCACAACGCCTTCGGGGGTACGGAAGCGACTGAAGGGAAGCACAGCTTCCTTCACAGCGATAGCGGTCTCAACAGGCAGGGACGCGCCGTCCATCTTCTGCGGCAGGTAACCTTCATACTTGAGGTCAGCGATGCTCTTGCCGGTGCCAATCAGTGCGGCAGCCTTTGCCATCTGTACACCGGTTGCCTTTGACACGAACGGAACGGTACGAGATGCGCGGGGGTTCGCTTCAATGACGTAGAGAATCTCTGAATGAACAGCGAACTGAATGTTAATTAGACCGCGTACACCTACGCCAGCAGCAATTTTTCCGGTTGCTTCAGCAACCCGGGCAATCAAATCACGGCTGAGGGTAATAGGAGGCAGAGTACAAGCGGAGTCACCTGAGTGAATACCTGCCTCTTCAATATGTTCCATGACGCCGCCCAGATAAAGTTCGGTGCCGTCGTAGAGAGCGTCCACGTCAATTTCGATGGCGTCCTCAAGGAACTTGTCAATCAGAGCGGGCTGAGAAGGGGAAACCTCGGTCGCGTTCTCAAGGTAGCGCGCCAGCTGCTCTTCTGAGTAGACAATCTCCATGCCTCTCCCACCAAGAACGTAGGAAGGGCGAACCAGCACGGGGTAGCCGATTTCATCGGCAATACGCTTGGCGTTTTCGAAGGTGTAGGCGGTGCCGTTCTTGGGTGAGAGCAGACCAGCCTCTTCTAGGACGCGGGAGAATTCACCGCGGTCCTCTGCCAGGTCGATAGCTTCAGGAGTGGTGCCCAGAATAGGAATACCTGTAGCCTTGAGCTCCTGCGCCAGCTTGAGGGGGGTCTGACCGCCCAGCTGGACAAAGACACCCATCAGGCCGCCGGTGCGACGCTCTGCCTCAACGATTTCTAGTACGTCTTCGAGGGTGAGGGGCTCAAAGTAGAGACGGGTTGAGATGTCGTAGTCGGTTGAAACGGTTTCGGGGTTGCAGTTAACCATGACGGTCTCGTAACCGGCTTCGCGCAGTACCAGGGAAGCGTGCACACAGGAGTAATCGAACTCAATGCCCTGGCCAATACGGTTGGGGCCGGAGCCCAGAATCATGATGGAGGGCTTTTCATGGTGGGCAATCTCGTCTTCCTGATCGTAGGACGAGTAATGGTAGGGGGTGAATGCCTCGAACTCCGCTGCACAGGTGTCTACAGTCTTGAAGACAGGGCGAATCTTCAGGGCGTGGCGGATACCGCGCACAACTGCTTCGTCCATCTTGAGAATCTCCCCCAGCTGAGCATCTGAGAAGCCGTGGCGCTTTGCTAAGCGCAGGGTCTTTTCGTTCAGACCCTCTTCTGCAACCTGGGCGGCGACCTCGTTGAGCAGCACCAGCTGGTCAAGGAACCAGGGGTCAATCTTGGTTGCTTCAAAAAGCTGCTCTACGGTTGCTCCTGCCAGCAGGGCACGCTGTACCTGATGGATACGATCGGTAGTAGCAACCTTGGTTTTTTCAATGAGCTCTGCCAGCTCGTCTGCCGATAGTTCGGGGTTAGCGTAAGAGAAAGCTGCCCCCTTCTGCTCTAGAGAGCGCATTGCCTTCTGCAGTGCTTCGGTGAAGTTACGGCCCAGCGCCATAGCTTCGCCCACCGACTTCATAGTGGTGGTCAGGGTGGGGTCAGCAGCAGGGAACTTCTCAAAGGCGAAGCGGGGTACCTTGACCACAACGTAGTCGAGAGTGGGCTCGAAGGACGCCGGGGTCTTCTGGGTGATATCGTTGGGGATTTCATCCAGGGTGTAGCCCAAAGACAGCTTGGTAGCGATCTTTGCAATGGGGAAACCTGTTGCCTTGGATGCTAGCGCTGAGGAGCGTGAAACGCGGGGGTTCATTTCGATGACGATGATGCGCCCGGTTGCGGGATCAACCGCGAACTGGATGTTACAGCCACCGGTGTCTACGCCAACCTCGCGAATAACGTTGATAGCGATGTCGCGCAGCTTCTGGAACTCCCGGTCGGTCAGGGTGAGAGCAGGTGCCACGGTGATGGAGTCACCGGTGTGGACGCCAACGGGGTCAAAGTTCTCGATGGAGCAAACGACAACCACGTTATCGTTCTTATCTCGCATCATTTCCAGTTCGTATTCTTTCCAACCCAGAATAGATTCTTCAAGCAGAACTTCGCTGGTGGGGCTGTACTGAATACCGGCACCGGCAATGCGATAGAGGTCTTCTTCGTTGTAGGCCATACCTGAGCCCAGACCACCCATGGTGAAGGAGGGGCGTACTACCATGGGGTAGCCCAGTTCCCTAGCTGCTTCCAGTGCTTCTTCCATGGTGTGCACGATGACGGAGCGGGCTGATTCGCCGCCTGCGCGTTCAACCACGCCCTTGAAAGCATCGCGGTCTTCGCCCAGGTTGATAGCTTCAATGTTGGCACCAATCAGCTCAACATCATATTTCTGTAAGATACCCTGTTCGTCCAGGGCAATGGCTGCATTGAGCGCAGTCTGACCGCCCAGGGTAGGAAGAATTGCGTCCGGCTTTTCCTTGGCAATAATCTTCTCGATGACCTCGGGGGTAATAGGTTCGATGTAGGTGGCATCGGCGAACTCGGGGTCAGTCATGATGGTTGCCGGGTTGGAGTTAACCAGAATAACGCGCACGCCTTCTTCTTTTAGGACGCGCAGTGCTTGGGTGCCGGAGTAATCGAATTCAGCTGCCTGCCCGATAACAATAGGGCCGGAACCGATGACCAGAATGGAGTTTAGATCGTGACGCTTGGGCATAGTGGTTCCTTAGTTCTTCTTCTTGAGCATGAGGTCAATAAAACGGTCAAAGAGGTAGGCGGCATCGTGGGGGCCGGCTGCTGCTTCGGGGTGGTACTGCACTGAGAAGGCAGGAATATCGAGGCAGCGCAAGCCTTCAACTACCTGGTCGTTGAGGCCGATGTGGGATACCTCTACCCGGCCGAATTCTGCCTCGGGTGCCTGCACCGCGCCGTCCAGAGGTGCATCAACTGCGAAGCCGTGGTTTTGAGCGGTGATTTCTACCTTGCCGGTGGTTCGATCGAGCACGGGCTGGTTGATGCCACGGTGGCCAAAGGGTAGCTTGTAGGTGCCAAAGCCAAGGGCGCGGCCCAGCAGCTGGTTACCGAAGCAGATTCCAAAGAAGGGGGTTCCGGTGCGCAGGACGTCGCGTAGCAGCTGAACCTGGTCATCGGCAGTTGCGGGGTCGCCGGGGCCGTTAGAGAAGAAAACGCCGTCTGGGTTGAGGGAGGTGATGTCTTTGAGGGTTGCGGTTGCGGGTAGAACGTGCACGCGCACACCGCGTTCTGCAAAGCGCTTAGGGGTCATTGCCTTGATGCCCAGGTCGAGGGCGACCAGGGTTGCCTTGGTTTCGCCCTCCCAACCAAGATCAGCCGGTTCTACAAGATAGGCTTCTTCGATGGAAACCGAATCGGCCAGTTTCTGGCCCTTCATTTCGGCTGATGCGCGCACCTTTTCTACCAGGGTATCAACAGGGGCTGCTGCTTCTGCACCGGTGAAGATGCCGGCGCGCATAGAACCAGCGCTGCGCAGGTGGCGGGTGAGGGCTCGGGTGTCGATACCCTGGATACCCACGATGCCCTGCTTTACCAGCTCATCGTCCAGGCTGCCTTCTGAGCGCCAGTTTGAGGGGCGGCGGGCAGCATCGCGCACAACGTAACCTGCAACCCAAATCTTTCGGGATTCAGCATCTTCAGTGTTCACACCGGTGTTACCAATATGGGGTGCTGTCTGCACAACGATCTGGCCGGCGTAGGAAGGGTCGGTCAGGGTTTCCTGGTAACCGGTCATACCGGTTGAGAATACAGCTTCACCGAGGGTGGTACCGGTGGCGCCGTAGCTTTCACCGCGAAATACGGTGCCGTCTTCAAGAACGAGAATCGCTGCTTGATCGGCTGGTGCTAGGTGGGTCATTCGCACACTTCCTGTCGTGGGTGGGGGTCTTCGTATGAGGGGTTCCCTCATCAAAACTTATTTAGGGGTGGGTGGTCACTGGGGTTTTGGGCAGGGCGTCAAGTGCCTGGGGTGCGATCAGTGAAAGAGCTGTTACTAAGGATGCTTTATCAGCGGCAAAGCGGGTTCTGAAACCGGTATCTACCTTGGTGCTGTTGAGGTTCCATGAGACGATAATCAGCCCATTTTTTTCAACGAATTTACCGGTCATACCTGCTTCAGTGCGTACAGCTATAATCTCGCTGGCAGGAATCCAGATATCTTCAGCTCCGTCGCGGGCTATTACCGCGGCGTCCTCAAAGATAAAGAAGGTGCCGTTTGCCTTGACGCCCAGGGTGTTGGTGGCGATGCGGTCCAGCCAGTCCCCCATGACGGTGGTGGCAACGTAGGTGCCGGGCACCGCCAGGGAGCTTTCTGCGTTCTCATACCGCTCGGGTACCGGGGTGAGGTCGCCGGTACCTTCTTGTCGTTTCTGGCGGCTGACCCACCCTGCCCGCATCAACCAGAAGATGAGCAGGCAGAGCAGAGCCAGAAGCAGAGTTGGGAGTAGCTTTTCCACAAGTAGGCCTTTTTACTCAGTTTTCTTCTACAGAGCTATCGGGCTGTTGAGCTTACCGTCGAGCACCACCGGGTGGCCCTCAAAGAAGGTAGCAACTACAGCACCGGGCACTTCAAGACCTCGGTAGGGGTTGTTCTTACCCTTGGTTGCTTGGGCCTGGGGGTCGATGGTGCGCTTGGCAGCGGGGTCAAGCAGGACGATGTGCGCTGGCTCCCCCGCTTCAAGCGGGCGCCCCTGGTTATGGGCTAGGCCGATTTCAGCGGGCTTAGAGCTCATAATGCGGGCTACATCTGCCCAGGTAATCATGCCGGTATCTACCAGGGTCTTCTGAATGATAGACAGCGCCTGCTCCAGACCGGTCATGCCGTTAGCAGCGCATGCCCACTCGCAGTCCTTAGATTCTGCCGGGTGGGGTGCATGGTCGGTGCCAATAATATCGATGATGCCGTCGGCTACCGCCTGACGCAGCGCCAGAACGTCCTCTTCGGTGCGAAGCGGCGGGTTGACCTTGTAGACCGGGTCGTAAGAGCGAACCAGCTCATCGGTCAGCAGCAGGTGGTGAGGGGTTACCTCAGCGGTGACCTGAATTCCGCGTTCCTTAGCCCAGCGTACAATCTCAACGGAGCCCTTGGTAGAAAGATGGCAGATGTGTAAGCGAGAACCGACGTGCTCTGCCAGCAGCACATCGCGGGCGATGATAGATTCTTCTGCAACTGCAGGCCAGCCAGCCAGCCCCAGCTCAGCAGAAACCTTGCCCTCGTTCATCTGGGCACCCTCGGTTAGACGGGGTTCCTGGGCATGCTGGGCTACCACACCGTTGAAGGTCTTGACATACTCAAGAGCGCGGCGCATCAGAGCTGGATCA
>JAUMUH010000064.1 GCA_030530765.1 Rothia sp. (in: high G+C Gram-positive bacteria)
AAAGTTCAAAAAAATTTTGGGCATATTAAAATGCTAAGGGAAAGTGTAATATATTTTATTCTTAATATGTTTTTGATAATAGCAGCGTCTAGCCAGATTCCTTCACCGGAAAATTTCAACTATTCTGCAATAATTATAGTATTAGCGATTATTCCATCAGTCATACTGTCAATCCCATGCTATCTAATTGTCAAATACAAAAATGAGAAATACAAAAAAATCCTTGAAGATTCATTCAGTGAGCTAGAATTCCAGTACGATAAAGTAGTTGAGCATTATGCGTAAGTATGGAGGATTATTCAAAAGGGTAAAAACCTGACATCTCAGAAACACTCCCTGCCAGCAAGCAGAATCGCATTCCTGCTCAGTCCTGTGTTGAGATAGACCTTTTGAATAGGCCTTAGTTTATATATAAATGTTAAAGTATATCTATTACTAGGTCTGAAATATCCCGTAAGCGATTACCTTCAAGAAGAATACCGAGCATGCTGGCTGCTTCGTCGTTGCCCGAGATACCCACTGATTTCTCCAATTCAGGCAAGGCAAAATGGTAAACCATATCAATGTCACCAGTTCCCAATGCGAGAGAAGCTAGACGTGACGGAGTCGGTTCGCCTGTTACCACTACGATATGCGGAGTTCGCCCTTTACGATTTCTAATAATATTTAGAGCCTCAGAACGAGCATTCTGGGCGCGGTCACTACGAAGCGTCCACTTACAACTGATAATTCCCCCAATAATATCGTTTGAGTTATTGAGCAGACGCAGAGGAGACCGTCGTGCAACGCTTTCATCAACTCGCTGAACACCAGCATTAAAGAAATCATCAGATTCCGGGCTGCGAAGCAAGACTACATCGGGGCTAATATCATAAGAATTTCCCAAAACAGCCGCAAGAGTCGGGTCAGCAGACACAGCTTCAGACAAACCGCTCAGGTGGGTATAAGGAACAAAATTCGCCAGAGAGTAGCCACCGCCTTCTTTTGATAACATGCTCGACCCGTCGCTGCCCAAGCTGAATATGGGTAAATTCAGCTAAAGATTTCCTTAAGAAATTAGTAACACTAGCCTCGAACTGTTTGCCCGCTGTCTGAGCTTTCAACTTGGTATGCTGTTGCTCGTCCAACCCCAATTGCTCCGCAATTGAGCGAGCAATTGCCACGCTAGTCTTATTATCCTTATCCGCATTAGAGGCTATGCCCGCTGCAGTCATCGACAGCAGACCGTTATTAATAAGCTCCTGATGAAACTCTGTACGAAATCTACGCAGCGATGACATCAGCCTCACCTTTATTAACACTCGAAGAAATGAAATCGTAAAGGGCAGAGCCGATAGCAAAAGACACCGGCGGTGGAAATGCATTGCCAACCTGACGATAAGCGGCGGTCTTCTTACCTGTAATTACCCAATCGTCAGGGAAGCCTTGAATACGAGCAGCCATACGAACAGTCAAGCGTGGCAGTCCGTCAAAGTCTTCTTCTGGCGCAAATTCTGCAATAGACTTTCCGTTTACGCCAAGCTCTTCCCAAGCTCTCTTAGCTCGTGTGGGCCCCAAATCTTGGGCCACCGTGCTTCTTGGATCCGCCAACCAAGGTCGGGGCAATCTTCTGAGCGCCCCTAGCCCAGGACTCTACACCCGCCCAGTTATTAGCTGCCATCAAGTCGTATAAACTATCACCTACAGTGGGCGCCAGCTCAGGTCTTTTCTCAGGCCATTGAAAATAACCATCCAAGTCCTTATGTGTAGCTACCAAGATACTACGAGGCCTTAACTGTGGAACCCCATAGTCAGAAGAGTTCACCAACTGCCAATCGACCACATACCCCAAATCGCTAAGGTGTTTAACTATCTCGCTACGATAACCAGCAAAACGTTGCGAGAGCAACCCTTTAACATTTTCCAGCATGACAGCCTTCGGCTCCAGAATCTCAATGAGTTCCAATGCACGCGGAAAAAGGTCACGTTCATCGTCTACACCGAGTTGTTTACCCGCAACGCTGAAAGGAGGGCAAGGGACACACCTCCCGCAAAGAGGTCTAGGCCTTTATAAGGAGAGGGATCCCAATCATGCAGGTCAGTCTCTACCACGTTCCGCTCAGGGCGGTTAGTGCGCAAGGTGTTACAAGCAGCAGGGTCAATCTTCACAGCAGCAAGGTGATCAAAGCCAGCCTGTTCCAGACCGATAGCCTGCCCACCTGCACCTGCGCAGATTTCAACTGAGGTCAGCATGTCAATCCTCTCCTAAGATAAATCAAACCCATCATATCGAAAATATAGGTCTGTTTGAAGTACACTGGCCTGAAAGATAACACCAATCGTCGTCGAACAGCCTGAGTTTTAGCAAAACGCACCAGTATCTTACCTAGGCCTCGCTACACAGCCCCAACAAATGTCACAGAAAGGCTCCCCCGCCGCTGGGCGAGGGAGCCGTCCTAAAGTTTTAGATAACTCCTGCTATTAAGCCTTGTCTACTGACTTAGCAATGTTATCTACAATTTCCTTGGCAGCAGAAGCATCTGACGCAGAAACAGTAATCACGCTGTACCCTGCCCCGTCACCAGCGGGAACAAGCAAGAAGACACCATTAACTTTAACGCCACCGGCTTCCATGGTGTAGGTCTGGGTAACGCCCTTACCAAGAGCCGTATCAACCTCAGCGTACTCGCCCGGGGTACCCTTAGCGCCCTCTGCTAGCTGCTGAGTCTGCGCCTCAGTAGGCAGGTCTTTCGCGGGGACAGGTTCAGCCAGAACGTTCACGTTATTAGCGAAGCCGCTAGCATCTGGCTTAGTCGAGGTAGCCATCAAATCAAGCTGAGCCATCTGCTGCTTCAGCTGTTCAGCAGAAAGCCCAAGCTCAGTGGCAGTCTGATCGAGGTACTCCTGCATATCGGAGTTAGAAGCTACAGCCTCAGCGTTCAGCTCCACCCAATCCTCAGGCACACCAAAGGAAATACCATTATTCGTGGCGCTAACTGACTTGTACCCCTCAGGCAAGCTTGCCTCAACAGAAGCAGACTCTGAGGCAGATGCAGACTCGCTAACAGCAGCTGAAGAGCTTACAGAAGATGATCTGCTCTCTGCTGGCTTGCTCTCCTTGTTATCGTTGGAGCCGCACCCTGCAAGCACAGCAAGGCTCAGCAGAGCAACAGAGGGGATAGCGACAAACTTGGACTTAAAAGCTGGCATAAGAATCTCTTTCAAGAAATAGTATGGTGTAAGTCATCCTACCAGCTTACTTACATTTAACCCATATATTTCTCAAAAAATTTTTACTGTTTTGGCTCGCCAGATACCACTGCTAGGGGCACCCTGGTAAGCAGAGAAGTATAGAAGGAACCTGGCCCAAGCAGGTGGAAAGCGACCAGCTCCGGGGCGGAAGGGGTTCAAATCAGCGTCCACGACACACCAACTTCTAAAATCTTATAAGGGGTTATAAAACATTTTTTATAACCCCTTATAAGATTTTAGAAGTTCGGGGTTAAGAGCAGGCTACTGAAAGAGCACTCCCCCGGACTCCTCTAGGTAGCAGGAGGGGCACAGAGCCTCATAACCAACATCTACCCCGTCGATGGCAACCTGGGCACCCTCGAAAACGAACTTTCCGTCAACCTTACGAGGGTTAAAAAGTGCCTTACGGCCACAGCGGCAAATAGTTTTTAGCTCCTCAAGAGTATGGGCAATTTCAAGCAGCCGGGCAGAGCCGGGGAAGGCACGCGTCCTAAAATCAGTGCGGATGCCGTAACACATGACCGGCACGTTCTCTTCGACCGCAATCCGCATCAAATCATCCACCTGCTCAGCAGACAAGAACTGCGCCTCATCCACCAGCAAGCAGCTCACCGGCAGGTGCCAGTGCGGGCGGGCGTCCTGCGCGTCAGGCTCGGCAACAGAGTGGAAAAGCTCGCGCACCGACTCACCGGAGCCAATCAGAAAGTCTACGGGGCGGGTAATGCCCAGGCGAGAGACCACCGTATCGTCCCCTTTAGAATCTACGCGCGGCTTAGCCAGCAGCACGCGCTGCCCGCGCTCCTCATAGTTGTGGGCAGCCTGCAACAGTGCAGTAGACTTGCCCGAATTCATCGCCCCAAAACGGAAATACAGCTTCGCCACGGTCACCCATCCACGTCAGTAACAAAAATAGACCGCAACTATTCTAACTACTCATCACAGACCCAATAGGGTATCGTGAACCCTATCACATTACATCTGGTACGATTCACAAGGAGGTTTACGTGGCAGAGCAGCCCTTTGACCCCGACACCACATCCCCGCACACGCAGGGAATCCGCATCACCAAACAACAGTCCAAAACCCTCAAAATTCTTGGCGGGCTCTTCTCAACAGCCGTTATAGGCTCCGCCCTATTTCTCTCTGCCTCATCAACCGATGACGGCTCAAACCTGCGCTCTTCTATCACCTTCATAGCTCCCGCAGCAGCAGGCGGCGGCTGGGACACCTTTGCCCGCGAAATGCAACAAGCACAGCGAGCCAACGGTATCGTCAACAACACCCAAGTAGTCAACGTGCCCGGCGCCGGTGGCACTATTGCCCTTGAAAACCTGGGCAGGCTCAAAGGCGAAACAGACACCCTCATGGTGGGTGGCACCGGGCAGCTAGCCGCCACCATCCAATACGACAGCACCACCACCTACCAGGACATCACTCCCCTAGCCCTCACCGTAGAAGAGTACGATGTCATCCTGGTACCGAATGACTCCCCCTACCAAACCCTCAACGAACTCATCACAGCCTGGCAAAAAGACCCCACAGCCCTCGCCTGGAGCGGCGGCGGCTCCTTCGACCGCCTTGTTGCCACCGAACTCGCCATGGCCGCCGACATCCGCCCGTCAGAAATGACCTACGTCAGCTCCGACGGCGGCGCTGAAGTCACCCAGGCACTGCTCAATGGCACCGTGCAAGCAGCAGCCAGCGGCTACGCCGATAGCATCGACCAAATCGAATCAGGCAGGCTTCGCGCCCTAGCCCTGATTGCAGAGGAGCCCATCCCCGGCTTTGATGTGCCAACAGCCAAAGAAGCAGGCTACGACGTCACTCTCGCCAACTGGCGCCTGGTGCTGGCACCGGGCGGCATCTCAGAGCAAGACAAAGCCGAGTTGCTAAACATCGTGCAAGAATCCACCCAAACACCCGAATGGCAAAAAGCTGTTACTACCTACCACTGGCAAGAAAACTTCATGACCGGCCAAGAGTTAGAGAGCTTCCTTGACAGTGAAGAACAACGAATTAGCGGCATCTACCAGGAGCTAGGTCTATGAGCCAGAACATCGATATCGCCCTAACGCAGGTAGAACCACAAGCACCCTCCAGGGCATCCTGGGCAGTAAAGAAACTCTCTATGCCCCTGCTTCTGCTAGCTTTCGCAGCGTACCTGGCAATCAGCATGATTAACATGGACGTCCCAGATTCAGTGGACTTCCCAGGCCCGCGCTTCTTCCCGGCTATTATCACCTTTGGTCTGCTCGTCATGTCTATAGTTGAGTTGCTTGGGGCGCTCAACGACCTACGCACCCCGCCTCAAGCCCACCGCACCACTAACCGGGCGTCCTTCTCTGATGCAGACCCGGCAGACCGCACGCACGAAGACAACGTCAATAAGCTCGACATCTTTGCACTGTTCTGGTGCCTGGGCGGCTTCCTGCTCTTCATCTCTACCCTAAAAATTCTGGGCTGGGTGCTAGCGGCTGCCCTCATGTTCTGGTGCGTTGCCCGCGGGTTTGGTGCTAAGAAGCCCCTGCACGCTCTGGTCGTTGGGCTCACCGTCAGTTCTATTGCCTACCTCATCTTCAGCCAAGGGCTTGGGCTACCCCTGCCCGCTGGCTTTCTAGAAGGAGTACTCTAGTGGAATCACTTAACCTACTGCTTGAAGGTTTTGCCCAGGCGCTCACCCTCCAAAACCTCTTTTGGGTGCTGGCAGGTTGCTTCCTCGGTACCGCCGTTGGTGTGCTCCCAGGGCTTGGCTCGTCTATGGCTGTTGCCCTGCTCCTACCGGTCACTTTTGCCCTAGAACCCACAGCCGCTTTCATCATGTTCGCCGGGGTCTACTTTGGCGGGCTTTTTGGTGACTCAACCATGGCCATCCTAATGAACACCCCCGGGCAGGCATCAGCCATTGCCTCCACCTTTGAGGGGCACCAGATGGCAAAGAAGGGGCGAGCAGCCCAGGCTCTAGCGGTTGCAGCAATCGGCGCTTTCATCGGCGGTTTCGTCTCTTCTGTGCTCGTGATCTTCATGGCGCCTGCCCTGGCAGAATGGAGCGCACAATTTGGGCCAGCAGAATTTTTTGCCCTGGCAATTTTCGCTTTTATTGCCACCTCCTCGGTAATCACTGATTCCGCGGTCAAGGGCACGCTCTCCCTCATGCTGGGCCTGGGTCTAGCGGTGATTGGGGTTGACGGGGTCACCGGTATCCCCCGCTTTACCGCTGGCTCCCCTGAACTTTTTGACGGGGTTTCACTGGTCACCGTCACTGTAGCGGTACTAGCCCTGGGCGAGGTCTTCTACCAGGCCTGCATCCGCTCCCACTCTGACCAGAGCCGCATGATCCGCCCCAAGAAGGGCACCTACCTTTCTAAAGCTGACCTTAAAGAAGCTGCCCCTGCCTGGGCACGCGGTACCGCTATTGGTCTGCCCTTTGGCGTCATCCCAGCTGGCGGTGCTGATATCCCCACCTTCCTCGCCTACGGTCTTGAGAAGCGGCTGGACGCCCGCCGCCCCAAGCCCCGGTTCGGCAAGGGAGCTATCCGGGGTCTGGCTGCACCTGAAGCTGCCGGCAACGCAACCACAGGCATGTCCATGGGTGCCCTGCTGGCATTGGGGCTACCGATTTCTGCCACCGCCGCTATTATGCTCGCCGCATTCAAACAATACGGGTTGCAGCCTGGCCCCCTGCTCTTTGAACGTTCATCTGAGCTGGTCTGGGCGCTGTTGGCAAGCTTCTTTATCGCCATGATTGTTTTACTGCTCATTAACCTTCCCTTTGCTGTGCTGTGGGCAAAGTTGCTCTTAATTCCAGCACCCTACCTGTACGCGGGGATTACGGTCTTCTGTGCCCTGGGTATTTATGCAACCTCCAACTCCCTCTTTGACCTGGTGATGGTTTTAGCGGTTGGTTTTATTGGTTTTCTCATGCGCATTAACGACTACCCGCTAGCTCCCCTGATTATCGGTATGGTGCTGGGGCCGCTAGCAGAAACCAACCTGCGTGATGCCCTCATTGCCTCAAATGGTGATGCCTCCGTGCTCTTTGACGGGCCCATTGTTATGGCACTATATGCGGTGCTTGCTATCGCCCTGGTTCTTTCGGTGCGTAGCAAGTTTGCTGCACGCACCAAGAAAAAGTAAGGGTAAACAAAAAAAATCCCCTCAAGTACCGAGCTGACTGCCCGGTAATTGAGGGGAAATTTTTGTTGTGGGTGTTGTTCTTAGTCTAGGTCAAGACCAGAGACATCCACCTGTTGCAGGGGGATGGTCTTGGAACCGGTGACCACCTTGTGAACCAAATAAACCGCAATGATAATGGGCAGACCAATATAAGCCGAAACAACCTCAAACCAGTGACCAGCAAAAACAGCGTTGTAATTCTGACCGGCGATCACCAGCAGGCACATCAGCAACGCCACAATAGGGCCAATGGGAAAGAGAGGCGCCTTGTAGGGCAGGTTCTTCACGTCAAACCCCTGAGCCACATAAGCACGGCGGAAGCGGTAGTGGCAGATCGCGATACCAACCCAGGTGATAAACCCAGACAGACCCGAAATGTTAATCAGCCAGGTGTAGGCAGCCCCCTGCCCCACGATGGCGGTTACAAAGCCAAAGAGGCCAATAGCAGCGGTCATCAGCAAGGCAGGCATGGGGATGCCACGCTTGTTCACGCGCATAAAAATCTTAGGAGCCTTACCCTCAACCGCCAGCGAGTACAGCATACGGGAAGAAACATAAAGACCCGAGTTACCGGCAGACAGAATAGCGGTCAGAATAACCGCGTTCATCACTGAAGCTGCCAAAGCGATACCCAGGTTCTCAAAGACCATAGTGAAGGGCGAGTAAGCGATATCGGTAGCATCAGCACGTAGCAGGTTGGGGCTGGTGTAAGGGATCAGGGTGCCGATGATAGCAATAGCACCGATGTAGAAGAGCATAATGCGCCAAAAGACGCTCTTGAGGGCACGGGGGACGTCCTTACGCGGGTTAGCTGATTCGCCAGCAGCAACACCAATCATCTCAGTGCCCTGAAAAGAGAAACCGGCAACCATGAAAATAGCCATAATCGAGAGAAAGCCGCCCTTGAACGGTGCTTCACCGTCGGTCCAGTTATGAAAGCCTGTTGCGTGATGACCCAAAATACCGAAAATCATAGCAACACCGGCAACCAAAAAAACAATGACGGTGCTGACCTTAATAGCTGCCAACCAGAACTCAGATTCACCGTATGCGCGGGCTGAGAGAACATTGATACCCACAATAATTGCTAGGAAAACACCTGCCCACACCCAACCGGGGACGCCTGGCAGCCAGTAGGACATAATGACACCTGCCGCTACCAGCTCGGCGGCGACGGTGATTGCCCAGTTGAACCAGTAGTTCCAGCCCATAGCAAAGCCGAAGGACTCGGAGACGTAGCGGGATGCGAAGGTCTGGAAGGAGCCGGCGACGGGCAGGTGGGCCGCCATTTCGCCCAGGGACTGCAT
>JAUMUH010000065.1 GCA_030530765.1 Rothia sp. (in: high G+C Gram-positive bacteria)
CGCAGACCCTCGAACCTGATCCGGTTAGTACCGGCGCTAGGGAGTCGAGTTCTCGAACCGGGCATAAGGTATGCCCGTGTTCCCCCTTCCTACAGGATCTTAGGAAGGTTTTATTTTTATGGCTAAGCAGCCTGCCATTTGGCGAATTAATGAGATTGTGATTGCATCGGTTCTTGCTGTTGCTTGTGCTGTTGTGTTTGCGCTTTGGAACCTGGGCGTTTACCCGGCGACTCAGACACTGCTTGCTGCTACCGCCCCGCAGTTCATGTCACTGATTGGTGGTGGCTGGTTGATTGCCGGGACCCTGGGCGCTCTGATTATTCGTAAGCCCGGTGCCGCTCTTTACTGTGAGGTGCTGGCTTCTGTTATCTCAGTTTTTATTGGCCCCGGTAGCTGGGGCATGCAGATCCTTATTTCGGGTCTGATTCAGGGTACTGCCGCTGAACTTGCCTTCGCTCTTTTCCTCTACCGCAAGTGGAATCTGGCAGTTGCATTGCTGGCGGGTGCCATTTCTGGTTTTGCCATGAGCACCAGTGAGTTGTTCATCTACTACGCTGGCCAGTTTACTTTTGCTAACCAGGCAATTTATGCCCTTAGCGGTACTTTTTCAGGGCTTGTTATCGCTGGTCTGCTCATGTGGCTACTGACTCGTGCTCTTGCTGCAACCGGTGTGCTTGACCCCCTGGCATCCGGTGGCGCTCGCCGCCGTAAGGCTGCCTAGCATGGTTGGTGCGGACAGCGGGGCGCAGCTAGGTGCCTCAGAAGAGACTGCTGCACCCCGGCGTCCTCACCGCGGTGTGCCTATTGCTGCTCAAGATTTTGGTTGGCACTATGCCGGGCGGGATGAGCCTGCCTTTTCTGGGCTGACTTTTGACATACCTGCCGGGCAGAAGGTGCTGCTGCTGGGGCACTCGGGGGCAGGTAAGTCAACCTTGCTGCATGCTATGGCGGGGGTTGCCCACGATAGTGATGGTCAGTCTGCCAGCGGTAGTCTGACCGTGGACGGTATAGATGCCGTGGGATCCCGCGTGCCTGCCGGGCTGATGCAGCAGGACCCGGAAAGCTCCATCGTGCTGGCGCGAGTGGGGGACGATGTTGCCTTTGGCCCTGAAAACTTAGGGGTGCCGCGTGAGCAGATTTGGCAGCGCGTTGATGAAGCGCTGGCAGCTGTTGGGCTGGGGCACCTGCCCCTAGACCACCCTACCTCTGCTCTGTCGGGTGGGCAGAAGCAGCGCCTGGGGCTAGCCGGTATTCTAGCAATGCACCCCGGTGCCCTCTTACTTGATGAACCCACCGCCAACCTCGACCCGGCAGGTGTGGGAGAGGTACGCGATGCCGTCCTCGCAGCCCAAGCAGCCACAGGGGCCACCCTGGTGGTGATCGAGCACCGGGTAGGTATCTGGGCACAGCACATGGACAGAATCATTGTGTTGGGTAAAACCGGCATCACCCACGACGGCCCACCAGAGACTGTGCTCGCTGAAGCACGGCAAGAACTCATTGAGGCAGGGGTATGGGTGCCCGGCTACTTGCCACCCCTGCCGTCCTTCACCTCAAACCCCGGTACTGAACTCTTGAGCGCTCGCGGGCTGGTGACCACTCGTACCTTCCCCACTAAGCGAGAGATCCGCCGCCGTGCCCGGGCGCTGAAAAGCAGCGGAGCGGCGTCCTACCCTCTAGACTTACCTGCCGTGGGGCGCGTGCCCGCTGTCAAGGTCTGCGCTGGCCAGCACCTGGCAATTACCGGGGAAAACGGCACCGGCAAATCCACCCTGGCACTGACCCTAGCTGGCCTGCTCTACCCGGCAGACGGCTATGTGAATGCCGCCCAAACCCTGCGGGCAGCAGCGGACGCCCCCGCCCGGCTGGGAACAGTAAAAGCAAGTGAACAGGCAGGTTGGGACCCCGCCCGCTGGTCACCCCAAGAACTCATCACCCGCATCGGTGTGGTCTTTCAAGAACCGGAACATCAGTTCCTCACCCGTAGCGTGCGCGCCGAATTGGAGTACGGGCCACGGCAACTAGCCAAACTTACCCGAACCCCGCTGGATGAAGAAGAACTCGCCCACAGAACCGACCGTCTGCTAGCCCGACTGCGCCTGACCCACCTGGCAGACGCCAACCCCTTCACCCTCTCCGGTGGCGAAAAACGGCGGCTCTCCGTCGCAACCGCCCTGGCAACCGCCCCGCGCCTGCTGGTGCTCGACGAACCCACCTTCGGGCAGGACGCCGGCACCTGGGCAGAACTAGTCACCCTGCTGCGCGAGCTAATCGAGCAGGGCACCGCCGTCCTCTCCGTTACCCACGACCAAGACTTCATCGAGGCGCTGGGTGGGGAGCGCCTGCACCTAGAGAAGGAGAAGGCATGAGCGCCAACCCTTTCAGTCGTACTGACCTGCACGAGAGCTGGCTGGGGCGCCGCAACGCCGGAGTGAAATTTGCTGCTGCCTTCATCTGCAGCCTGCTCGTCATCCTGATTATTGACCCGGTGACTGCCTCCATCATCCTGGGCCTAGAAATCCTTGCCCTGCTGGCAGCCGGCTTCAACCCCTTCACCCTGCTGCTGCGCTTCTGGCCCATCCTCATCGCCTCCATGGTGGGCGGCTGGGCAACCGCCCTCCTAGCAGAAAAAACCGGCGACACGGTGCTGAACCTGGGCTTCAACTACCTAACCACCGGCTCCATCGAAGTGGGTGTGGCAATGGTGCTGCGTTCCCTAGCGCTGGCACTGCCCTCCCTCGCCTTCTTCACCACAGTAGACCCCACCGACTGGGGCGATTCCCTAGCCCAAACCTGGCGGCTACCGGCACGCTTCGTCCTTGCTGCCCTTGCTGCCCTGCGCCTAGTCGGCATTCTCTTTGCCGAATGGCACACCCTCTCAATGACCCGCCGGGCACGCGGCGCCACCGGCAGCTCCAGCGCCACCGGGCTGCTCCAAAGCCTCACCGCTTTGAGCGGGCAAACCTTCGCCCTGCTCGTACAGGCAATTAGACGCGGCTCCCGCCTGGCAGTCACCATGGAAGCCCGCGGCTTCGGCGGCAAAAACCGCACCTGGGCGCGGGCGGATACCATCGACCGCCAAGACCTGCTTCTCGCTCTTGTCGCCCTCGCGCTGCCGCTGACCGGCTACGGAATCTCAGCTGCACTGGGAACCCTGCGCATCTTAGGGACGTAGAGACCGGGTGCGAGCGCGCGAGCACGCAAGAGGGCTTGGAGTCAGCGGAGCGTTAGCGTAGCTGGTATGTCCTGCTTCGTCCGGTGCAGAGTAGTAGGCTGGTGCTATGACCGATACAACCGTAGTAATGCTCAGCGCCGAGCACCCCACCGGTGCCCTGGTGGACGCCTCCGCCCCGCTCATCAACATCGAAGACCAGGGGCTGACCCGTGGCGACGGTGTCTTTGAAACCATGCTGGCCGCCAACCGCCAGGTGCGAAAGTTCGATGCCCACCTGGCGCGGCTGACCGGCTCTGCCCGCCTGCTCGAACTTCCCCTGCCTGCACCTGTTGACCTGCGTGCCGCCGTCCAACTGGCGGTGGATGCCGCCGCGCCCGGCCCGCAAACTGTGCTGGGTGAAGAGCACACCGTCAAAATTATTGTTTCCCGCGGCACCGTTGAAGAGGGGCCCCACACCTGGGTGACCGTAGCACCTTCACCGGCTTCTATTCTTAAGCAGAGGGAAGAAGGCGTGCGCGCCCTGCTGCTGCCGCGCGGTCACGACCCTGCCGAGGACTCCGCTTACCCCTGGTTGCTTGCCGGTGCTAAGACCCTCTCATACGCGGTGAACATGTCGGTGCTGCGCTACGTCAAAAAACAGGGGGCGGACGACGCCATTTGGGTCACTGAAGACCGGCGGGTGCTTGAGGGGGCAACCTCCTCGGTGATTCTTGCTAAAACTGAAGGTAACCGCAAGGTGCTCTACACCCCTGAGCCTGCCCACGGTATTCTGCCCGGCACCACCCAGGGCGCTATTTTTACCGCTGCCCGGGAGGCGGGCTGGGAGTTAGGCTACGGGCCTCTCTACCCCCAAGACCTGCTAGAGGCTGATGCTCTCTGGCTGGCGTCCTCGGTGCGCCTGCTGGCACCGGTGACCCACCTCAACGGCACACCCCTGAAAACCAACCCCGAGCTAACCCGAGAATTCTTGGGCTATCTGGCGCAGAGCTAATCTAACTCGGCCGGTAGACGATAGCAGGGGAGTCTTAGACCTGCCTAACACGCTGGAAGAGCTCCTCTTCTTGCTTTGCCCAGGTATCCCAGTAGGGAATGTAGGTTTGCCCGTCGCGGGCAAGCGCCCGCTGCTTACGCTCAACATCGGGCAGCTGCACCCATACTCCTATGTCGTGGCTGCCGCACAGCGCCCCCACGCCCTCAACCAGTAGTACCCCGCCCAGCGGTAGAGCCGGGAAGGGGTAGGGGCTGGTAGGCGCATTTGTCGCCCAATCCCAGCCAAGCCAACCCCCGGCGTCCTGCCCAGAAACTATTCTGTGGCTCATCTGCTGCCAGCTCTCAACCGCAGGTAGAAGCCCGCGCCAGCCCTGGTACATATCGTCAAGCCGAAAGGCGGCAGCCGGTACCTCAGCCCGGGCTAGCAGCTCAAGCAGGGTATTGGTCAAACCGGTTTTCCCTGCGCCGCTGCGCCCATCAACAGCCACCAGTAAGGGCGTTTCACCGTGCCGCCGGTCTGTCTCGCGCTGAATGTGGGTAGCGAGCTGCCCGGCTGTGCCTACCTCCACCGCACTAACCGCCTTTCTGAGAACACACCGGGTACCTGCCTGTTACAGCACCCTGTAAGGAACCTGCGCGCCACCGGCGCAAATGAAAGCCTACACGCCGCGCACCGCCCTATAGTGGAATTAGCTTTCATGTCAGAAGAAGGGACCACGATGACTGAAGAGATGATACGCCGCGGTGAGCAGCTCTTGCACACCGCAGAGCAGAGCCGAGCTGTTCTAGGCCTCCTGGCTAAGCCCGCCGCTCTAAGCTTTGACCTGCCGGCAGACTATGCCGGTTCCCTCTATCGTTTTGCCCCGCTTAACCCCGCGAATATCACCGGTGCTACCACCTGGCTGCAGCAAGCCTGGTGGAAGCAACGGTCACCGGTAGATTTTGACCTTCTGCGGGAGCTCGCCGGTGCAGATACCGGGCTCACAGAGCAGCTTAACCTGCTCAAAGAGGGGCAGGGCGGTTTCTTCTCCCGTATCTTCGGTGGCGCTAAGAAACAGGCAGCTGACGCCGCCGCGGCAGAACTAAACCAGCGGCTGGCAAACACTGACGCCGCACTGAGCCGGGCACAAGCCTTGTTCGCCCAGGCCGCAGAGGGCATCCCCACCGTTGATGCAGCCTTTGCCGCCAACACCTTGGGGTTCAAGGACGCTGTGGGCACAGCCCTTGCCCGTTTTGCCGGCGAACGCTGGGAACAGGTGACCTGGGAACAGCTGCCAGAAGCTGAGCTTGCAGCCTACCAGGGTGTCTGGGCGGCGCTGAACACCGCCGAACGCGCCCAGCTCATCGGCGGCATGAGCGGGGACATGGAAGCCCTCAAAACCGAACGTGCCCGCATCACCCTACGCGATATCCCCGTTGATAAACTGCGTGATCTCACGACCGGCACCGTGCGCACCGCACCGCTGACTAGCGCGGGTATCACTACCGTGGAGCAGGTTCTTGCCCGCCCGGTTAGTGCTCTTACCGGTATCCCCGGTGTTGGGGAAACCACCGCCGCCCAAATCTATGCGGCAGCCCAGCGCCTGCTCGCAGAAGCCGTAGGTCAAGAGAAAGAGAACCTGGGGGAGCAGCGAACCCCCGCCGCCGAGCGTATGCTCATCGGTGTGCACAGGCTAGCTGAAATTGATGCAGCCATTCCCAACGCCGACCTGCTCCAGCGCCTTTCAGGCTACACGCCCCTGCTCAGCCAAAACCTCACCCCCGGTGCCCCTCTCTACCTTGCACTAGGTGATGACCGCACCGACTATGACCAGCTGAGTGAAGACCTCGCATGGTGCAGCGCCAACCAGGGTATCCGCATCCCTGAGGCCAACTGGCTGACCCCCAATCAGGCATGGTCAAACTACCTTGCGGACCCCGCCCACTACCAGGCACTGCTGGCACACTACCTCGGCAACGAGAACCAGGGCGACACCTACCTACCTGCTGACGTCAATGAACGCATCCGCAAGTACCCCATAGATCTGAATGGGCTAGCAGCCACCCTGCGCGGCTACCAGAATTATGGCGCAAAATTTATGCTTGCCCAAAAGAAAACCATCCTGGGCGACGAAATGGGGCTGGGCAAAACCATGCAGTCCCTTGCCGTGCTCACTCACCTGAAAAATAAGGGGAAAACCCACTTTCTCGTTATTAGCCCCGCCTCCGTTGTTATCAACTGGGCACGTGAAACCGAAAAGTTCACTACTATCCCCGTCTTTACCGCCCACGGCGATGACCGTGAAACCCAGGTTGCCAACTGGAAGGCAAACGGCGGTATGCTCATTGCTACCTACGACGGTGCCCGCCTCTACGCTGACGAAACCTGGCGGGCAGATGCCCTCATTGCAGACGAGGCGCACCTGGTGAAGAACGCTGCCGCTCAACGCTCGCAAACCGTTGCCGCCATTGCGCGCCGTACCGAGTACGTTGTGCTCCTCTCGGGTACCCCCATGGAGAACCGGGTGAGCGAGTTTGTGACCCTGGTGGACTACCTGCAGCCTGAGCTGGTGGCAGAACCTGGCATGGACTCCCTGCTGGCCAGTGAGTTTCGCACCCGCATTGCCCCGGCCTACCTGCGCCGTAATCAGCAGGATGTGCTTTCAGAACTACCCGATATGAGCGAGCACCGCGACTGGGTGGAGCTTACGCCCGCTGATCAGGATAACTACCGGGCAGCTGTTGCTGACGGTAACTTCTCGCTCATGCGCCGGGCAGCTTGGGTGGCACCTGAGTCAGCTAAACAGATCCGCCTGGGCGAGATTCTAGAGGATGCCGCTGCCAACGATCGTAAGGTTATTATCTTCTCCTTCTTCCTCTCTGTGCTGGATTCTCTCGAGGCGTACCTGGGGGAGCGTAGCGTTGGCACTATCAAGGGTAGTGTGCCGGTAGAAGAACGGCAGAAAATGGTGGATGCCCTGGGGCAGGCACCCGGTGGCTCTGTGCTCTTGATTCAGATTACTGCCGGTGGGGCAGGGCTCAATATTCAGGCAGCGTCCGTGGTGATTTTCTGTGAGCCTCAGTTCAAACCAACCATTGAAGCGCAGGCAATTGCCCGTGCACACCGCATGGGGCAGACCCGCTCTGTGGACGTTTACCGCCTGCTGGGGGCAGATACCGTGGATGAGCGGATGCTTCAGATTTTGGGGCATAAGTCTCAGCTCTTTGATGAGTATGCCCGTATTTCAGCAGCCAAGGATTCTGATGCTCAGTCGGTTGATATTTCTGATTCTAAGCTGGCGGCACAGATTATTGCTGAGGAACGCCGCCGCCTGGGGCTTGATGAGACAGCCGAGATAGCCGATAGCCGATGCTGAGGGGACGGCTGAGAGCGCCTAGCCTTTGCATCGGTGAGCGGGGCAGAAGGGCGGGGTTCCTTCTGCCCGAGGGGCAGGGTGTGGTGCAATAAATGAGAAAAAGAAGAAAGCGGGGCTAGCTTCACGGTAAAGTGAGAGCCGAACCTTATACACACACTACCGAAGGTAAAAACCATGACTCAGCCTCCCAACGGCTCTGACAACCCCCAGAACCCTGCCCCTCAGAACCCTAATGCCCAGACCCCCGAGGCACAGCCCTCAACCTCACAGCCTTACGGGCAGACCCCCGGCGCGCCGGGCTCTGATGCTCAGCCTTACGGGCAGGCGCCTGCGGCTCCCTATGGGCAGCAGCCTCAACAGCCGTATGGGCAGCAGCCTTACGGGCAGGTTCCCGCTACCCAGGAGCCTAAGAAGAACACCGGTCTTTTGGTGGGGCTGGGTCTTGGTGCTCTGCTCCTCATTGGTCTTATGATCGCCGGTATTGTGCTGCTGGGCGGTTCTAAGACTAAGACCTTTGAAGACCTTTCATCGGGTATGACCGAGGTGGGCAAGGCCAACGGCATGGAGCACTGCTACAACTATGACGACACCATCCTTGCTGAGACAACCCCGCTTAAGGATCTTGATGGGGCACCTGATGATATTCAGGGCTTCATTTGCTCTTCGGTGGATCTCAGCAGCTTCTTGTCAGTCTTGGGGGCGGACACCTCAGAGGAACCCAAGCTCATGTTGGGCTTTTTCTCAGAGGGGAACAGCATCTCAGAAGACAAGATCGGTGATAACTTTAACGACCTTTCAGACGGTGAGTGGGCTTTGGTAGAAGACCGCTGGGCTGTTTTCTCTAATAATGATGCTGCTAAGGATGCTGCTAA
>JAUMUH010000066.1 GCA_030530765.1 Rothia sp. (in: high G+C Gram-positive bacteria)
TGCTGAATCTTCACGCCCGCCCGTAACAGCTGCTCGTAGTAGGAGCGCTGCCCCATAATGGGCAGCAGCTGGTCGCCCTTTTCGCAGACGATGAGGGTGACGTCAATACCGGACATGGCCATGTTGGTCAGTGCCTGCAAAATGGTTTCTTCTGGCACGAAGTAGGGGGAGCAGATGATGATACGGTGCTCTGCGTTGTAAATCAGGTGGTTGATAAGTCGCAGGTTATTTTCGGTTTCAAACCCGGGGCCAGAGGGCACAATCTGTGCCAGGGGTTTTTGGCTTTCGTCCTGCCCTGGCTCGTAGACCTGCATGTCGGCATCAATTTCATCGAGCAGCAGTTCTTTTGTTTCGGCGTACCAGTCTGAGACAAAGACGGCGTTAAGTTCGTGCACCACAGGGCCGGTGGCAAAGAATGAGAGGTCCTTCCATTCCAGCCCTTTTTTGATGTTGCCGCGCAGGTTGTAGGTGCGGTCAATGGCGTTTTGGGAGCCTGAGAAGGCGAGCTCACCGTCAATGACCACAATTTTGCGGTGGTTGCGCAGATCGGGGCGCTGCCACTGCCCCCTCCAGGGTTTTAGGGGCAGCATGAGCCGCCAGGGAACACCGGCTTCATTGAGTTTTTTCTGTAGCTCGCGCCAGCGGGGGTATTTGCGGGAGCCGATGTGGTCGATGAGCACGTGAACTGCAACCCCGCGCTGGTGAGCGCGTATGAGGGAGTCCCAGAGTGGCTCTGTGGTGGTGTCTAGAGCGGTGATGTAGAACTCGAAGTGAACGTAATTCTGTGCCCGATCAATTTTTTGGGCGATTTCGAGCAGGGCTGCGTTGTTGTCTTCCCGCAGCTCAAAACTGTTGCCGCCCATAAGGGGAAGTGCCCCTAGCTTGTAGTTAAGGTTTGCTGCTACCCGGGCTGGTTCTGAGAGCACCGGGTCACCGAGCACCGCCTCATCACCTTCGATAGCTTCTTTGATGATGCGGTTCATGGTGCGCTGGCGGCTGCGGCGGTGCTTGGGCACCAGGTTAGAGCCAAAGACCAGAAAGGCGAGTAGCCCGATGAAGGGAATAAAGAAGATTGCCAGCAACCAGCCCAGTGCTACCACGGGTTTGCGGTTGTAGGGTAGCCAGAAGAGGGCTGTGATGCGTATGAGTAAGTCGAGGGTAACCAGGGTTACTGAAAGCCACTCAGGCATGTGGGGGACGTCGATGGAGGGTAGCAAGAAGTTCACCCTTTGAGTTTACCTGTGCCGGTGCTGAAGCGCTGGGGGTGACCGGTGGGTGAGAAGGGCGGGGGTTGCTGGTTGCCACCGCTAGACTGGTGGGGTGACTACAGTTGAGAAGTCGGTGCGCCAGGCGCGCCGTGAACGCACCTATCTTGCCCTGCATAATGCTGCCCTTGACCTGGTTGAAGAGAAAGGGCTCAAGGCAACCACAACGGATGAAATAGCAGATCGCGCCGGGGTCAGCCCCCGCACCCTCTTTAACTATTTCGCGGGTAAGGAGGACGCCGTGCTGGGCTTGCGCACCCCGGCTTTAACGGCTGAGGTGCTGCAGCAGGACGCTGCGCGCCACGAAGCCCCCTTTATTGAGCGGCTGGTGCACCTTGCCCTGGGAATCATTGTTGCTTCTGTGGACGGGCCTACCTATGCACGGGTGCTTGAGCAGGTGGACCGCTACCCGGAGCTGCGCTACCGTATGCGGTTGCACAATATTGAGTGTGAGAACGTTCTGCGGGAGTTCTTGCTGAGCCTGGACTGGCAGACTTTTCAGCAACGCAATCGCCGTGGGCCCTTTGTGTTCCGGGAGGCTACCTCTGCCCCTGCCACCGATGTGCAGGACCGTGCCCATGCGGTTGTAAATATGACCACCGCTGTGCTGCGCCATCTTGATTTTGTGCGGGGTATCCCCGAGAGCGCCCGCAGGGATGAGCTGATTAGGCAGGCTGTTGCTACCTTCCGTTACCTGCTGCGGGAGGGCTAGCCGCTAGGCGCCGTCCGGCAAGGTGCTTCTACTGCCGCCCCGTAACCTTGGGTAGAGTGGGTGGTGAAAGCTGTTACCAATTCAAGGAGAACCGATGAAGATTCTTGTTCCCACCTCAGTTAGCCTGGACGATGCCCGGCTGGGGCTTGAGTCGGGCGACACCCTGGTGCCCTATGACCCGGCGGTTAATATTGCCCCCGAGCACTATGATGCTGATGTGCTAGTTGCCTGGGCTAATACCAATGAGCAGTTGCAGGACGCTGCCGCCCACCTTGAGAAGGTGCAGCTGGTGCAGGCTCTGCTCGCTGGCCCGGATCAGGCGCGGGCGGCGGGTTTTCGGGGTGAAGCGGTGATTACCTCCGGTATCGGTTTGCACTCTAAGACGGTGGCAGAACACGCTCTGGCGCTGACCCTGAATTTTGTGCGTTTCTTACCTACCCTGGCTGAGCACCAGAGCAATAAGCATTGGGCAGGTGAGTTAGGCGGCGCTCAGGAGCTCTACCCAGAAAACCAGGTGACAACCCTGCTGAACGCCAGGGTAACCATTTGGGGTTTTGGTTCTATCGGTCAGGCAACCGCCCGCCTCTTTGAGGCCTTTGGCGCTAAGGTGACCGGGGTGGCGCAGAGCGCCGGTGAGCGAGCAGGTTTTAAGGTGATTGCCACCGAGGACATTGACCAGATTCTGCCCGAGACTGACATTCTGGTGATGATTCTGCCCAATTCTGAAAGCACCCAGAACGCCCTGGATGCCGCCCGCCTGGCGAAGCTACCCAACCGTGCCTATGTGATTAATGTGGGGCGCGGGCCTACCGTCAATGAGGCTGATCTGGTAGCTGCCTTGAATACCGGGCAAATTGCCGGTGCAGGTATTGACGTGGCTGTGACCGAGCCTTTGCCTGCGAGCAGTGACCTGTGGGCGGCTCAGAACATTGTGATTACGCCACACTCGGCAGGTGGCCGCCCGGTTGACCCTGAGGCATTGATTGCGCAGAACCTGCAGGCACTGCGTGATACCCGTGCCGGTCAGCCGGCTCACTGGCGTAACAAGATGAACTAAGCGCCCCAACGTCCACGCAAGAAAAAAGTGAGGCTTCCACCGGTGTGGAAACCTCACTTTTGCTGTGTTGAGCCGCTTTAGCTGACGGTCTGACCGGTCTCTTCTAGCAGCTTGACGCGCAGCTCACGGCGCTGCGCCTGAGCATCGGGGTCAGGCAGCGGAACAGCTGCCAGCAGACGCTGGGTGTAGGCCTCGCGGGGGTGGCGCAGAATCTGCTCGCGCGGGCCCTGCTCCACAATCTCGCCGCGGCGCATCACCGCAATGCGATCAGCCAGGGCGTCAATGACCGCCAGGTCATGGGTCACAAAGAGGCAGGCAAAGCCCATCTCAGCTTGCAGCTCCTGGAAGAGCTCCAGCACACGAGCCTGAACGGAAACGTCCAAGGCGCTGGTGGGTTCGTCCGCAATCAGCAGCTTGGGCTTGAGTGAGAGGGCACGGGCGATACCAACACGCTGCTTCTGACCGCCTGAGAGCTCGTGCGGGTAGCGGTTGCGGTAGGAGCGGGGCAGCTCAACGCGGTCAAGCAGCGCCTCAATGCGCTTTTGCAGTTCCGCGCCCTTAGCGACACCGGCGAGCATCATAGGTTCACCGATGGATTCGCCGATGGGCAGGCGGGGGTTCAGCGAGGACGAGGGGTCCTGGAAGACCATACCGACGTCCTTGCGAACCTGGGCAAGATCCTTACGGGAGGGCTTGGACATGTTCACGCCGCAGACGTTCAGCTCGCCCTCAGCGACCTGCAAGAAGCCCACGGTGGCACGGCCAATAGTGGACTTACCCGAACCGGATTCACCCACCAGACCCAGGACCTCACCGGCATGAATCTCAAGGTTAGCGCCGGTTACCGCACGGAAGGGGCCAACCCTGCCCTGCTTGGGGTACTCCAGGGCAACGTTTTTGAGCGAGAGAATGACCTCGCCGGTACGCGCCGGTGCTACCTGGTTGAGCAGCTCGGTGGCGGGGCGGTTGTTCTCAGCGGCATCGTCGATCGCCGCGTTCACGTCAATCTCATCGCCGCCCAGGTGCAGCACAGCACTGAGCAAAGCCTGGGTGTACTCGTGTTGGGGGTTGTTGAAAACATCGTGAATCTTACCGGTTTCAACAATCTGCCCGCGGCGCATTACCGCCACACGGTCGGCGAGGTCAGCAACCACACCCATGTCGTGGGTAATCAGAATAATGGCCGAGTTCAGCTTCTTCTGCAGGTTGCGCATCAGCTGCAGAATTTCAGCCTGCACGGTCACATCGAGTGCGGTGGTGGGCTCATCGGCAATCAGCAGCTTGGGGTTGGTTGAGAGCGACTGGGCGATCATGGCGCGCTGACGCTGACCACCAGACATCTGGTGGGGGTAGGAGTTGAAGGCCTTGATGGGGTCTGGCATTTCAACCATTTCCAGCATCTTGATGGCTTCTTCTTTAGCCTGGGTGGGGGATACGTCCTTGTGCAGACGCAGGGTTTCAACAATCTGATCACCCACGGTCATGACCGGGTTCATAGCGGTCATGGGTTCCTGGAAGATCACGGCGACTTCTTCACCGCGCACCGACAGCAAATCGGTGTTGCTCAGACCCACAAGCTCACGGCCGTTCAGCTCAACGGAGCCGGTCACGCGGGCGTTCTTGGGCAGCAGCCCAATCATGCCCATGGACGATACTGACTTACCGGAGCCAGACTCGCCCACGATGGCGAGAACTTCACCGGGGTAGACCTCATAGTTGAGGTTCATAGCGGCGGGAACCCACGTGCGTTCGACACCGAAGTCGACGCTGAGGTTACGCACCTTCAGGACGGGCTGGCTGCCGGTCGCTTCTACATTTGGAGTGTTCACTGGTTTTCCCAACTCTTGGTTCTTCTGATGGGGTTGTCGTTGTTTCTGTGTGCTTGCTACATCTGGGAGAATACAAGACTATGAAGTCTCAGTATGTGCAGAACCCACCCGTTACCTTTAGGGCTAAAACTGCCCCCTGGTATACCGGCTGTGCGCTCTTACTAGCCGCCAGCGTCCTCATCGCCCTGACCGTAAGTGGCGGGGTGAGCGCCCTTGCGACCCGAGGCTGGGCTTTAGCATTTTTTGCCTACGCCGTGTGGTACGTGCTGGGGCGTTCCCGCCTGGTTGTTGGTGAAAAAGAGCTAACCGTCATTAACCCCTTTGTCACCCACACGGTCAACTATGCGGCGCTCATTGACATTTCAACCCGCTATCACCTAACTCTGGTAACCCCTGAGAAGAAGTACCAGGCATTCGGCATACCGGCCAGCGGTATGGTTGCCGGTCTGCGCGCCCGGCCCGAGGATCTTGACCGTCTACCTGCCATCACCCACGGGGGTGCTGAAGGGGTGCGAACATCAGACCTTCCCAACTCCCTAGCGGGTTCGGTTGCCCTGGTGGTTCGCGGCTACTGGCAAGAGCAGGTCGAAGACGATGCTCTCACCGGCATCACCCCCGCCCAAAGCTCAAAGCTGGACGGTGCGGGGCTAGCAATCTTTGCTGCTCTGCTACTTGCTGCCATCATCGGTTTGATGGTGTAGCAAGCGGTAGGTTTTGCTTCTCTATGTAGTTTTCACATGAAGTTTCTTTCAGGGGGTGGTTCGGTTTTAGCCTACCGAACCGCCACCGTTTTTACCCGTTAGGGGCGATCTGGCTTATCAGCGGAGGTCTCAACGCGCACGGTGCCAGCGGTTGCCGGGGCTGCCGCGCTGCCGTCGATACCCACACCATTTTCAGCTGAATGAGCGGTGCGTTCGGTTGCCTTCTTGGGGTTGAACTTCTTCTGGCGGGGGTCAAAGGCATCACGCAGACCGTCACCGATGAAGTTAACTGCCAAAGAGACGGTCAGAATGAAGAGACCGGGGAACCAGAAGAGCCAGGGGCGGGTGGCAAAAGCGGACTGGTTTTCTGAAATCAGAGAGCCCAGTGACCAGTCGGGTGCCTTGATACCGAAGCCCAGGTAAGAAAGGGCGGTTTCGGTTAGAATCGCAGAGCTCATCATCAGTGACACGTTCACCGTGACCACGCCAATGGCGTTGGGCAGAATGTGCTTAAAGATGATGCGCAAATCTGAGGCACCGGCTAGGCGGGCGGCGTCCACGAACTCGCGCTCGCGCAGGGTCAGGAACTCTGCGCGCACCAGACGAGCCAGGGACGACCAGAAAAGCAGACCCACAATCACACCGAACATGATGGTGTTCCAGATGCCGTGGAAGTAGCTGCCTGCCAGCTTACCCAGAACGGCGGTGAGCAGGATGAGGGGGATGATGATGACCATGTCGGTAAACCGCATGATGACCGCTTCAACCCAGCCCCGGTAGTAGCCTGCCAGACCGCCAAAGAGCACACCCAGGAACCCGGCGATTGAGGTAATGATGATGACCACCAAGAAGGTGTTCTGAATACCGCGCATGGTCATGGCAAAGAGGTCGCGCCCTGTGGCGTCCTGACCGAACCAGTGGGTTGAGCTGGGTGCGGCGCCGTTGACCATGGGCAGCATCTCGGTGTGGTTGTACCTCCACCAGCCGGGGATGGGGCCAACACCAATAGAGGTCACTGCCAACAGCAGAATGATGATGAGGACGATGAGCGAAGCCACCGCACCGGTGTTCTGCCGGAAGCGCTTGCGAACAATCTGCCCCTGGGTTTTACCCACGGACTCTTGGGCGCGGATGTCCACGTTAGTTTCAAGGGACCGCAGGGCGGTGGTTTCGGTGGTGGGCTCTTTTTCTGAGAGGGAGCCTGTAGTGTTTTTGCTGCTCATTATGCTTTCACCCTCACGCGCGGGTCGAGTGCTGAGTAGAGAAGGTCAGCAACCAGGTTGAAGACGAGCGCCATGATACCGGTGACCAAGAAGACGCCCATGACGGGGTTGGGATCGGTGTGTGCCAGCGAGTCAAGGAAGAGGCTACCCATGCCCTTGAAGGCAAAGATGCGTTCGGTAATCGCGGCGCCACCGATGATGCCACCGATGTCCATGGCAATGATGGTTGCCAGGGGGATCAGGGCGTTGCGGAAGGCGTGCTTCATCACCACTGAACGCTCTGAGACGCCCTTGGCGCGGGCGGTGCGGATGTAGTCCTGGTTCATGATTTCTAGCATGGACGCACGCGAGTAGCGGGAGTAGGCAGCTAGGGAAATCAGGGTGAGAGCGATGGTGGGGAGCAGGATGTGGGTGAGCGTGTCGGTGCTCAGAACCCAGAAGTCGCCCTTGAGGTTGGGGGTTGAGGCGTTGGCGGTGGGGATAGGCCTGCCCTTAATGCGGCTGTTGCTGATGTACTCGGGCCATGCCTGCATGAACCGGTCGGCGATAATCAGCAGCGCCATTGCTAGACCGGTGAGTATACCCACGCGGGCACCCTGGTTGCGGTCATAGCCGCCCCAGAGCAGACCTGCAAACCAGCCCAGCAGCATCATGGCTGCGGCGATGATGATGACCATGAGCAGGGTTGCCTGGTCGAGCAGCCCCTGGATGGGGAAGTAGATAGCAAGACCAAGAACAACCATGGTGAGACCGGCGCCGAGGGCGCGGCGGTTGCGCAGGCCTGAGACCAGCACGGTGAAGGCTAGGGCTGCAATGAGACCCAGGGGCAGCATGAAGGGGATGCCCAAGAAGGGGCTGATGAACCACTCGGTAGCTGAAACGAAGACGATAAAGCCGGCGGTGAGCACGAACCCTAGCAGACCCATGAGGTAGCGGGTTTTCTGTTTGCCAAAGGAGGCTGAGTACCAGAAGAAACCTGCCACTAGGGCGATGAGCAGGGTGGTTGGGATGGTCACCGTGGGGTTGCGTAAGAAGTCGTTGAAGCCGATGGCCACAAATTCCTTGAGCAGAACTGCGATCCAGAAGGAGGGCAGGGAGAAGAAGAGGAAGCTGAGGAAGGTGACGGTATAGTCCAGACCCGAGTATTGACGCAGGGCTGAGACGATGCCCAGGCTGATGCCGATGAGGATAGCCAGAATAGTGGAGGCAACCACCAGGGTAAGGGTCTGCGCAATTGCGTTGGATAGCAACTGGGTGACGGGGGTGCCTGCCAGGTTGGAGCCAAATTCGCACTTACCGGCAAAGCAACCTAGCACACCACCCAGCCACTTGAAGTAGCGCAGGGGGGCGGGGGTATCAAGGTCTAGCAGCCTGATGCGCTGGGCGATGAGGGCTTCTTTGTTAGGGGCTTGGCTGGCGCGCAGCTCTTCGAGGGGGTCACCTGCGAAAGCCACGAGGTTATAGATGAGAAATGATGCACCGAAGAGAATCAGAACTGCGGTGATGAGCCTTCTCACTGAGTACATAAACATAGTGAATCCTGATGGTTGAAGGAGCG
>JAUMUH010000067.1 GCA_030530765.1 Rothia sp. (in: high G+C Gram-positive bacteria)
AGAAAACACCGCAATTGACGCCAGAGAACCCTCAATTGCGGTGTTTTCTGCTACTAGCCATAGAGTAGAAGTATGAACACCACACAACCACGTTTTCTCCTTGCGTCCGCATCCCCTGCCCGCAAAAAAATTCTTGAGGACGCCGGCATCAGCTTCGAAGTTATTGTTAGCGATGTTGATGAGGACGCCACACTCGCCCAGGCACACAAAGAAGCCGCCGAGCGCGGCTTAGGTGGCATTAGCCCCGCCCAAACCGCTCAGCTTCTCGCCTGTGCCAAGGCGCAGGCGGTCGCAGCTTTGCCCGAAGCTGCCGGGGCAATCGTCCTGGGCTGTGATTCTGTTTTTGAACTCGATGGGCAGGCATACGGTAAGCCCGGTAGCCCCGAAAAAGCGCTGGAACGCATTTCTGCCATGAGCGGGCGCAGCGGGGTGTTGCACACCGGTCACTGGCTGATTGATACCCGCGGCGAGCAGGCGCGTGAAGCTAGTGACCTGCGCAGCGCCACTGTCCATTTTGATACCCTAAGCCAAGAAGAAATTACTGCTTATATAGCCACCGGTGAACCCCTCTGGGTCGCAGGCTCTTTCACCATCGATGGTTTTGGGGCTGCCTTTATTAGAGGAATTGAGGGCGAATACCACACGGTCGTTGGCCTATCAGTACACGCCTTACGAACAATGCTGAGTAGCTTTGGTGTTTCAATCAGCGACATTTGGAAAAATTCGCGATAAATTTCAAGGTGCGGTTAAAATTTTTTTTCATACCCCACTAGGAACCGCATTTGCCACGACACCACGACCTTTGGTGTAGCAAGGCATAACTTTTCTCTAGGAGCTTTGAGTGACGACAACGACCGATTCTGCGCAGCAGTTCACCCCCGTGGCAGGCCGCCATACCGGGCCGGTGACCAAAATTCTGATTGCCAACCGCGGTGAAATTGCGGTGCGCGTCATTCGTGCGGCGCAGGATGAGGGTCTAGCTACCGTTGCTGTGTATGCTGAACCAGACCGGGACGCTCAGCATGTGCAGCTGGCAGATGAGGCATATGCCCTGGGTGGATCAACCGCGGCAGAGTCTTACCTGGTCATGGATAAACTGTTAGAGGTAGCGCAGCGCTCCGGTGCTGATGCGGTGCACCCCGGCTACGGTTTTCTATCTGAGAATGCCCAGTTCGCCCAGCAGGTTATTGACGCTGGTCTTACCTGGATTGGCCCCTCCCCTGAGTCCATTAACCGCCTGGGCGATAAGGTAGCGGCCCGTCACATTGCAGAGAAAGTCGGTGCCCCCCTGGTCCCTGGTACCAAGGACCCCGTGGCAAGCGCCAAAGAAGTAGAAGACTTTGCCGATGAATACGGTCTGCCCGTTGCTATTAAGGCTGCTTTTGGCGGTGGTGGCCGCGGCATCAAGGTTGCCCGCGAGCGCGAAGGTATCGGCGAACTCTATGAGTCAGCAGTGCGTGAGGCAATTGCAGCCTTTGGGCGTGGCGAGTGCTTCATTGAGCGTTTCTTAGATTCCCCCCGTCACGTTGAGACCCAGTGCCTAGCTGATGCTCACGGTAACGTTGTGGTGGTTTCTACCCGAGATTGCTCCTTGCAGCGCCGCAACCAGAAGCTGGTGGAGGAGGCACCTGCCCCCTTCCTCACCGATGAACAGAACAAGCGGCTCTATGAGGCGTCCAAAGCCATTCTCAAGGAGGCCAACTACCAGGGCGCTGGCACTTGCGAGTTCCTGGTGGGCCAAGACGGCACCATTTCCTTCCTTGAAGTCAACACCCGCTTACAGGTGGAGCACCCGGTATCTGAAGAAGTAACCGGTCTTGATTTGGTGCGGGAGCAGTTCCGCATTGCCCGCGGCGAAGAGATTTCACCGGTTGACCCGCAGGTTTATGGTCACTCGTTTGAGTTCCGCATTAACGGTGAGGACGCTGGGCGCAGCTTTATGCCCTCCCCCGGCACCATTGAGAAGCTGACGGTGCCTTCTGGCCCCGGGGTGCGCTGGGATTCCGGTGTGGTAACCGGTGACACGATTGGCGGCAATTTTGACTCTATGCTGGCCAAGCTGATTGTGACAGGGGCCAACCGTGAGCAGGCACTAGCACGTGCTGCCCGTGCCCTGGGGGAACTGAAGATTGAGGGGATGCCCACCGTGGCAAACTTCCACGCTGCAGTCATCAAGGACCCTGCTTTTGCGCCGGCTGCCGGTGACCCCTTCGCCGTCCATACCCGCTGGATTGAAACCGAGTTCAACAACACCCTCCCCGCCTATAACGGGGCACTAGGGGCATCAGACGATGGTGAAGAACGCCAGAAGGTCACCGTTGAGGTGGGCGGCAAACGTCTAGAGGTTGTGCTGCCGGTCTTTGGCGCGGGGAACGCAACCGCCAAGCCAGCTGCGGCTAAGGCGCGTAAGCCCCGGGCGGCACGTGGCGGGGCAGCATCAACCAATAGCAATGAGCTGACCAGCCCAATGCAGGGCACCATCGTTAAGGTTGCGGTCAAGGACGGGGCAAAGGTTGCTGAAGGTGATCTGATTGTGGTTCTTGAGGCGATGAAGATGGAGCAGCCCATCACTGCCCATAAGGCGGGCAAGGTGACCGGGTTGAAGCTTAAGGCAGGTGAGACGGTCTCTGCCGGGGCGGTACTTGCCACTATTAAATAGGTTTTAAGTGTTCTGCCATCGGGACGGCGGGGTGCAGGCTTTTGCTGACACCCCGCCGTCCTGTGTTCTATGGTGCTTGCTGATGGGCACTTCACCACCCTCAATTCTCACTATATAAAACCGTGTTCCACATAGCAGAAAACTGGGTTTAGAGTTTTACCTATCAATCCACACCTCTACCCTGCATTAGCAAACCGTCAGGAGCTTTTGTGAACACACCAGTAGCCGCAGTAGCGCCAACCAACACTACTAGCTCAATACCCCGCAGCCGCGTCATTGTGGCATCACTCATCGGCACCACCATCGAGTTCTATGACTTCTACATCTACGCCACCGCCGCTGTAGCGGTCTTCCCTGCCCTCTTCTTTACGGGTCATGATGACACCGCAAAGCTCCTTGCCTCTATGGCAACCTTCGGCGCTGCCTTTATCGCCCGCCCCATTGGTTCAGTGGTCTTCGGGCACTTCGGTGACAAGATCGGCCGTAAGGCGACCCTGGTTGGTGCGCTGCTCACCATGGGCATTGCAACTTTCCTCATCGGCCTACTGCCCACCTACTACCAAATCGGCCTGTGGGCACCTGCTATACTGACCATCCTGCGTTTCTGCCAGGGTCTAGGGCTAGGCGGCGAATGGTCAGGCGCCGCTCTATTAGCAACCGAGTACGCTGAAGAAGGCAAACGTGCTCGCGCTGCCATGTGGCCTCAGCTGGGTGCTCCCCTTGGTTTTATTCTTGCCAACGGTTTCATGCTGTTACTAACCCTTACCATGGGGTTCACCTCGGTCGCAGCAGGCGATAGCCTTAACCATAATTTCTTGGTCTGGGGCTGGCGCATCCCCTTTATCGCCTCCATCATCATGGTTGCCGTAGGTCTTTATGTGCGTTTCAAGCTTGAGGAAACACCTGTTTTCAAGGAGGCAGTAGCTAAGGACCAGAAGGTGAAGACTCCTCTGGTTGAGGCCTTTAAGGTTGCCTGGTGGCCCATGATTCAGGGCACCTTCATCATGCTGGCAAACTACGTGCTCTTCTACCTCATGACCGCCTGGATTCTCTCTTTTGGTATCGGCGCAGCTGAAAAGGGTGGCCTGGGCATTGCCTACCGCAGCTTCCTGCTCATTCAGTTGATTACCATTCTTTTCTTTGCAGCCATGGTTCCGGTATCAGGCTGGTTGGCCGATAAATACGGCCGCCGCTCCTCCCAACTGGTGATTACCGCCTGCATCATTATCTTTGGGCTTTCCTTTGGGTTCTTCATGAACCCTGAGGTGGTGGGCACCGGGGCAGACGCTAACACCGGCAGAATCGTGCTCTTTATGGCTATCGGTATGACCCTCATGGGGCTGACCTTCGGCTCTATGTCTGCCTACCTGCCTGAGCTCTTCCCCACCAATGTGCGCTACACAGCCTCCGGTATTTCCTACAACGTAGCATCAATTCTAGGCGCCGCCCTAACCCCCTATGCGGCGGTGTGGCTCAATGCTCACGGTGGTGTAGGTGCGGTAGGGCTGTACCTTGCCGGTGCCGGTCTTTTGACCCTCATCTTCATGGCGATTACCCATGAAACCCGTAATGTTGACCTGGCAACCATGCAGCGCAGGTAGTTTTTCTAGCAGTTTCTAGAAAATTTTAAGGCTGAGCTTCCCTTACCGACCCGCTCATGGGCGCAAGGAAAGCTCAGCCTATTTTTATGCTCTGCTCTTGTACCTATTGCATAACATGCAGCTGGCGGGCCGCTTCTGAGATAGAGCCTGTCAGCGAGGGGTAGACGGCGAAGGTTTCGGCAATATCATCCACATGCAGTTTCTTGTCTACGGCAAGAGAGAGTGGGAAGATTAGCTCGGATGCTCGCGGGCCTACCACTACCCCGCCGATGACGGTACCGGAGTGCTTGCGCGCAAAAATCTTGATGAAGCCGTCTTCAACCGCCAGCATCTTGGCGCGGGCATTAGTGGCGAGGGGCAGCATAACCATATCCGCCTGATACTTACCCGATTCAATTTCACTCTGGCTGACCCCTACGGTTGCGATTTCAGGGGCGGTAAAGATATTGGCGGCAACCTGGTGGGTGCGCAGCGGCTTCACAATATCCCCTAGCATGTGGGAGACGGCAACGCGCCCCTGCATAGCGGCAACAGAGGCCAGCGGGTAAACCCCGGTGCAGTCCCCGGCTGCATAAATGTTGGGAATGTTGGTGCGAGATACACGGTCGACGTTGATGTGCCCGCTCTCTGAGGTTTCAACACCGGCTTCGGCAAGCCCCAGGTTCTCGGTGTTGGGGATGGAGCCAACAGCAATGAGCACGTGTGAACCTGCGACCTTGCGGCCGTCTGAAAGAGTGACGATGACGCCGTCCCCGGTTTCGTTGTATTCGGCAGCTTCTGCGCGGGATCGGGGCATCACCCGCACCCCCTTGCGTTCAAAGACGTTTTCGAGCACGGTGGCGGCGTCCTGGTCTTCACCAGGTAGTACCTGGTCGCGGGAAGAGATGAGGGTGACATTAGACCCCAGGCCGTTGTAGGCGGAGGCAAACTCTGCACCGGTCACGCCTGAACCAACCACAATCAAGTCTTGGGGTAGCTCTTTGAGGTTATACAGCTGGGTCCAGTTGAGGATGCGTTTACCGTCGGGCTGGGCGGTTGGCAGTTCACGGGGGTGGGTGCCTACGGCAAGCAAAATAAAGTCTGCGGTGAGGTTATAGGTTAGCCCGTCAGCGGCGGTGACTTCAACGGTGCTGCGGTCTAACAATTTACCGCGCCCGGCAATTACCTTGATACCGTTGCGTTCGAGGGTGCGTTTGATGTCGTGGGACTGCTGGTGTGCCAGGTCAATCAGGCGCTGGTTGACCTTGGCGAGGTCTACTGTGATGATGGGCGGGTTGTCATCTTCACCCACCGAGATAGCTAAATCTTGTGCCTTTCCAAAGCGGTTACGGGCGTCCGCACTGGTGATGAGGGTCTTAGAGGGCACCACATCGGTGAGCACTGCTGAACCGCCCATCCCCTTGTCTTCGATGACGGTCACATCAGCCCCGTGGCTGGCAGCGACCAGGGCAGCTTCATAGCCGCCGGGGCCCCCGCCGAGAATAAGGAGTCTGTGGGAAGCATAGTCTGTTTTTAGAGTCACATTGTATATTGTGTCTCACATCGCAGGTTCGCTCAACTTTCAACCGGTGAGGGCGGCGCAAGCACCTCTTTTGATACCGTAGAAGAGTGTTGAATGAATCAAATATTTCTGCCGTATCAACCGCTGATCCCGAGCACCCGGCACTGGTGCGTGCTCGTGAGGCAGCTGAATATATTGCTGAGAAGACCGGCGTGCAGAAGCACGACTTGGCGCTGACGCTGGGTTCCGGTTGGGGTGAGGCTGCTTCGCTGCTTGGTGAAACCACCCACGTGCTCGATGCGTCCGAGGTCCCGGGCTTCCACAAGGCTGCAGTAGCTGGTCACCCCGGCACCATTAGCTCTATTCTGACTCCCAGCGGTAAGCGCGCCCTGGTGCTGGGTTCCCGCACCCACTTTTATGAGGGCCGCGGGGTGGACGCTGTGGTGCACGGTGTACGCACGGCTGCTGCCGCTGGTGCTGACACCATGATTTTGACCAACGGCTGTGGCGGGCTCAATCCCGCTTATTCTGCTGGTGAGCCGGTGCTGATTTCTGACCATCTTAACCTGACTGCCTCATCCCCTCTGGTGGGCGCCCACTTTGTTGATCTGACTGACCTCTACTCACCGCGCGTCCGTCAGCTTGCTCAGCAGATTGACCCCACCCTCAAAGAAGGTGTGTACGCGCAGCTGCCCGGCCCCCACTATGAGACTCCTGCTGAGGTCAAGATGGTGGGGGTATTGGGCGCTGACCTGGTGGGCATGTCCACCGCTCTTGAAGCGATTGCAGCCCGCGCAGCTGGTCTTGAGGTTTTCGGTATCTCACTGGTTACCAACCTTGCCGCCGGTATTCAGGAGACCCCGCTCAGCCACGCCGAGGTTATTGAGGCTGGCCAGGCAGCTGGCCCCCGCATCTCCCGCCTGCTGGCAGATATTATCGCTGCCCTCTAAGGCACTACAGTGTGGGCGGTAGCAAATGCTGCCGCCCCTTTCCCGTCTAAGGACTCACCCATGTCACACAACATTTCTGAACTTCTAGAGCAGGCACGCGCCTGGGCTGCTATTGACCCGGATGCCGAAACCCGCACCCAGCTTGAGGGCATCATCGAAGCTGTTGAGGCAGGCGACCAGGCAGCAACAGCTGACCTAGCTGATCGTTTCTCTGGAACCCTGCAGTTTGGTACCGCCGGTCTGCGCGCTGAGTTGGGAGCTGGCCCCATGCGCATGAACCGCGTGGTGGTGCAGCGTGCTGCCCAGGGTCTTGCCAATTACGCGCTCGCCCGCGCCAAGGCAGAGAACTGGCAGAACATTTCTGCGGTGGTTGGCTTTGACGCCCGCAAGAACTCCGATGTTTTTGCTCTGGATACCGCCGCGATCTTCACCGCTGCCGGTATTGAGGTCAAACTGATGCCCGCTCCCCTACCCACCCCCGTTACCGCCTGGGCAACCCGCGAGTACGGGGCAGAAATCGGCGTGATGGTCACTGCCTCCCACAACCCGCCCAACGACAACGGCTACAAGGTCTATCTGGGCGGTCAGGCGGTAGAAGAAGGTACCCGCGGCGCCCAGATTGTGCCGCCCTACGATGCTGATATCGCAGCTGCCATTGCAGCAGTTGAGGCACCTGTTCTGGCTAATGAGGGCTGGCACATTCTGCCCGAAAGTGTAGCGACCGACTACATCGCCCGCGTCCTACCCCTGGTTGAGAAGAAGAGCCGCGACCTCAACATCGTACTAACCCCCATGCACGGGGTGGGTGGAAAGACCGCTGAAGCTACCCTGGCAGGCGCAGGCTTTACCGATGTCTCCCTGGTTGCTGAGCAGGCAGAGCCAGATCCCAACTTCCCAACCGTTGCCTTCCCCAACCCTGAAGAGCCCGGCGCCCTTGACCTAGCATTTGAGCTAGCCCAGAAGATTGACGCTGACCTGATTATCGCCAACGACCCGGACGCCGACCGCGCCGCTTTCGCCATCAAGGACGGGGATACCTGGCGTATGCTGCGCGGGGACGAAACCGGCGCCATCCTCGCCCACCGTGTGCTCTCACAGCAGGCTGACCCCACCCAGGCAATTCTGGCAAACTCCATTGTTTCCTCCCGCTTAGCTGGGGCACTGGCCAAGGCGGCCGGGGCAAACCACCACGAGACCCTCACCGGTTTCAAGTGGATCGCCCGTGTTGAGAACCTGACCTTCGGTTATGAAGAAGCACTGGGCTACTGCGTCGATCACGCCCAGGTGCGCGACAAGGACGGTATCTCAGCCGCCTTAGTCATGGCAACCTATGCCCAGGAGCTCAAGGACGCTGGCAGCAGCTTCACCGCCCTACTCGACGAACTTGCCCAGCAGCACGGCCTCTACGCCACCGACCAGCTCTCGGTGCGCGTTGAAGATCTTGCCCTGATCCCTGCCATGATGAAGCGCCTGCGCGAGAATGCCCCGGCAGCTCTGGCAGGCTCACCCGTA
>JAUMUH010000068.1 GCA_030530765.1 Rothia sp. (in: high G+C Gram-positive bacteria)
ACCGACCACAGGTGGATGATTGCCGACATAGCAGAAGGTGAAGTTAGCCTTGATGAACAACGAATCACCCAGGCAATGATTCAATTAGCCGCCAACGCCGCCCAGTACAGCCCCGAAGGTTCAACCATCACCATTGGCTCTGAATTTACTGGTTACAATGAACAGAGACAGTTGAAGCTTTGGGTGCAGGATCAAGGCCCCGGCATTGCAGAAGAGGACGCCCAGGCTCTCTTTGAACGATTCAAACGCAACCACAGCAAGAACCCTGCCACCGCAGGGAAACATTCGGTCGGTGCAGGTCTAGGCCTGGCAATTGTGCGTTCTATTGCAGAGGCACATCACGGATCAGTATGGGTAGCAAGCCCAGAGAACGGGATTGGCTCAATTTTCGGGCTAACAATCCCGGCACCAACAAACCCAGCCCCCTGCCAGGCTGAGAGGAAACCTGCCACCAGCGTCCTCTCATCACCCCAGCACTAAGAGCAGATACACCTACAAGCGAAAGCGACAGACCCGTGAGCCATATTCTGATTGTTGAAGACGACCCCCGAATCTCATCCTTCATTGTCAAAGGTCTCAAAGCAGCAGGCTACACCTCAACCCTGGTGGACGAAGGCCGTAGCGCCTACGCCCTAGCAAAAGTGGGGAACTTTGATCTCATCATCCTTGATGTTGGGTTACCTGGCATGGACGGATTCTCCATCATGCGAGCACTTCGCGCTGATAACCTCACTACCCCCATCATTATGCTGACCGCCCGAGACTCCGTCTCAGATACCCTCGAAGGCCTAGAAAATGGAGCAAATGACTATATGACCAAGCCCTTCCAATTTGCAGAGCTGCTTGCCCGCATACGACTGCGTTTACGTGATACCACCTGGGAAGATGCCGGTAGTGCCTCCCAGATGGAGCACAGAGGGCTGGTGTTAGATGTTCTCTCACGGCAGGTAACGGTTGACGGCATCCACGCTGAACTCACCAGCCGAGAATTTGCCCTGTTAGAAACTTTCATCCGACATAAAAACCAGGTGCTATCGCGCGAGCAGCTGCTGGGGCACGTATGGGGAATGGACTTTGACCCCAATTCCAATATCGTGGATGTCTATATCAGGGCCCTCCGAAAGAAAATCGGTGAAGACTATATTGTGACGGTACGGGGAGCGGGGTACCGGTTCGCATGAATAAACTTCTTTACGCCTCAGAAACCCAGGTGACTACACCGCTGCCACGCACTGCCCCGCTGCCGGTGGTAAAGCCTAGCTTTCCTACCGGAAAGACCCTGCTGTCCTTCACCGTAACAGTGCTACTTATTGGGGCCTGCGCGTGGGCAGGTCTCGGTTCAGCTCATCTCAGCGCCGAAGGCGCCCTGACCTTAAGCATCTTTATCGCAGCGATTTGGGCATGGATCTTTAGCCCCCTATCTGATACCTACGTTTCTCTAGCTGCTGCGGTGGCGTTAGTGCTGACCGGCATCATCACAACCGATCAGTTCACAGCCTCCTTAGGAACCAGCGCCGTATGGCTACTGGTAGCTGCCGTAGTGATGGCACAGGCACTGACCGCTTCAGGGATAACCCGGCGAATGACCGCCCGCATGGTTTCATGGGCGCGCACCCCACGGCAGCTAGCACATCTGTTCAACCTGGCACTTTTTCTTACGGTATATCTGGTGCCTTCCCCCTCAGGGAGGGCAGCGCTTGCTCTACCCATCTACCTGGCACTGGCTGATGCACTAGCTGACCGCCCCCAGCTGGTAAAAGCACTGGGTATTCTTGCCCCATCTGCTATTTTAGTCTCAGCTGTTGCCTCCTTTATCGGAGCGGGTGCTCATCTGGTAACCTCTGAAATATTGACTGCCTATAAGCTAGAAAGCATCGGCTTTTTGCAGTGGATGGTTCTAGGTAGCGGCCTCGGTTTGCTCGCCTCGCTACTGGTCGTTGAGCTAGTTTTTCTGCTCTTCCCAGCACGGGACGATGCGCCTAAAAACCTTGCAATCGCCCCTGAAGATTTTGAGGTTGCCGGTGGCACACCTATCAGTGGAGCTCTGAGCCAAGATGAAAAGAAAGTGGCGATTGTGCTTCTTCTCGCTGCCGTTCTCTGGTGTACTGAAACCTGGCACGGGCTCTCCCCCGTCGTCACGGCGGTCATTGGGGCTCTAGCAGTATCAGCACCGGGTTTCGGTGCGGTTAAACTCGCCGACGCCCTCAAGAAGGCCCCCTGGCCCATGCTGATATTTATGGCAGCAACTCTAGCAATTGGAACTGCGCTCTCTGACTCAGGGGCAGCTACCTGGCTGGCAGACTCTCTCTTTGCCCCGGTAGCACTTCTAGGCAAGGGGGCAGGGGCAACATTCATAGCGCTGGTCATTATTATCTCAACCGTAGCGCACCTGGTCATCCAATCTAGAAGTGCCCGCAGTGCCGTGCTCATTCCACTGATTATCACGGCAGCCATACCGCTGGGAATCAACCCGGTTGCCGCCGCTTTTATCTCAACTGCAGCAGCAGGTTTCTGCCACACCTTAACTTCAAGCGCTAAACCGGTTGCTCTCTTTGCCACCGTCGATGGTAAGCCTACCTATACCCCAGCTGATTTGCTCAGGCTCAGCGCCGTACTTGCACCGCTTCACGCGGCGCTCATCGCGGTCTTCGCCTTCTTCATCTGGCCAGCGTTGGGCCTACCCCTCTACCTCTAAAACATCCACCGTCAAACACCTCGTGGCACCATAGGCTCCGTTTGTTGCGCCAAAAAATTCAGCAATAGGTAGCTGCCACACACCTACCACCAAAGGAGAAATACCATGACCACCTCAATTCCCCAACGGATTCTCATTGCCCCTTCCGGTTTCAAAGGAAGCCTGGAAGCAGACACCGTGGCAGATGCCATTGCCGCCGGCATCCGCAGGGTTATCCCCGGCGTCAATACCGTTACCATGCCCATCCCAGACGGTGGCGAAGGAACCGCAAAAATGCTGGCACAATCAACCGGTGGGAGGCTAATCCACACCAGGGTAACCGGCCCAGTGGGTCAGAAAATCCCCTCTCACTATGCCCTACTTGGTGGCACCCAAAAGGGGGTTGCTGTGGTCGAAATGGCAGCGGCAGCCGGGCTCTCTTTAGTACCAAAAGATATGCGCAACCCCGGGCTGACCACCACCTACGGGGTTGGCGAACTCATTGCAGCTGCCCTCGATAACCCTGCTGTGCATACCGTCTTAGTAGGCTGTGGGGATTCCGGGACATCAGACGGTGGGGCAGGTGCGCTCACCGCTTTGGGCGCAAAAATTCTGGACGGCGCGGGGCAAGAAATCGAGCTGGGAGGAGTTCACCTTGCACAGGCTCAGAAACTCGACTACAGTGCCCTTCACCCCCGCCTTGCCCAGGTGCGGCTCGTCCTTGCCCTCAACCAGCACAACATTCTCACCGGCCCCAAGGGGGTAGCTCGCGTCTTTGGGCCTCAAAAAGGTGCAAGCCCCAAACAGGTAGAGGAACTCGATGCAGCTCTCACTCATTGGGCTAACCTGCTTGAAACAACCTATGCTCAAAAAAACCAGGGAACCATGCACCTTAACTTTCACAGCGGTGCAGGAACCGGAGCATCCGGCGGCCTCGGCGCAGGGCTGGCGTTTGTGGGTGCTGAGCTTACACCCCGTTTTGAGGCACTTATTGACTCTGGGCTGGCAGGGCTCAATGTTAATAGCGAGATTCAGCACGCAGACCTGGTCGTTACCGCAGAAGGCGCCATTGACTTTCAAACGCCCAAAGGCAAGGTACCAGCAGAAATCGCTGCCCGCGCCCAAACCGTAGGCGCCCCGGTTCTAGCCCTTGCAGGGTCAATCGGTGAGAAAGCCTACCGGGTGCACGATGCAGGAATTGATGCCTTCGCAAGCATCATGCCTCTACCCATGGGTCTTGAAGATGCGCTTGAAAACGGTGAAGAGCTACTCACTAATTCAACCGAAAGGTGCTTCCGCATGATTCTGCTCGGTGCTTCGCTCAGCGCCTCCATGAGCACCCGTAAAACAACGCTCACAGAAGAAAAACAGCCCCTACCGGCGCCCCTCTAAACAGGCACCTTGCACCCCATACGGTTTGTCCCGTAGCTTCCCTACGGGGCACACCGTTAAAGGGTTTGAGCAAGCTCTCGCTTTAGAATTTTACCGGTTGCTCCCAGAGGTAGCGCCTTGCGCACCACAAACTGCCGCGGGTACTTATAGGCAGCAAGTTGCTGGCGGCACAACTCATCTAGCTGCTCAACGAGCTGGGCGGTGGCGTCCTGCCCTAGTTCCTCTACCTGACGCGGCACAATCACAGCCACGATTTCCTCCCCCACCGAGTCAGATGGCCGCCCCACCACCGCAGCTGCCTCCACCTGCGGGTGGGTGTAGAGGACGTCCTCAATCTCACGCGGGTACACACTGTTACCGTTACGCAAAATCATGTCTTTGAGCCGGTCCACAATAAAGATATTGCCCTGGTCATCGAGCCGGGCAACATCACCGGTAGCAAACCAACGCCCGTCAAAAACTGCCCGGCTCGCCTGCTGGTTACCCCAATAGCCAGCCATCACATTGGGGCCACTCACCCACAGCTGACCCGGCTGACCCACCGGCAGAACCTGACCCACCTCATCTCGCACCTGCACCTTTACCCCGGGTAGCACCCTACCCACCGACCCCATCACCAGCCCAAACTCAGCCCGGTTAAAAGACACCACCGGGGCGGTCTCGCTCAAACCATACCCCTCATAGACCGGGAACCCCACCAGCCGGTCAATATCTGCATGCACCGATGCAGGTAGGGCAGCGCCGCCAGAAATACCAAAACGAACTTTCCCGCGCAGCTGCTGCGCCAGCACCGGGTCGGTCTCGCAGTAGACAGCCAGTGCACTGTACATAGAAGGTACCGCAGCAAAAACCGTCACGCCGGTGACCGCACACAGCTGGGCAGCCCCACCGGGTGTAAAACGCGGTAAAAGGGCAATAGAAGCACCGGCTGCAAAAACAGCATTCATTGACACTGTCTGCCCAAATGCATGAAAGAGCGGCAGCCCACCAAAAATAACATCCTGAGTTTTAAACCCAAAAACCTCAGCACAGGTACGGGCATTAGAGAGCATATTGGCATGGGTCAGTGTCGCCCCCTTAGGCTTACCCGTTGTGCCCGAGGTATAGAGCAAAACCGCAGGATCATCAGCTGCTACCGGCACAATACTCAAATCTGCTTCCGTCTGGCTCTCAAAACTCAGTGCACTATCAATAACCTCCACGGCGCTGTTGCCGCCGTTGATGGCAGTCAGGTCAAGGTCACCTAACTCCCCTGCCACGCGTGTACCAGCCCAAACCACGGTCAGCCGCGCCCCAGCGTCCTGCACCTGATGCTGAACCTCACGAGCAGATAAGAGCGGGTGCAGAGGAACAGCAACCGCCCCCACCGCCAAGGCAGCGTAGTAAAGAGAAACCATCTGTGGAACATTCGGCAGGGCAAGGGCAACCCTGCTCCCCTGCCCCACCCCCCGGGCAGTAAGCCACCGGCTAGCAACTGCCACCCGGGCAACCAACTGCCGGTAGGTAAGGCTACCGCCTGCCCAGCTCACAGCCGGTGAATCGTTCACCGCACGATCAGCCAGTAAGCTAGCAATACTGTTAGCAGGTGAAGCTAGCTGCTCTGCCATGGTAACCCCCAAAAAATCTAAAGTCTCTGGCTCTATCTTGCCACGCTGCGCACCTGCAAGCTCCGCATAGAGCCTCTCATACTGCGGCGCTGTCCCCTTATCAGCGCACCGTATAAGCTTGCGCGGCTCACTGCCTATCTGTAAAAGTGGAGGCATGACAGAAAACGCCATCAGCGATGCAGAGCTCGAATTTCTAAATTCAGTCTTTGACCTTGCCCGCGATAACAAGCCAGTAGCCCTAAAATCCCTCTTTGACCAGGGCGTTCCGGTAGACCTCACCAATGCTAATGGCGATACCCTGCTCATCCTTGCAGCCTACCACCAGCACACCGACCTGGTGCAGGTTCTCATCAACGAGGGGGCAGACCTTGACCGCCTCAACGATCGCGGGCAGACCGCCCTGGTGTGCGCGGTATTCCGCAATAACCTGCCCCTTGCCCGCATGTTGCTGGACGCCGGGGCAGACGAAACCCTAGGCACCCAAACCCCAGCCCAGGTCGCTGATTTCTTCAATCTCGCCGAGATGAAAGCACTGCTGAGCTAAAACCCGCCGAGCCTAGCTCGTCAGGTCAGGCAATACAATCTCTTGCCAGACAAAAAAGGGGCATCCTAGCTAGGAGCCCCCTGTGCTATACGCTAGGTCTACGCTGCCCAGCTGAGGAACTGCTCAGCAATAGCCTCGCCCCCCAGAGGGTCACGGGTAATCACCATGACCGTATCGTCACCTGCAATAGAACCCAGTAGCGGTTCAAGCCCCGCCTGGTCAATAGCAGACGCCAAAAACTGAGCAGCCCCGGGAGGGGTACGCAGAATCACCAGGTTCGCTGATGCTTCAGCTGTCACCAGCAACTCTTTGAAAAGCCCCACCAAACGGGCATCGGGGCCCTCCTGACTATTACGCCGAGCAGGGTGATTAGGCACAGCGTAAATCAGCCCCGAACGTTCATCACGCACCCGTTCTGCACCGATTTCCACTAGGTCACGGCTCAGCGTTGCCTGGGTAACCTTAAGCCCGTCATCGGTCAGAAGCTGGGCAAGATCAGACTGCGAGCGCACCCGGTGGGTTTGCAGTAGCTCAACGATGCGTGCTTGGCGGGCGGTTTTTGTCGATGGAATAGCCATATGAGCCTTTCTAGGGGGTTAGGGAGGTACGGGCATCAACTGCGAGACCCGATTCGGTGAGCAGGAAAGCTAGTAGCGCTTTTTGGGCGTGAAGACGGTTTTCGGCTTCGTCAAATACCTTGGACGCTGGCCCGTCGATGACCTCGTAGCCACGGTATGCCGGTAGGCAGTGCAAGAATATTGCGTGGTTAGCTGCTTGAGCCATAGCTTTTGAGTCTACGGTATAGGGTTTAAAAACCTCAGCACGGCTCTCTTTCTCTGCTTCTTGCCCCATGGACACCCAGGTGTCGGTGATGACCACGTCAGCGCCGTCAAGAGCAGCAGCGGGGTCGGTGGTGATCATGACGGATCCGCCGGTTTGTTCTGCCCGTGCTTCTGCCTCAGCGCGGACGGCGGGGCTCGGCAGGTACCCTTCAGGGCCTGCTATGCGCACCTGCATACCAGCGGTAGCGCCACCGAGTAGGTAGGAGTTTGCCATGTTATTGGCGGCGTCCCCCAGGTAGACCAGGGTCTTACCGGCTAGTTCGCCAAGGTTCTCACGAATAGTAAGTAAATCAGCAAGAATCTGGCAGGGATGGTAGTCATCTGAGAGGGCGTTAATCACCGGAACAGTAGCGTTCTCTGCCATCTCTTCTAGCCCCTGCTGTTCAAAGGTACGCCAGATGATAGCCGAGACCATGCGGCTAATCACTTTAGCGGTGTCAGAGATGCTTTCCTTGTGCCCCAGCTGTGCCTCCCCCGGGTTGATAATCAGCGGGTTACCGCCCAGCTCTGCAATACCTGCGTGGAAAGAGAAGCGGGTGCGGGTTGAGGTCTTATCAAAGAAGACCGCTGCGGTCTGCGGCCCCTCCAGGGGTTTGAAGCCGAAACGGTCGGTTTTCATCTCAGCTGCCAGGTCTAAAACCTGTGCCTGCTCGGCAGGGCTGAGGTCGGTGTCTTTGAGGAAGTGGCGTACCACGCTGGTCTCCTTGTCTAGGTAGCTAACGCCACCTCAACGATTATATGCAAAAAATCTTTATATTTATACAGTGGGTGTATAGCTGCTAGCCAAGGGGCATCTGCAAGCTAAGCAGGAATACGAGCCCGCTGGCTGGCTGGGTCTGGCATGAATCGTAGCGAGCGCTCTGCGCGAGTCTACGAGAGGGGCAGTCAGCGGGGAGTGTTCCTGCGTTGCTTGGCTCTCGCCCCTCCATATAGCGGCATATGTGAAACTAATGTTTCTGCGCCGCTGCCAGAATCTTTGGGAAGGCACCAATAAATTCGTCTGCCTCTGGTGTGCTGAGGTTCAGCGGCGGGGCTAGGCGCACGGTCTTCTGGTTGGGCGCATTGACGATGAAGCCTGCTTCGCGGGCTGCGGTGACAAAGGCGGGGGCAAGTGGGGTGTCGCCGT
>JAUMUH010000069.1 GCA_030530765.1 Rothia sp. (in: high G+C Gram-positive bacteria)
GCATGAGCAGCAGCACCATAATGCCAATGAGGATGTAGGCGAGCAGGGCGCCGCCGGGGCCTGCTTCTGCGATGGTTGAGCCCGAGGCCACGAAGAGGCCGGTGCCGATAGCGCCGCCGATGGCAATCATGCTCAGGTGGCGGCTTGCTAGACCGCGCTTGAGTTCTTCTTTGTTCTCGCTGGGTGCAGGAGCTGCATCAGTAGACATAGTGTGCGCACTACTTTCAGTGGTAACAAGCCCCCAACAGTTTTGCTTATGGGGCATAAGACAAACTTTAGACTACCACCGCTGACCTCCCCCGGGTACGAAAAATCAGCGTGATATGCAGCTATTTAACACAAAACCGCCGTCCACCTCATGCAGAGGCAAGCGGCGGCTGAAACAGGCTAAGGACGGCGGGGTTATGCTAGTTCGTTGATAAAAGCGACCCGAGTGGGGTATTCCACGGTGCGGCTCACCGTGCAGTCTTTCTCAGCAGAAAGTTTCAGCAGACGATCCACCATTGCCTGAGCCTTAGCACCATCTTCTGTGGCAGGGAATGTGACCTTAAAGCTCACCTCAACATCGTCGAGCCGAACCGCGCCGTCCTCATTCTGCCGAATAGCAGAAGAGAGCACCTCAAAAGTTTCAGGCTCAGACTTACGGGCGGTCACCACGTCAACGTCCACAGCAGAACAACCTGCAATAGCCGCCAGCAATAGTTCAACGGGGGTCAGCAGCCCCTCCCCCTGCCCAAAGTCAAGGGTGGAACCATTAGCACCGGTTGCCCGGTAGTGTTTAAGCCCCACGCGCTCCACAGTGACGGCGCGGTAGTCGGGGTTTTCAGTGCGGTTGCTCATGGGGTCTCCTTCAAACAGTCTAGGTGAACAACTAGGTCTTTAATTATCGCCGCATCACGTTATCTATGCACTTCCACGCTACAAAGGCATTTACTTTCCATAAGATAAGACAGCCACACCCCTGCAAGAAACTTTTGCTTACACTAATCGGTATGCACCCCAACCATCAGCCCTCAGTCTCAACACAAGCAGGTGGAGCCCCGCTTCACTCATCAGGTGCCGCAGACCTTGCCTGCGGGTACATGAGCACCCTGCCCAGTGAAAGCGGTTTCCGCGAAGGGCTACGGGTTGCCGGGTTCATGTGCCTGGGCTTTATTGTGATGGGCATGGGGCTAGGCGTACTGATTGCTTCTTACGGTCTGCCCTGGTGGGTAGCCCCGATGCTCTCTTCCATCGTCTTTGCTGGATCGGTGGAGTTCCTGCTAGTTGGCATGATTGCCGCCGCCGCGCCACTTACACTCATTGCTTCAACCACTCTCATCATGAATGCTCGCCACCTGGTTTACGGCATCAGCTACCCCCTGCAGAACGTGAAAGGCAAGGTAGCTAAAGCTTTAGCGGTATACATGCTCTGCGACGAGGCATACGCGGTTAACACTGCTCCCGGCTCTGAAAACTTCCGCAGTTCCCGTATCATGACGGTCTCTGTGATGCTCTGGGCCAGCTGGTGGGGTGGCTCCCTGCTCGGTGTTTTTCTGGGGGCAGCTTTCCTCTCCCACCTCAAAGGCGTAGATTTTGTGATGACCGGCATGTTCGTTGTGCTTTCCATCGACGCCTATCGCGGCATCAAAGATCATCTCACTGCAGGTATTGCCGCAGTGTCATCTATTACCGCTATTATTTTCTTCCCCGGTTCTATGCTGCTGGTTGCCCTGCTCACCCTGGTCATTTTACTCATCATCCGGCACTGTGTAACTGAACGAGGCAACAAGCGCGCTCAAGGCAGGCAGGGAACCCATGCCTAGTACCAGCTACATTCTCACGGCAATTGCACTGGCTGCCGGCATCACCTTTGCCTTACGCCTTATCCCCTTCGGTATCAAAAGTGCCCTCAAGGGCAAGGCACTGATTGAAAACCTGGCCAGGTGGATCCCTATGGGTGCCATTATTTGCCTGGGCTTCTACGTCCTAGCAAACATTGACTACTCATCGGCGGAAACCGCCACCCCCTACCTGGCAGGGGTGGCGGTAACTGCCGCTTTGCACCTATGGAAAAGGAACCTGGCGCTCAGTTTAGTTGCGGGCACCGCTGTGTGCGTGGTGCTCAGCAACTGGAGCCTTCTTTAGAGAGCCTTCAAAGCCGCTTCATAGTCGGGTTCGGTGGTCACTTCGTTGACCAGCTGAGTGTACACAACTTCACCTGCGGGGTTAAGGACGACCACCGAGCGCGCCAGCAGACCGGCAAGCGGCCCGTCCGTCATGGTCACACCAAAGTCTTCACCAAAGCTATCGCGGAAGGCAGATGCTGGCACAACGTTCTCGATGCCTTCAGCTGCGCAAAAACGCCCCAGGGCAAAGGGAAGGTCCTTTGAAACGCAGAGAACAGCAGTATTTTCTAGCTTTGATGCTTCTTCATTAAACTTACGCACAGATGCTGCGCACACACCGGTATCGACGGATGGGAAGATATTGAGAACCAGGTTCTTGCCTCGGAATTCCTCAGCGGTGATGTTCTCAAGGTCGGTGTTAACCACGGTGAATGCAGGTGCGGTTGCCCCTACTGCGGGTAGGTTGCCTACGGTGTGAACTTCAGTGCCTTCAATTTTTGTAATAGCCATAGGTTTATTGTGTGCCTGATGACCAGCCAAAGGCAAGGGCTTTGGCTCTACGCATAGTTGATGGTTCGCCCTTCGTCTTTGCCTTGTACGGCTCGTCTCAGCGGGCATAAGATACGAATAACTATCTAACGAGGAGAGAGAACCATGACTAAAACTCAGACCTACCACGGCGAGCGCAAGATTGTGAACGGCAAGCTGGTGGTGGTTGATGTTGAAACTGATGGGCAAGTGATTACTTCTGCTAAAGTTTCGGGTGATTTTTTTATTGAGCCGGAGGAGGCGTTTTTTGAGTTGGCTCCGGCGCTGGTGGGGGCTTCTGTTGATGAGGACGCTGAGGCTCTGGTGAAGCGGTTGAAGGCAGCTCTTGGCAGGTTTGAGCCTGAGCTTGCTCTGCATGGTTTTTCGCTTGAAGATATTGCTTTTATTGTGCGGCGTGCATTGACCGGTGCTAAGGAGTTCACTGATTATGAGTGGACGATTTTGCGCCCTGGTGTGTTGCCGACTGCCATGAACGTTGCTCTTGATGAGTACCTTTTGGAAGAGGTGCTCTCTGGTAGGCGCGGGCCTATTGTGCGTTTTTGGGATTGGGATGACCGGGCAACGGTGATTGGTTCTTTTCAGTCGTATACCAATGAGCTGTGGCCCGAGGGCGTGCAGAAGCATGGGGTGCAGGTGGTGCGCCGTATTTCTGGTGGCGGTGCCATGTTTATGGAGGGCGGTAACTGTGTTACCTATTCTATTTACGCCCCCAAGGAGCTGGTGGCTGGGCTTTCGTATGAGAAGTCCTACGAGTTCTTGGACCAGTGGGTTCTGGCTGCTCTGGCTGAACTGGGTGTTCATGCCTGGTACAAGCCCATTAACGACATTACATCTGATGCGGGCAAGATTGGTGGGGCGGCGCAGAAGCGCAATACTCGCGGGCTGTTGCATCATGTGACCATGAGCTACGACATTGATGCCGATAAGATGCTGGAGGTTCTGCGCATTGGTCAGGCAAAGATTGTTGATAAGGGTATTCGCTCTGCCAAGAAACGCGTTGACCCCTTGCGCCGCCAGACCGGTGCCAGCCGGGAGGATATCGTTCAAACCATGATTAAGACCTTTACCTCCCGCTACGGTGGCACCGTGGGTGAGCTGTCCCCGGCAGATTTAGCTGCGGCGCAGAAGCTGGTGGACGAGAAGTTTGGCACTGATGAGTGGACCCACCGCGTGCCTTAGGTGCTCTTGCTAGGTGGAGGTATGGTAAGAGAAAGGACGCATCACCCCGCCTACCTTCCACTAGGCAGGTAGGCGGGGTGATGCGTCCTTGATGTTGAGCCGCGTGCTTTAGGTGAGGCGAATGAGCGCTATACCCGCAAGCATAACCAGCAGACCAGCAATCTGTGGCAAGCGCACCGGGCGTTGTTGCGCCTCAAAAATGCCGAACCTATCAACCACAAGGAAGGCTGCAATCATGCCGGTCAGTGCCGCCATAATGGTTGCGCCGGTACCCAGCAGCGGCACAAAAAGGGCGTTAAGGGTCACGAAGGTGGCACCTAAGGGGCCACCTGCCCACATCCAGAAGGGGTTAGATACTTTACCTGCGGGTACCGTGACCCGGAATGTCAACCGCAGCGCCAGCACAATCATGAGCAGAACCAGGGTACCAACGCTAAAGGAAACCAGGGCAGCTTTTACACCTGAGCCAATCACGGTACCTAGATAGCCGTTAATTGCTGACTGCATTGCCATGAGAAACCCGGTAAAGACCGCCAGCAGCTGCCACCCCAATATGCCGGACGGAGGCTGCATCTCCCCACCCATGTTTGACGGGGCAGTTTTCTTTTTACCCAACAGCACCGCAGCAAGCACACCTGCTAAAACAAGGGCAACACCGGCTGCTCGCAAAGGGGTCAGGGGCTTCTGAGGAGCATTGAAAAACCCAAACTGGTCGGTGATCAGGCCCATAAGAATCTGCCCGGTAATTGGCAGAATAACCGCCTGTACCCCACCCAGTTGAGGGAAAATAAAAATGTTGGTGGTCAGCCCGATGACGCCCAGCAGCCCGCCCAACCAAATCCAAGCAGGCTCAGCGGCAACGGCAGCCGGGGAGAACCAGAAGGTGCCATCTACCAGTGTGGCGAGTAAAACCAGGAAAATGGTACCGCCGGTGAAAGAAACAAATGATGAGAGAAAAGGCGAGCCAACAGCCTCGCGCAGACGCGAGTTGAAAGTAGTCTGTACCGGTAGCAGCGCACCACCTAGAACCATGATGCTTATGGCTAACATATATGTGCTACTTTCTGATGAGTCCTAGCCCCCGTGGTAGGGTGCCCTCTACGTACTCTCTGCATACTACCCTTTACCGGTTACACTTGTAGCTGTTCACTCTCGCACTTTGAAAGGCTCAACCTTGCCGCACCTTGCTGACACCCACCAGGTTATTCGCATTATCGGGGCACACAACAACAACCTCAAAAATGTCTCTGTTGAGATCCCTAAGCGCAGGCTCACCGTCTTCACGGGTGTCTCAGGTTCTGGCAAAAGCTCTCTGGCCTTTGGTGTGGTAGCTGCTGAATCTCAGCGCCTCATTAATGAAACCTACTCTGCTTTTATCCAGGGGTTTATGCCCCATCAGGATCGCCCAAATGTCGATGCTATTGAAGGTCTCACCAGCGCCATTATTGTGGATCAAGAACGCCTTGGCGCCAACCCTCGCTCAACCGTGGGCACCGCCGCCGATGCCTTGTCTATGTTACGTATGCTCTTTGCTCGGGTTGGTAGCCCCAACCTTGGCTCCCCCACCGCGTTCAGCTTCAACCAAGCGTCCGTGCAGGCAACAGGTGCGCGCAAGGTGGGCAACGGCAAGGTTGAGCACGTCACCTTCTCACGGGCAGGCGGCATGTGCCCCGCCTGTGAGGGGCTGGGGCGCACCAGTGACATCAACCTGGCCGAGCTCTTTGATGAGAACCTCACCCTTGAGGACGACCTTTTCACTATTCCCGGTTACAACGCCGGCGGCTGGAACGCACGTCTCTACCGCGAAAGCGGCTTTCTGCCCACCAACGTCCCCGTCAAAAGCTTCACCAAGCAGCAGCGTGAGGACTTCCTCTACAAAGAGGCAACCCGCATGAAAATTGCGGGTATCAATATGACCTATGAGGGTCTCATCCCCCGCCTGCAAAAGTCCGTGCTCAGCAAGGACGCCGAGGGGCTGCAACCTCACGTACGTGCCTTTGTTGAACGCGCAGTAACCTTTGTCCCCTGCCCTGATTGCGGTGGCACCCGCCTCTCACAGGCTGCCCTAGAGTCAAAGGTGGCAGGCAAGAATATTGCAGAGCTAACCGACATGCAGGTCACCGACCTGCTCACCTGGGTTAAGGCACAAAAGGTTGCAGAGGTTGCCCCCTTACTTGCCAACCTCGAGCACCTCTTGCAGTCTATGGTCACCATCGGTCTAGGCTACCTGGCGCTCTCACGCTCAGCGTCCTCCCTCTCTGGCGGTGAGGCTCAGCGCGTTAAGATGGTGCGTCATCTGGGCTCACCCCTGACCGATATCACCTATGTTTTTGACGAACCCACAGCGGGTCTGCACCCCCACGATATTGCCACAATGAATGAGCTTCTGCTGGCTCTGCGCGACCGCGGCAATACGGTACTGGTTGTTGAGCACAAACCCGAAACCATCGCCATAGCCGATCACATTATCGATATGGGCCCCCTAGCAGGATCCGCAGGCGGCACCGTGGTCTTTGAAGGTAACTACGAGCAGCTGCGCACCGCCAGCACCGCAACAGCCCACCATCTTTTTGACCGGCAGGGGCTCAAGGACGCCCTGCGTTCAGCAAGCGGCACGCTTACCGTCAAAAATGCCACCAGCAACAACCTGCAAAAGGTGTCAGTAGACATTCCTACCGGTGTGCTCACCAGCCTCACGGGTGTTGCAGGGTCTGGCAAATCGTCACTGATCAAAGAACTACTCGAACAACACGAAGATTCAGAAGAAAATCTCATCTTCATTGACCAGTCCACCATTAAGGGCTCCCGCCGTTCCAACCCAGCAACCTACACCGGCCTGCTTGAACCCATCCGCAAGGCATTCGCCAAAGCCAACGGAGTTAAACCTGCCCTCTTCTCAGCAAACTCCGAAGGCGCCTGCCCCGAGTGCAAAGGTACCGGCGTCATCGAAACCCAGTTAGGTTTTATGGAAAAATCTACCGCCATCTGCGAAGCCTGCGAGGGAAAACGCTTTAGCCCCGCCGTCCTCCGCTACACCTTTGGCGGTAAAAACATTAGTGATGTGCTCACCTTACCCGTCTCAGATGCGCTTGATTTCTTTAGCACAGCAGAATCAAAAATCCCTGCCGTTGCTAAAATCCTGAAGCGCCTAGCGGACGTTGGGCTGGGCTACCTTACCCTAGGTCAGCCTCTTTCTACCCTCTCAGGGGGCGAGCGTCAACGCATCAAACTTGCCACCCACATGGCAGAGGCCGGCGGCGTTTACATCTTTGATGAGCCGACCACAGGTCTGCACCTGGCAGATATTCAACAGTTTTTGGGGTTGTTAGACCAGCTAGTTGATAGCGGCACCACGGTTATCTGCGTGGAACACCACCAAGCGGTGATTGCCCATTCAGATTATGTGATTGACCTTGGGCCCGGTGCTGGGCACGAAGGCGGGCAGGTTGTATTTGAGGGCACGCCGGCAGAACTTGTAACCAGCGGAACCGTAACCGGGCAGCATCTTTCGGCCTACCTTGCCCACTAAACCCGGTGCCACTAGTAGCTAAAGACAAGGGCTTGTAGTAAGCAATACCTAACCCGGTTTAATGTGTGATGCCACTAACCAAAATTTTTGTAATTCTGCAATACCGGAGCGCCGTTGACACCTCATAATATAAGATGTGCCAAAACTTATTAATCATCTAGAACGCAAGCAGGAGATTGCCCATGCAGTGTGGGCAGTGCTCAAGCGTGATGGCGTTCGGGGGGTCTCCATTCGCACGGTCGCAGCTGAAGCTGGGGTTTCGACGGGGTCTTTGCGCCATGTCTTCCCGTCCCTCGATGAGATGATGCTTTTCTCACTGGATTATGCGGGTAAAAGTTTTCTGCGGTCTATTACTGACCGGCAAATTGCTGGCACACTCTTTGATAACTTAGAAGAAATTTTTGTGCGCTTTGCGCCCATCACTGATGAGGGCACGCTCTTTGCTGAAGTTGCCGCAGGTGTACTTGCTGAAGTTGCCGCCTTTCCCGGGTCAATCGAGATTCTGCAACAGCAGGAGGTCGATTTTACCTACGCTTACGGTTTTGTGCTCAGCCAGATGAGGGCGCACGATATGCTCAGACCCGATGTTGACATTGAGCTTGAGGCAGGCACGCTAGTAACGCTTCTTCTAGGCATCAATGTGTTTTACCTGTTGAGTAACGGATCTGTCTCTGCTCAGGACTTACAGGTCCCCCTGCAAACACACGTCCAGTCCCTACTGCTAGCCTCCTAAATTCTAAGGTGCCTTTATGCCTAAACT
>JAUMUH010000070.1 GCA_030530765.1 Rothia sp. (in: high G+C Gram-positive bacteria)
GTTTTGGTACAAAACTCGAAGCTTACCTCAAAGGGTGCAATGAGCCGGGCGGAACGAGCATACACCCCGCCCGCTGGCTCCGGGGCTGGCGGTGAATCGCTTGCGAGCGAAGCGAGCCAGCGAGAGGGTCTGCGGGCGGGGTGTATGCTCGTAGAGCTCGGCGATTACTCTTCTGGATAAACCGCTTAGAGACTATGCCACGGTGACGCGCACGCCGGTTGAGGGGCGGGTCAGCAGCTGGGTCATGCTGAAGGTGGTGTCCTCAGACTCCTGGGCGATAGTTACGTTGTCAGCTGATAGCGCTGCAATGGTGGTGGACAGCGCCGCTACAGCAATCTTCTCACCGGGGCAACGGTGACCGTCGTGTACGCTACCGCCGCCCTGGGGAAGGAAGCCCTTGACCTGCTCATAATCTTCGATATCGAGGAAGCGCTGGGGGTTGAACTCGCTGGGATTCTCCCACACCTTGGGCGAGCCGTGAGTACCCAGAATGTCCATGAGCACGCGCTGACCCTTGGCAACGGGGCAGCCGGACACCTCAGCGTCCTTCTTGACCAGACCGGGCAGCATGGGCACAAAGGGGTAAACGCGGCGGGTTTCCTGGGCAAAAGCCGTAGCAATGGGCAGGTTGATGAGGCTACCACCATTCTCTTCTACCTCAGCCTTGACCTTTGCTGCCCATTCGGGGTTCTGCACCATAGCAACGGCGGCAAAGGCTGCAAAACGGGAGACGGCAACGGTGGGGCGGGTCAGGTTCTGTAACTCAATACCGGCAAGCTTAGCGGCCACCAGTTCGCCCTTTTCATCGCGCAAATCAGCCATGTGCTGCACAACAGAGTCAGCATCGACCTTGACCTTGCCGGAGCGCACATCTTCAATCAGCTGCTCTGCCCAGGTATCCAGCTTCTTGCGGTCAATCCATGCCAGCACGTTCTGCTTAATTTCACCAAAAGTGTCAAGCAGGTGGCTCATCTGGGTGGCGCGCTTGTTGAGCTCTTCGTCAGAGGCGGGGACGCCTGCCCAGCGGAAGGCTGCGCGCCCGTAGGCAACTGCCACATCATCGTAGATGTTGCCGGGGTTGGTCTTCCAGCGCTCAATGAGTGCCTTCATTTCTTCTTCAACAAAGACGCGGAAGGCATCCACGCGCTCGTCCTCGTATGCCATGGCGACCATGGCTGCCTTACGCACCTTGTGGGCTTCGCCGTCCAGGGTGTGCACGGCACCTTCACCAAAGAGCGGGCCCTGAACAAAGGAGGGCATAGCGCCGTCACGCTTGATGATGCTTTCATCGTAGAAGAAGTCAACGGCGTCTTCACCGCGGATAATTGTAGCTTTACCACCCAGGGCATTAACGGTTACCGGGCAGTGAGAATCTGCGGGCAGCCCTGCCTTGCGGCGCTGGCGGGAGGCAAAGAGATAGCCGTCTTTAAGAAAGGCGATTAGCTGGTCCTTGAAGGGGTTATTTTTAATTGAAATGCTCATACAAACAGTATACTTTCTTTCCCGGCAGGGTGGTGACTGAAGCCCTGCCCTTGCGCTATGAAAATTTACCCAGGTTCCCCGCTACATACCGCAGGACGCCGCCCCACCCCTGCCGTGTAGCAAAGGGTCTGGTGGCAGCGTCCTGATTAAAGAAACAACGAGCGGCTACTGCAGGGGCCCGGTGACCGCCTCAACCGCTTCAAGTAGCTCACCGCTGGCAACCAGCCGCACCGTTTCTTCAATCTCAGGGGAAAGATAGCGGTCAGCCCCGGGGCCTTCAACGCTCTCACGCAGCTTATCAATAAGGGCTGCCGTGGCGGGGGCAGGTGCCTGGGGTGCACGCAGGTCAATGCCGCGGGCAGCGGTGAGAATCTCAATCGCCAGCACGCGGGTCAGCCCGTCCACCGCCTTGCGGAGCTTGCGGGCAGCTGACCAGCCCATCGACACGTGGTCTTCCTGCATGGCAGAAGAGGGGATGGAGTCCACCGATGCGGGGGCGGCCAGGCGCTTGAGTTCAGAGACAATGGCCGCCTGGGTGTACTGGGCGATCATGTGGCCAGAGTCCACGCCGGGGTCATCGGCAAGGAAGGCGGGCAGGCCGCGGTTGCGTGCCACATCGAGGAAGCGGTCGGTGCGGCGCTCAGAAATAGAGGCGGCATCGGCTACAGCTATAGCCAGGAAGTCCAGCACGTAGGCAACGGGGGCACCGTGGAAGTTACCGTTCGACTCAACCCGGCCGTCCTTGGTCACCACCGGGTTATCAACGGCTGAAGCAAGTTCACGCAGCGCCACAGTGCGGGCATGCTCAACAGTGTCACGCACAGCACCTGCCACCTGGGGCGCACAGCGCAGGGAGTAGGCGTCCTGCACATAGGTTGAGTGCTCACCTTCGTGATGCTGAATGATATCTGAATCAGCAAGGACGGCGCGCATGTTAGCTGCTGAGGCAATCTGACCGGGGTGGGGGCGCAGCTCGTGCAGATCAGCGGCGAATACGCGGTCGGTGCCCACCATGCCCTCAACGCTCATGGCGGCAGCAACATCTGCCAGGCGGGTGAGCTTATCGAGGTCGGTGATTGCCATGACCAGCTGGCCCAGCATACCGTCAGTGCCGTTGATCAGTGCCAAGCCTTCTTTTTCAGCCAGTTCTACGGGGGCAAGACCAGCGTCTGCTAGGGCGTCGGCGGCATCCATCAGCTCACCTTCAGCGTTGCGCACCTTACCTTCACCGATAACGGCGAGCGCGCAGTGGGCCAGGGGGGCGAGGTCGCCGGAGCAGCCCAGTGAGCCGTATTCGTAGACTACCGGGGTGATGCCTGCTGAGAGCATGCCGGCGTAGACCTGGGCGACCTCGAGGCGCACGCCGGTGCGTCCGGTCGCCAGGGTTGAGAGGCGCAGCAGCATGAGGGCGCGGGTAACTTCGCGTTCCACTTCGGGGCCAGAGCCAGCGGCGTGGGAACGAATCAGGCCGCGCTGCAGAATCGCACGCTGTTCTAGGGGCACGTGCTTTGAGGCGAGAGCACCAAAGCCGGTGGAGACGCCGTAGACGGGCTTCTCGTGGTGGGCTAGTTCGCGGATGCGATCGGCTGAGCGCCCGATTTCTGCCAGTGATTCTTCGCTGATGGAGACGGTAGCGTTATTGCGGGCTACGTCAATGACCTGCTGGAAGGTCAGGGCAGCAATGTCCACTTCAACGTGGGGGCGGTTTTCGGTAGTCATCGTCTGTGATTTCCTTACTTTCGGGTATAAGCCTGATAGTGGGTCAAAAGAGTATGAATGATGCGGGCGGCGGTTTTAGCGGTGCGCCCATCAATATCGAAGCCGGGGTTGAGTTCGGCAACGTCAAAGGCAAGTAGTTTGCCGCTGGCAGCTACCTGTTTGATGACCGCCAGAACTACCTCTAGGGGTATACCGTAGGCTGCCGGGGCGCTGACGCCGGGGGCTACGGCTGCCGGTAGGGCGTCCAGGTCTAGGGTGAGGTAGAGGACGTCAATATCAGCCAGGAAGTTCTCAACAAAACTTTCTACTTGCGGCAGATTACCCAGTTGAGCTTCTTCATCAAGCAGGTAGCGCACGCCGTATTCGTGGGCGGTATCGAAGAGCACCTGGGTGTTAGCGGGCTGAGCAATACCGATGACGGCGTAGTAAGCCTGGGTTCCTGCTGCCTTTTCCGCTTCGAGTGCCTGGCGGAAGGGTGTGCCCGATGAGGGCCGGGCTGCCTGGCGCAGGTCAAAGTGGGCGTCCAGGTTGAGGATGCCCAGTTTCAGCGGCTGCCCTTGGTTCTGTCTGAGCTGTGAGGAAGCTACCCCGCTGTAGGTGCCAAAGGCAACTTCGTGCCCGCCACCGAGAACTAGCGGCAGGGAGCCAGCGTCAATGAGGGTAGCAACAGCACAGCCAAGGCGTTCTTGGCCGCCCTCAAGGTCACTATCCGTTACCTCAATGTCACCGGCATCTGCCAAGGCTATATCGCGGTGGGCAGAGCCCAGTGCCAGGGTGGCTAGGGCTGCTCGCAGGGTTGCCGGGCCAGCAGCAGCACCAACCCTGCCCAGGTTGCGGGCAACGCCCTCATCGGAGGCAAAACCCAGGGTCACGGCATCAGCGTCGATGTCACTCAAACCAGCCAGCAGCTGAACCCGGTTGTACCAGCGTTCGTGCTCGCACCCCGGCCCGTCGTCCCGACCGGCCCAGGGGCTAGGTGCCTTATCAATCTGCATAACTTTAACCAATCTTTCCGCTAGCCAACTCACCGTTGGCCCAGACCGCTTCAACCAGGGGCACGCCGGGCCGGTAGGCAAGGTGCAGGTGGTTGGGGGCATTGAGGGCAGTGAGGTTAGCGCGTGCGCCGGGGGCAATAATGCCAATATCGCTGCGTTGCAGTGCCTGAGCACCACCCGCGGTTGCTGCCCACACCGCTTCATCAGGGCTTAGCTTCATATCCCGCACCGCCAGGGCGATACAGAAGGGAATGGAGGTGGTGAAGCTGGTGCCCGGGTTACAGTCTGCTCCCAGCGCCACGGTGGCACCGGCGTCCAGCAGACGGCGGGCATTGGGGTAATCGTTGCGGGTTGAAAAATCAGCACCGGGCAAAATGGTTGCCACAGTGTCAGAATTCGCCAGGGCGTCCACATCGGCATCAGATAGGTAAACCACATGATCAACCGATGCCGCCTTGAACTCAACCGCCAACTGCACACCAGCACCAAAGGTTAGCTGATTGCCGTGGACGCGCGGGGTCAGCCCGTGAGCCACACCGGCAGCCAAAACAGCGCGGGACTGCTCCTCGTTGAAAGCGCCCTCTTCACAGAAAACGTCAATCCAACGGGCATAGGGCGCAGCGGCAGGAATCATTTCTTCCACTGCCATCTGCACATAGTCATCTACCCGCCCGGCATACTCTTCTGGCGGAACATGGGCAGCTAGCAGGGTCACTTCATCGGTGCAGGCAGCAGCGATACGGGCAGAACGAATTTCAGTCTCAGCGCTCTGCCCATACCCGGTTTTTACCTCAACGGTGGTAGCGCCCTGCGCCAGGTACTCCCCCATTAGCTTTCGAACATTCGCCTCAAGCTCTTCATCTGAGGCAGCACGAGTCTTAGCAATGGTTGAGCGAATACCGCCAGCAGCGTACTTCTGACCCTGCATACGGGCAGCGAACTCGTGGGAGCGGTCCCCAGCAAAAACCAGGTGGGAGTGGGATTCCACAAAGCCCGGCAGCAGAGCCCTGCCGCCAAGGTCGATGGCAGCATCGGACGCCGGGGCTTGGGCACTGCGCCCCCCCCAGGCGATTTTTCCGCCCTCAACTACCACCGCGGCGTCCTCAAGTACCCCCAGCTGCCCCCGCTCAAGGGCAGGATCGTTGGTCACCAGCGAACCGATATTGGTAAAAACCGTAGCGCTCATGCTCGCCTACTGCTCCTGCATGGGGATACGTACGCCACGCTCACGGGCAACCTGGTTAGCATAGTCATAACCAGCGTCCACATGGCGAATAACACCCATACCGGGGTCGTTGGTCAGCACACGCTCAATCTTCTGGGCAGCAAGGTCAGTGCCGTCTGCAATGGTGACCTGGCCAGCGTGAATGGAGCGCCCCATGCCAACACCGCCACCGTGGTGGATGGAAACCCACGAAGCACCTGAAGAGGTGTTCACCAGGGCGTTGAGCAGAGGCCAGTCAGCTACAGCATCTGAGCCGTCCTTCATCGCCTCAGTCTCGCGGTAGGGTGAGGCAACGGAACCTGAATCCAGGTGGTCACGGCCAATAGCAATGGGGGCAGAAAGCTCACCGTTTGCCACCATCTCATTGAACTTCAGGCCAGCCTTGTGGCGCTCACCGTAGCCCAGCCAGCAGATACGGGCGGGCAGGCCCTCGTAGTGAACCTTCTCGCCTGCCATTGTGATCCAGCGCGCCAGGTGCTCATTCTCGGGGAAAAGCTCAAGAATAGCTTCGTCGGTCTTACGAATGTCCTCAGGGTCACCTGAAAGTGCTGCCCAGCGGAAGGGGCCAAGGCCCTCCTCAAACATGGGGCGAATGTAGGCAGGCACAAAGCCGGGGAACTCGAAGGCACGCTGGTAGCCAGCTTTACGAGCCTCATCACGAATAGAGTTACCGTAATCGAAGACCTCAGCACCGGCATCCATAAAGCCAACCATTGCCTCAACGTGAGCAGCCATAGCCTCGCGGGACTTCTTGGTGAAAAGTTCGGGGTCGCGTTCTGCTTCTGCTTTCCAATCCTCAAAGGCAACATCAACCGGCAGGTAGGACAGCGGATCGTGGGCACTGGTCTGGTCGGTCACAATGTCGATGGGTGCCTTGCGGCGCAGCAGCTCAGGGAAGATTTCAGCAGCATTGCCCACCACACCGATGGAGAGAGGCTTCTTAGCGTCGCGTGCTTCAACAGCCAGCTCTAGGGCGTGGTCAAGATCGCGTGCCTTGACGTCCATGTACTTGTGGTCAATACGGCGGTCAATACGGGTTTCGTCCACGTCCACGCAGATTGCCACACCCTCGTTCATGGTCACTGCCAGAGGCTGAGCGCCGCCCATACCACCCATACCGGCGGTGAGGGTGATGGTACCTGCCAGGGTGCCACCAAAACGCTTGCGAGCAACGGCACCGAAGGTTTCATAGGTGCCCTGCAAAATACCCTGGGTGCCAATGTAAATCCAGGAGCCTGCGGTCATCTGACCGTACATCATCAGACCTTCGGCCTCTAGCTTGCGGAAGTGCTCCCAGTTAGCCCAGTCACCCACCAGGTTTGAGTTAGCCAGCAGGACGCGCGGCGCCCACTCGTTGGTGCGGAAAACGCCCACGGGCTTACCCGACTGAACGAGCAGAGTTTCATCGCTCTTGAGGGTTTTCAGGGTGGCAACGATGGCGTCGAATGCCTCCCAGGAGCGGGCTGCTTTACCGGTGCCGCCGTAGACCACCAGGTTATCGGGGTGCTCTGCAACCTCGGGGTCGAGGTTGTTCATGAGCATGCGCAAGGCACCTTCCTGCTGCCAACCCAGGGTGTTCAGTTCACTTCCGCGAGGGGCTTTTACCTGGCGGGGGCCGTGTTCGGTCATGCTGTCTCCTTTGACACTATCTGCGCGTAAGGCACGTCACTTCACTTTCCCTACCATCATCATGTATATACAACCAGCTGTCAACTGTAAGTCCCAGCAATCATCAGCAAAAGCTAAACTACTTATGACACCCACCCTTGATCACCGCCCAGCAGGGGCAATTCACACAACAGGGAAAGCACCGTGGATAAAATCAATCAGCTGGCAGAAATCTTCACAGAGCGCTCAGCCACTTCAATCCCCGCCTACCGCCTGATTACCACCATCGTCACAGAACAAATCAGCAACGGAGTCTGGGCAGCAGGCGAGCTGGTCCCATCTGAAAATGAGCTGGTTGCAGCCCTAGGGCTTTCCCGCATGACCATCAACCGCGCCTACCGGGAGCTGGCAAGCGCTGGTCTTCTCACCAGGGTTCAAGGCTTGGGCTCTTTTATCGCTGACGCCCGGGCAGCGTCCCCCCTGCTAGGTGTGCGCAATATTGCCCAGGAGGTGCGCGGGCGGGGGCATACCTACTCAGCAACAGTGGTCACCCTTGAAACGCTAGAGCAGGGCAACACCTCCCAGCTTGTGCCTGCCGATTTGGGGGCAGAGGTCTTTCGGTCGGTCATTATTCACCGAGAAAACGGGGTAGCTATCCAACGGGAGGAGCGCTTTGTGAGCGCCGCTATGGCACCGGGCTACATAGAGCAGGATTTCACCGCACTAACCCCCAACGAGTTCTTAAGCAATACTGCCCCGATTACCCACGGCACCCACGTGGTTGAGGCCATTGCCGCTGATACCGATGACGCCCAACTTTTAGGGGTAAAGAGCGGTGACCCTTGCCTGCTGGTCACCCGGCAGACTTTCTCCCATGAGGATCTCGTATCTGTTGCCTACCTTCTCATGCCAGGCTCCCGCACCCGCCTAGAGGGCTCCTTCACCACCGCTTAAATTTGCCTACCTATTCCTTCGAGACCCTACCCATATGGGTAGGGTCTCGAAGGAATAGGTA
>JAUMUH010000071.1:0-1215 GCA_030530765.1 Rothia sp. (in: high G+C Gram-positive bacteria)
CTTTAGCTGCGCCAGGTAAACCTCCTGAGCGTTCTTCCCATAACGCTTCATCATCTGCCCCTGAGCACCCAAGCCCAAAATGGTACGAATCGAAGCCGCAATATCGCTAGCGCGGGAGGTACTCTTACCCACCGTGTCACGGAAAGCATCGGCGTGTTTTTCAAGAAACTTGGAAATAACGGTCAAGGCCCACACCGTTACAATCAGCCCAGCCAGCACAACCACCGCAACCGTGGGGCTAATCACCCACAGCTGCCAGGTGCCCAAAATAGTAAGGGCAACACCAGAGGACGCAGGCACCAGAGGCTGCCACAGCATAGCCATAGCACGGCTGTCCTTATTCAGAATGGCAATCAGGCTACCAGCATCCCGATCAGAACTACGAGCAACCATAGAACTAATGTAGAGGCGCCACTCTTTCTCAAGACGAGCAATCAGTTTGAAAGTGATACCCCAGGTAAATTTCTCATGGAACGATAGACCCGCAACAATCAGCAGCATCCACGTCATAAGACCCCAAGCTGACGATGCATCACCCTGACTATGCAACTCAATGATGCGCCCCACCAGCACCGGCAAAAAGACCATGCCGATAGCAGCAAGCACAGTGAACCCAAAGGGTAGAAAATAGGTAGGACGCCAGGTAAAACCCGGCGGGGCAAGCCGGAACTTTACCTTAGCTAAAGGTTCCTTCTTGTTAGTTTCAGTCACAGCAGTCCTCTACATCATCACGTCTAGCAGGCAGGTTTTGGGGTACAAAAAACCCGCCGGGGCAAGGGCGCCTCAACCGGCAGGTTATCTTTTCAGGTGCAGCTGAAAAGCAGATTCAGTGCGGCAGATACCGGTGGAGGCGGGTGTTTGAAATGGTCAGATTCATTTTTAGCCTCCTTTCAGAACGGTATCTATCAGTTATCAGAAAAGAACTTTACTCCCACCTACAGAAAATGACAAGTAGGTCACATATATTTCTTTCAGATTATCTCGGTAAGATGACGCCGCACCCCGCCGTCCTTGTCGTCAGACAGGAAGCGCCAGGTGCAGTTTAAGGGTATGCTCAACCTGCCAGAGCACCTTAGCGGAAACAGTGCCGATGTAGCCACCTAATCTCTGCACCGAAACAGAACGAATCTGTTCAGCCTGAATTTTTGAGTCCCTGAGCAGGCCAGACTCAGCAGCCGGCAAAAAGACCTGAAAAGAGGCAACAAACCCGGTATT
>JAUMUH010000071.1:1225-5629 GCA_030530765.1 Rothia sp. (in: high G+C Gram-positive bacteria)
ACTGGTAATCGGCAGCACGGTTACAGTTCCCCTACCGCTTTGGCTGGCATAATCATTGGCTTCGTTGCGGCTCACAATTAGACAGGGGCGTTTCTTATTTGATTCGCTACCGCAAACCAGCTCAAGATCAACCCAGAAGATATCACCCCGTCTCACCGTAGCCCATCCCCAACGGCTACATCCCAGGTATCAGCTTCGCCGCTCTCTTCCCATTCCCGCCATGCCTGCGCGTACTCAGCTCCAAGATCAGCGGCAGTAAGACGAGCGATTGCCTGCTGAATAGCAGCAGACCGGGAAGCAATACCCTGCTCCGCAATGAACTGATCAAGAGCAGCTACGGTTTCATCAGCGAGGCTAATACTAATTTTGGTAGTCATACCATAATCCTACTTGAGTATGACCAACAAAGAAATGGGCTACCACCCGTTTTTTGTGCCAAACCCCCGCACTTTGTTTCGGGGTTTTGGAACAAAACGCGGGGTCTAGTCGCGAGCTTTACGGGCAGGACGCCGCCGCGCCCCGCCGTCCTTACCAAGAGCCGGGCAGGGCAGTAGACTGGTGTTTACCATGAAGATTCTTGAATATCTCTCCCCCTCCCTTGCCAAAGCAGATAAGCACTACTTCCGCGGCGATTTTGCCTCCAACCCGCTGACCGGCGATGAAGCCTACGAAGCCTTCCTCGCTTGGATCGCAGCGCGCGGCATGGAACTCTACCCCGCTCAGGACGAAGCGGTGCTAGAACTAGCCAACGGCAACAACGTTATTCTGGCAACCCCTACCGGCTCCGGTAAGTCAACCGTTGCGGTGGCGGCGCACTTCATGGGCCTGGCGGCGGGTCAGCGTTCCTACTACACCGCCCCCATTAAAGCGCTGGTGTCTGAAAAGTTCTTTGACCTCTGCGAGATTTTTGGGGCTGAGAATGTGGGCATGGTGACCGGAGATTCCTCTATCAACGCCAACGCCCCCATTATTTGCTGCACCGCTGAAATTCTTGCCAACATCGTGCTGCGCGAAGGCGAGGGGGCTGACCTAACCCAGGTCATCATGGATGAGTTCCACTTCTACTCAGACCCTCAGCGCGGCTGGGCCTGGCAGGCTCCCCTGCTTGACCTGCCCCAGGCGCAGTTTCTGCTGATGAGCGCAACGCTGGGTGACACCACCCGTTTTGAGCGTGAGATGACTGAGCTGACCGGGCGTGAGTCAGTGCTGGTCACCAGCGATACCCGCCCCATTCCGCTCAACTATTCTTACTCCCGCCAGCCCCTGGTTGAGACGGTTGATGAGCTGGTGTCTACCCGCCAGGCGCCGGTTTACATTGTGCACTTCTCTCAGCTACAGGCAATCGATACTGCCGCCTCATTGATGAGCATTGCTATTGCTTCTAAGGAAGATAAGGAGCGCATCAACGAGCTGACCGCTGGTTTCCGTTTCTCAGCGGGCTTTGGTAAGACCCTGCAAAAGTACATTAAGAACGGTATCGGTATTCACCACGCCGGTATGCTGCCCAAGTACCGCCGCCTGGTGGAGCAGCTGGCGCAGGCTGGCCTGCTCAAGGTTATTTGCGGCACCGACACCCTGGGCGTGGGTATCAACGTGCCTATTCGCACCGTGGTGATTACTGCGCTTTCTAAGTTTGATGGGCAGCGCACCCGCCGCTTGAAGTCCCGTGAGTTCCACCAGATTGCAGGACGCGCGGGCAGGGCTGGCTTTGACACTGCCGGTTATGTGGTGGTTCAGGCACCGGAGCACGAGATTGAGAACGACCGCCTTGAAGCCAAAGCGCGCGAAAAATTCAATGGCGATGAGAAGAAAATGGCGCAGTCACTGCGCGGCAAAAAGAAGAAGCCACCGCAGGGCTTTGTTGCATGGAGCGAGAAGACCTTTGAGCAGCTGGTGGCGGCTGAGCCTGAGCCGCTGACCTCGTCCTTCCAGATGACTCACTCAATGATGCTCAATATTTTGCAGCGCGAGGCTGACCCCTTTGAAACCGCCATGCTCTTCTTGACTGCCAATCATGAGCCGCCGGTCAAACAGAGGGCGCTCAAGCGTAAGGCGATTGGTATTTACCGGGAGCTGCTCAATGGCGGGGTGGTGGAGCGCCTTGATACGCCCGATGAGTTTGGGCGAAGTGTGCGCCTCACTGTCTCTTTGCAAGAGAATTTTGCGTTGAATCAGCCGCTCTCCCCCTTCGCGCTGGCGTCTCTATCGCTGCTGGATATGGAATCAGCCGACTATGCCCTGGATGCTGTTTCGGTGATTGAGGCGACCCTTGAACGCCCCCGCCAGGTTCTGCTGGGTCAGGAGAAGAAGGCAAAGAGAGAGGCTCTGGCTGAGATGAAGGCTGAGGGGCTGGACTACAACGAGCGCATGGCGGAGCTGGATAAGGTGACCTACCCCCAGCCACTAGCTGACCTGCTCGAGCAGGCTTTTGAAACCTATTCTGCCGGTGCGCCCTTTATGAAGGAGTTTGAGCTAGAGCCTAAGAGCGTGGTGCGTGATATGTATGAGCGTGCCATGGGCTTTGGCGATTACATTCAGTATTACGGGCTTGAGCGCTCTGAGGGTATTTTGTTGCGCTACCTCTCTGATGCTTATAAGGCGCTGCGTCAGACGGTGCCGCTGTCTGCGCTGACGCCTGAGCTGACCGATATTATCGAGTGGCTGGGTGAGATTATTCGCCAGACTGACTCGTCTCTGGTGGATGAGTGGGAGCGTATGGCTGCCGGTGAAGATGGCATGCCCGTTCAGGATTCGCTGGAAGAGCTGGTTGCTGAGTCTGCGCCCAAGGTCACCGCTAATGAGCGTGCTTTTAAGGTGATGGTGCGTAATGCTCTTTTCCGCCGTGTGGAGCTTTTTGCTGATGAGCGCGAGAATATTTTGGGTGAGCTGGACGGGCCGCGCTCCGGTTGGGACGCTGACCGGTGGGCTGATGCCATGGATGATTACTTTGATGAGTATGACGATATTTTCACGGATGCGGATGCCCGCTCACCCAAGCTCTTTGAGCTGGACGATGATGTGAGTGAGCACCCCGGTATCTGGAAGGTTCGTCAGATTCTGGCTGACCCTGAGGATAACCATGACTGGGCGATGACCGCTGAGATTGACCTGGCTGCCTCTGATGAGGAAGGTGCGCCGGTAGTGGTGATTACCGGGGTGGGGCAGGTTTAGATTCAGACGCGAGGAAGGAGATATTTGAGGTTTACTGGCGGCGGAAAAACCTCAAATATCTCCTTCCTCGCGCTTTAGGTTAGAGCAGACCTCGGCGTTCGAGCAGGGGCTGGATTTGTGCTTGTCTGCCAGTCATCTCGTGGAAGGCTTCGGGGATGGGTTTGGTGCCGCCGATAGCGAGGATGTGCTGGCGGAAGGCGTCGCCCTTGACACGAGCGTCCGTGTTGCCTTCTTTGTACCAGGCTACGGTGTCGGCATCGAAGACTTCTGCCCAGAGGTAGGAGTAGTAGCCTGCTTCGTAGCCGCCTGAGAAGGTGTGGTTGAGGTAGCTGGTGCGGTAGCGGGATTCTACGAGTTCGTGCCAGAGCCCGGCGTCCTTGAGGGCTTTCTCTTCGAAGGCGCGGGGGTCTTGGATGGGTTCTGCGTCGAGGGTTGCGGCTTGGGTGTGCCATGCCCAGTCGAGGACGGCGGCGCGTAGGTATTCGACGGTGCGTTGGCCTTCGCCCCAGGCATCTGATGCTTTGACGCGTTCGATGAGGTCTGCGGGGACGGGCTGGTCGGTGTCGATGTGGCGGGCGTAACGGGGTAGGACGTCGGGGTGTAGCATCCACATTTCGTTGACTTGGCTGGGGTATTCGACGATGTCGCGTTCGACGTTGGTGCCTGAGAGTGAGCGGTAGTGGGTTTGTGAGAGGAGCCCGTGCAGAGTGTGGCCGAATTCGTGGAAGAGGGTGTTGACTTCGTCCAGGTTGACCAGGGCTGTTTGGCCGGGTGCAGGCGGGGCGATGTTGAGGTTGTTCGCTACTACCGGGTAGGTGCCTTCGGCGCAGGATTGGTCGACGATGTTGTTCATCCAGGCGCCGCCGCGTTTGGTGGGGCGAGTGAAGAAGTCGCCCAGGAAGAGGCCGATGCCAGTTCCGTCTGCGTCGAAGACTTCCCAGATGCGGACGTCCTTGTGGTAGCCGGTAAGGTCGGGGCGGGGTGTGAAGGTGAGCCCGTAGGCGAGGTTGGCGGCGTAGAAGACGCCGTCTTCGAGTACCTTGTCGAGCTGGAAGTAGGGGCGTAATTCGCTAAGGTCTACGGAGTATTCTTTTTCTTTGACGCGGTCGCTGTAGTAGAACCAGTCCCAGGCTTCTAGGGTGTCGATGCCGTCTGCTGTGGCGGCGGCCGCAATTTTTTTGCCTTCTGCATCGGCGTTGCGCATGGCGGGTGCGATGGTTTGGGCAAAGAGCT
>JAUMUH010000071.1:5729-8027 GCA_030530765.1 Rothia sp. (in: high G+C Gram-positive bacteria)
CTTGCCTGGCTGAGCCCTTCTAGCTGGGTTTCGTCCTCTACCAGGACGGCTGCGGCGTTGAGGTCGCGGGTGACCTGCTGACCAAATTCGGTTTGAAGCTGGGCAATCTGAAGGTTAAGTTCAGCGAGCTGATGGCGTTCTTCGTCCTTGAGGGCAGCACCGGCGAGGGTGAATTGCTGGTGGAACTTTTCGGTCAGGCGCAACTGCTCTGCAGTGAGGCCCAGCTGGTGGCGTTTCTGGTAGACGGCATCTAGTTTACTGAAGACGGCGGGGTTCAGGTGCAGTTCGTTGCCCAGCTGGGTGAGTTTTTCGGTGACCTGTGCTTCTAGTTCGAGTAGCTGGTCAGTGCCGTCTGCGCTGGTGATGTTGTAGAAGATGGTGACGGCTCGGTGAAGGGTTGCTGAGGGGTTTTCGAGCACTTCGATGACGTTCTCGAAGCTGGGTTCTTCGGTGTTTTCTGCTAGCTGGGCGTAGGCTGCGCGGGCTTCTTCGAGCCCTTGCTCGATGGCTGGGAGGTAGTGCTCGGGGGTGATGGCTGCGAAGTTTGGCAGCTGGTAGGGCAGGGTTGAAGGTGTTAGCAGTGGATTAGTCATACCTACCAGGGTAGCTTACGGTTACCTACCTTATACTAGGTTGCTTGCAATGATTGCACAGCCGGTTGCCCAGAGCAGGGAGACAAAGGTTCCCACAATAAACTTTTCAGCCGTCAGATGGCCAGTTTTAATGTCTGGGTAACGGGCTAGCCCTTTTATAGCAACGATGGCTGCCAGCAGGCTGATTTGGGCAGTTACCAGGCATATCGCTACAGCAACCCGCTCAAAGATACCAATGAGCCTACCGCCACCTTCAACCTCTTTCTCCCTTGTGGGGTTATGCAACTCAGCGTGTAATGGAAGAGGCCCTATTCTCCCTTTGATGGATTGGGGTCTGGGGGTTTCTTCTGGTGCTTTGGCGTGCAGTTTCCCCACAAAGAAAGCGGCTGGGATTGACCCACCAAACGCCGCACTGAAAAGTACCGCGGTCACTATCGCTATTCTCACCCCTGGGGAGGACGGCGGGGCGGGCAGCGCAGTAATCAGGGAGGTAATGACCAGTAAAGCAATGAGTGTTGCTGCCCGTGCACCGGTTGGCTTATTGGATCTAGCCCAAACGGTCGATAAAAGTGCTAGTAAACCCAGCAGGCAATACACTGCAATTGTCATTTATAGTTCCTCCTCTAAAAGGTGGGTCAGCTCTTTAAGCACTCTCCGCGTTTCTTGCCATCTGCCCTGTTTGAGTGCCCGGCTGACCGCAGACTGGTGGGTTTCGCAATGCTCAGCGATAGCTTTTTGGGTCATCCCCTGGTTGTATAGTTCACCCATATTCTGCCATGTGTCGTTGCGGTCTTCTTCTAGCCCCATGACCAGCTGGAGGCTAGCTTCAATGAGTGGGGCAAAACGGGTTTCCCCCTCAAAGGCGATATGGCCGGGGGACTTTTTGGCTCGTTCTACTGCGCTTCGTGCGTTGTAATAGGCTTGACCGCTACCTGCTCGGGCTTCACTGGGTAGGGGCTGGTTAATATGCCCCGCACCTATACCTATGTGCCAGGTGCCTTGCCGGGCTAAGAACTGTGCGGTTGCTAGCAGGTTTTGGGGAGTATCAAACACTGCTTGCGCCTCATCACCTGCGGTTCTCTGAAACTCTCTGAGAGGTGCAGTGGCAGACCTATTAGTTGAGAGGTCCCGTTGGAGCTGAGGGATGAGGTCAAGTTGCGCTTGCCTTGACTTCCGCTGGTCTACAGTCATCACAAACATATATAACACTATACCGTTATATATATAGATATAACGGCATTCTGTTATATTCTCGATATCTCACATGCCACCGCAATTTATAGTGATGCACCTTATAATGTACCAAGAAGTTTTATAGCTTAATGCACAAGCTCCGCAGTACTCAGAGCGGCCAGGTCAAGGGGAAGAAAACTATGGTCAAAACACGGCTTGTCACTTCATATGCTTTGATTACCCTTACTGCTTGGATGACTTTCAGCGCCACCATGCTACACCTCAATGCGAGCAGCGGGCCACAAGCTGTTACTTTTTACCTTTTTCTCATCACTATGACACCGGCGTTGTGTGCTCGCTGGACGCTGTCAAAGCTATCGTATCTGCCGGTGGGTAAAATCTGGGCTTGGGGCCTAACCGCGCAGGTTTTTACTCTTGCTCTGATGCTTCCCTTTGCCACTCATCAAGCTGCTGTGCTCGCAGGGTTAGGACTTATGGCTGTTTGGCAAAATATTTCATCTTCTTCCTTTAC
>JAUMUH010000072.1 GCA_030530765.1 Rothia sp. (in: high G+C Gram-positive bacteria)
GGGACTCTTTCTTGTTCTCCACTCCCTCGGCCGACTTCAAAAGCTTGCTGGTCACCGTATAAACCTCAATATTGGTTGGTGTACCGGGTGACACCGTGGGGGTAGCCTCAGCGGTTGATGTTGCAGTGCTATCGGCATTGGTGCTGTAAGAGAAAGTCATACCGACTTTAGCCCCTACTATCACGTCATAAAGTTCGGGGGCCGCCTTTTTGAGATCCTCGCCAACAGGAATAATCATGGGGGCATCAGTGTAAGTGGTTCCCAAGGACGATGCGTCAGCACCATTGAAAACGGTTGCATTTACAAGAACGGTGTCACCGTCCTTGATTTCGCTGCCCTTACCCTCTTCAATTGTGTAAGCTTCAGTACCGTCGGCTGCAAAAGGAGTCTCAAAAGATACAGAAGGTTCAGCCGTTGCGCCATTGAGCGAATATTCAATATCGCTCAACTTGCTGCCGCCAGAGGTACCTCCACAAGCACTCAGAACCAGCGCCAAGACAGCGGCGCTTGAAACAATAACCGTAGACTTCTTATTCACGTACTTCTCTTTCGTTGCTATGGCGCTCATAAAGCGCTTACTCGTTCACCCCATATGGTAACCCAGTAAACTGTGCAGGGGCTTTGAAAATCTCGTGTGCCTAGATAAAAGGGAGCACCCAGGTATTTTGTGGCACCGGACCAAGCCCCTCAATGAGCGCCTGAGCCTCAACGTTGTGTATAGCAAAAGGGTCTTTACACATGACCGTCAGCTGGGGGCGATTATTCAGCTTCAGGTGCACCCAGTCCACTGTAAAGGGTTCACCGGCAGCACGGGCAGCCTTGATAAACTCACCACGAATACGAGCACGAGTAGCGGGAGGCTCAACTGCCGCCTTAGCGATACTTTCCGTAGGCAGTAGCTGCTTCACCATGCCCTTTTTCTCAAGCACCCCAAAAACACCGCGGTCAGGGTCAATATCGTGATAGGCAAGATCAAGCTGCTGAATCTTAGGGTCAGCATAACCGCTAGCTCCCCGGCTGATATAAGCATCCAGCAGCTTCTTCTTAATAGCCCAATCAATCTCGGTATCAATACCGCTAAAATCCCCGGTTTCAACCGCAACCAGGGCACGCTCCCACAAATCCAAGATGTACGGGAGGTCCTCATGATGCGCACCCTTGACCTCAACAAATTTCTTTGCAGATTCAAGGTAGTGCCTCTGCATTTCAAGGGCGCTGCGCTCACTGCCGTCTGCCAGGGTGAAGCGGGCAGTGCCGGTGAGGTCATGAGAAATGACGCGCAGGGCGGTAGCAGCGTCCTTAATTTCAAAATTAGCCAGCGGGTAGTAGCCCTCTAGCATACGCAAAACCAGGTCGGTTGCCCCCATCTTCAGCAGGGTGGTTGCCTGGGACATATTTGAATCCCCATTGATAACGTGCATACGCCGGTAGAGGGTTGCATCAGCGTGCGGCTCATCACGGGTGTTAATAATGGGACGCGCCCGCGTGGTTGCCGTTGAGGAGCCCTCCCAGATGTAGTCAGCCCGCTGTGAGAAAGAGAAACTAGGTTCCCCCGCTACCCCCAGAGGACGGCCACCCCAGTCCGGCGGCCCAACCGGGTGAGTCTTACCGGCACCCACCATAATCTGGCGAGTAATCAGAAAAGGAAGCAGTGAGCGAACCAGGCGAGAAAACTCCACCTTGCGCTCTAGCATGTAGTTCTCGTGCGACCCAAAAGAATTACCCGCAGAATCCACATTGTTTTTGAAGAGGAAAAGCTGCCCATCAAAACCATCCGCTTCCAGGGCGTCCTGCGCCTGGTTCACCAGATCATTGAAGAGGTACTCCCCCGCCTTATCCTGGGCTAACAGATCACGCAAGGTTGCGGTTTCAGCGGTAGCATACTCAGGGTGGGAGCCCACATCAAGGTAAAGCCTCCCACCGTTAGGTAGAAAAATATTAGAAGAACGCCAGGTATCAACCACCGGCTTAAAAAGCTGACGGGCAGCTTCCTCAGGGCTGAGCGGCCCTAAGCCGCGCGGTATGTACCTAATACCGAATTCGGTTTCAATGCCAAATATTCTGCGTTCCATCTCTATAACCTATAGTCTCTCAATGGTGGATACTCGATTTGGGCTTCACAGGCACACATCCGCCCGCAAGACCCTCTCGCCCTGGTTCGCTTCGCTCACAAGGCGATTCACGCCAGCCCCGGAGCCAGCGGGCGGGCTGTGTGATCCCTTCCGCCCTACAGGTTTCGCTCTCATCGGTAACCTACTGACCGCCCTTTTGCACAAACCCCTTCACAAAGTCTTCTGCATTCTCTTCTAACAGACCGTCAATCTCTGCCAAAAGATCATCAACTTCTGTCACCAGTTCCTGGTTAACAGCGCTGGTCTGCTGAGCAATCTGCACCTCACTCTGCTGTTCGGTAGAGGTAATCTTGCTCTGCTGTGCCTGGTACTGTTGGCGTTCCATGTCTTGTCTCCTTGTACTTTCTTCTTGCTGTTAGTCTATCGGTTTATGCCTGCAGCAGGGCAAAGAGCTGGTCTGCGTGCTCTAGCTCCAGGTGGGGCTCAACGCGGTCTGCACCAAAATCTGCGGGTTCTTCCAGAACCAACCGGTGCAGGTCAACCGATAGTGGGTTGCGCACTGAGAGGGTGTCCCAGTTGGCACCTACAACTTCGTCTGGCCAGGTGGTGATGAGTTTGCCGCGTAAGAAGGCACGGGTATCGCGTGGCGGGTTTGCCGCTGCAGCAGCTATTTCTTCAGGGGTGAAGAGAGTTTTCATTCTGCCCAGGGCAACCAGCTTGTGGTAAAGACCCTTGTGGGGTCGGATATCGCTGTATTGCAGGTCAATGGCTGCTAGTTTGGGGTCTGCCCAGCTGATTCCCTTGTTCACATACTGGCTCATGAGGGCGTACTTAGCTACCCAGTCCAGCTTGTCAGCAAGAGAGAGCAGGTCTGTTTCTAGGGCGTCTAGGGTGTGCTCCCAAAGGTCAAGGATCTCACTGGTGGAAGCGTCTGCCGCGGTTTCTAGCTGGTGAGCTGTCTCTAGGTAGGTGCGCTGAATCTCTAACGCCGTCATGGACCCGCCCCCGGCAAGAGGCAGCTGAGCGGTGAGGGTAAGGTCGTGGCTGACGGTGTGCATAGCTGCAACGGGGTCTGCCAGTTTAATGAGCGGCGCTGCCTTTGCCTCAATCAGATTGAGCACCAGCGCCATGGTGCCAAATTTAAGCAGGTTTGAGTAGTGCGCCAGGTTGGCATCGCCCGAGATAACGTGGAGGCGGCGGTACTTATCATTACGTGCGTGGGGCTCATCGCGGGTATTGACCATGGGACGGCGAATCGTTGTTTCAAGGCCCACGGTGCGTTCAAAGAAGTCTGCCCGTTGGGAGATCTGAAAGCCGGGCTTTTCCCCTGCAGTACCCAGACCCACGCGTCCTGCCCCCACCATGATCTGCCGGGTAGCGAAGAAGGGCAACAGCACCATAGAAAGATAGTCGAAATCAACTGAACGCGGTAGCAGGTAGTTCTCATGAGAACCGTAAGACTGCCCCTTACCGTCGGTGTTGTTCTTATAGAGGTTAACCGCTGGCATAGCTGCTTGCCCGTTTGTAGTGACCTGTTCAATGGCGGCAACGGTTTGGGCTGCGATATGGTCACCAGCGGCGTCCCAGAGGACGCAGTCACGCGGGTTAGTGACCTCGGGTGAGGAATACTCGGGGTGGGCGTGATCGACATAGAGGCGTGCCCCGTTAGGAAGAATGGAGTTCATGGTGACCGTATCCCAGTCAATGCGCTCAGCGAAATGACCTGCCTCGCTCAGTGCTTCAGCTGCGATATCTTCACTGGTGAGCACCTGAGATTCGTGGGTCAGCTGGCTCTTATGAGCTTCTGACCGGGGCATCTGGAATCCACGGGCATCACTCAAGGGCGCTTCAGAGCCATACTCCCACCGCATCTGGGCAGCAGCAGAAAGTTCTTTCTTGAAGAGGGTGTCGTAGGTATTCACCACGAAGGCAGAGAGCACCGTAGGGTTAGCGCTGGGCTTTTCTGGGGCGAAGACCCCGTACTCGGTTTCAGCCCCCATAATGCGTGAAACACTCACCTTATGCCTCCTTTACTGTGTGGGCAGGTGCCACCTCTACCACCGGCTGACGAATACCCAAGGACGCCAGGACGTCCTCAATCTCAGACAGCTGCGGCACCTCCACCTGGTCTTCAAATTCAGACCGGGCAGCTTCTAGCAGGTGGGCAGTTGTTAGACCTTTCGTCCCACCAGAGAGCACCGTTTTAATAGCTTCTTTCTTCGCCTTATCAACAATGTTGCGAATGACCGCGCCCGAGAGGAAAAGCCCGCGGTGTAACCAGCGGCTGCTGCCGTCCTCAAAGCGCAGGCTGATATAGCGGTTAGCATCTGAATCAGAGAAAAGGTCTGCCACAACTGCCTCAATCATGCTATCCAGGGCTGCCCGCTTACTGCCAGCAGCAGCAATTTCCGCCTCATTAATGGGCAGGCTTTCAGTAAGGTAGAGACCGAAAATCTCGGCAGCTCCAGCCCTATCTGGCCTGTTAATGCGAATCTTCACATCCAAACGTCCCGGGCGCAGCACAGCAGGGTCAATCATGTCTTCCCGGTTGGTTGCACCAATGACAATTACATTATCAAGCGACTCAACACCGTCAATCTCAGCCAAAAGCTGGGGAACGATAGTGGTCTCAACATCCGAAGAACGCCCCGAACCGCGCGTCCTGAACAGGGATTCCATCTCATCAAAGAAAACCACCACCGGGTTACCCGCAGCAGCCTTCTCACGAGCAGCAGAAAAAATATCACGAATCTGCCGCTCAGTCTCACCCACATACTTATCGAGTAGCTCCGGGCCCTTAATATTCAAGAAATAGCCCGTCTTCTTTCCCTCATCAGACAGCTCAGCTGCGCGGGCAGCCAAAGAATTAGCAACCGCCTTAGCAATCAGGGTTTTACCGTTACCCGGAGGGCCATAGAGCAAAATACCCTTGGGCGGGGTCAGCTGGTGCTCCCGGTAAACCTCAGGGTGCAAGAAAGGCAGCTCCACAGCGTCCCGAATCAAACCGATTTGCGAAGAAAGGCCGCCAATGTTGGCATAGGTAATATCAGGTACTTCCTCAAGCACCAGCTCCTGGGCATCGGTTGCGGGCACCAGGGAAGTAACCATCTGAATACGGCTGTCATAGGTCACCGAATCACCAATAGTCAGCTTCTGGTTATCTAGCGCACCAGAAATGCGCGCCACAGCCTTAACTTGATTCTGCAAGTCAATCACCACACGGTTGGCGGCAAGCACCTCACGCACCGTTACAACCTCACCGTAGCCCTCAAACCCGAGCGACACCACAGCCTGCGTATTTTCATTGACCAGGACGGTCATACCCGGCTTTACCTCAGAAATAGGTAGCAGAGGTGAGCAGGTAATACGCACCAGCCTCCCACCGAGCTGAACATCCAGGTGCTCCTCAATCTCAGCGGGAGTCTTACCGTCCGCTAAATCCTGGTAGGTCATCGCCCCACCGTGAACCGCGAGCACCACAGCAGAGTTCAACGGAGGGACAACCTCCTGCGACAGCGCCAGACGCAGATGCTCAATCTCGCTCTTAGTTTTACCCAGCGCCGTAACCAGCTTCTGATTACGTTCAGATGCCACGCGTAGCTGCCGGTCCATATTACGGCGGCTATCATTGGCAATATTAAGCTGCCTCAGAACCCGCTCATAATCCTGCGGTGAAACACTAGACTGCTGACCCTCGCTCATGATCTCTCGCTCTACTTCCGCTTCAACACCAAAGCCCCGCACCGGGCGGCGCAGGGCTTTGACCAATCTTTACTTATTCTCGCCGCGTGCGCTCTCAGTAGCTTTAGCCGCCTTAGCCGCTAGATTCTGAGCGTCCCGCCCAGCCCGGCGCAGCTTACGGTCAGACACATTGCGCTCACCCAACGAAGCAGGAGTCCAAGCGTTCATATCCTCTTCAGAGAAATCAGTCTTGGACGCACGACGCTTAGGAGCAAGACGCTCAGCCCCATCAGCCAGACGACGGGCAGTAATCAAGAAACCGGTATGCGCCACCATACGGTGATCAGGGCGCACCGCCAGACCCTCAACGTGCCAACCGCGCACCATGGTCTCATGAGACTCAGGCTCAGTGAAACGACCATCAGCACGCAGTGCTTCAGCCACACGAGACAACTGGGTTACGGTTGCAACATAGCAAATAATGACGCCACCGGGGGCAAGCGCAGTTGCCACAGCATCCAGACATTCCCAAGGAGCCAGCATATCCAGCACCGCACGATCAACTGAACCGGGCTCTTCAACTTTTCCTAGTTCCTCAGCCAAGTCGCCCATCGTCAGCGACCAGGCGGGGTGCTCACCACCAAAGAAAGTTTCGATGTTTCCGCGAGCGATATCAGCAAACTCTTCACGACGTTCAAAGGAACGCAGATGACCATAGTCACCCACTGCCCGCAGCAGAGCAATCGACAGCGCACCAGAACCAACACCAGCCTCAATCACCCGAGCACCGGGGAAAATATCAGCCATTGCCACAATCTGGCCAGCGTCCTTGGGGTACACCACGGCGGCACCGCGAGGCATCGACAGCACAAAATCCTTATAGAGCGGGCGAAGCGCCTGAAACTTAAACCCTTCAGAATTCTCAATAACAGTACCCTCAACACTACCAATCAGCTCACTGTGGCTAAAGAAACCACGATGAGAATGGTAGGCACCGCCCTCAGTCAAAGTAATGGTAGTGATTCTGCCGCGCCCATCAGTAAGCTGTACGCGCTCACCAGCACGGAACGGGCCACGGCGGTTAATGCTGCCGGTAGGAATGGTCATAGGTAAACAGTCTTCCGTCAAATAACAAGGGTCTGTTTATATTCTCTCAGATAAAAGAGGCAAGGCACACCAACATTTCAGCAGTTGGCGCGGGCTTCCCCTCTGTTTAGCGTTCGCTCACTACTCGATTGAGCAGGGCTGTAATATCGTGGTGAGCTACCACCCCAACTGTCTGCCCCCGGTCTTGAACCTGCCAGATAGGGCCAACTGAGCGCAGCTCCTCAGGTAGCTGGTGGTAGCGATAGCCGTTGTAATAATCCATCACATCGATTTGAGCCGCCTGTGCCCGCATGGAGTATGGGGCAAGAGGCTGGGCAATAGCCATCAGCGGTTGCTCCTCAAGCGTCTGCGCTGACGCTACCAAAGTGGCAGGCTCTACCGCCCCCACAGCGTCCTCGCTGCCCTGGTCACGCAACAGCAGGTAACTGCTGCCATCCCACCCCCGGTAAGCATCATCAATACGGTAAGAGGAGGGAATTAGCTGGACGGAGTGGAGTAAGGCCGCAGCAGTCAACGGATTCTTAGGGCTTTTTTCTTGCGAGAGCATACGTAAGTAATGGGAAGTGCCACTCCACAGAAAATACGCCAAAGCCACAGCAGCAACCAGTACCACGGGTGAACGCCAAACCCCCAGATAGATCACCAACGCAGCTTCCAACGCAATGAGGCTCAGCCCGGTATAGGCTGTAATCCGTGTAGCCACACTTCGACTACCGATAATATGCACCAAGGCAGCCTCCAATGCATGGCCACCGTCCAAGGGGTAAGCTGGCAGTAGATTAAAAACGCCGATTGCCACATTCACCTGGGCGGCAAGCAAGAAGCCAAGAAAGTCTGCAGAATCAGTCAGCAACCACGTCAGTTGGCAGGCAGCCGCTACAAGGAAATTAACCAGCGGTCCAGCCAGCGACACCAATATCGAGGTAACTGGGCTACCTGTGGTCATACTGGTTTGCCCGCCCCACACCGTCATAGAAATAGACCGAACCGTCAGGCCCTGGGCTGAACCTACCGCAGCATGAGCTAGCTCATGCAGAAGAACGCCGAGAGCCAGCGTTACCGCAACCACAGTAGCTGCCATAAAGCCCTGTGCTGTGCTGAGAGAACTCCACCCTGCCAGGTTATAGCCGTAGCCAGCAACAATCAATGCCATGAA
>JAUMUH010000073.1 GCA_030530765.1 Rothia sp. (in: high G+C Gram-positive bacteria)
TGAACTTGAGAGGTCATACACCAGATAGAGGGTATATTGCGGGTTCTGCGGAATCGATATCTTGGTACCCACTACGAGCAGAGGAATTGTGCGACCGCTTTCATCAGTTTTTGAGGCTGACTGCCAGTAGATCCCTCGACCGGTGCTGATAGTCTGAGCTAAATCTTGAGGGATATCAGTTGCAGTGATTGTTCCCGATTGACTCTGTTCCGAGATAAACCCCGTGCTGGGTGTATTGGAATCACGCAAAAGTATCCATTCACGGTTGTTATCTGCTGTAGGAGTTTCAAGAACGGTAAGAAAACGTGCCACATCACGCTGGATTTCAGTATGCCCCGTAGCATCTGAGGCGTTCAGCAAGGTTTGAACATTGCTGAAACCGCTAGACGATTCTTCAAGCGCCTGTTCTAGGTTTCCGCGAAAGAGCGAGTTCGCTATCTGGTGTGAAATAAAGGAGCCAACAAAGATAAATGAAACCAGCAAAAGCACCGCAGCAGAGAGCACAGCCCGGAACTGCAAGGACCGCTGCCACATTCGCCGCGCAGAGGCAAAGGGGCGGTGCTCTACCGCGCTGGTAGCACTCGAATCAGTGAGGACAGTGGACACGAGCTAGCGCGCCCCACCCGCTGCTTTGTACCCTACACCGCGCACTGTAAGCACGATTTCGGGATTTTCGGGATCTGTTTCGATTTTTGCGCGCAGACGCTGAATATGAACGTTGACCAGGCGAGGGTCAATGTTTTTACCGTAGCCCCAAACGTTGCCTAAGAGGGCTTCGCGTGTCATTACCTGACCGGTTTGGCGCGCTAGGTTGGCAAGAAGCTCAAATTCTAAAGGCGTGAGGGCTATGGTCTCCCCGTCCCGGCTCACGGTATGGCCTGCGAGGTCAATGAGAAGGTTACCAACCCGGATAGGTTCGTTATTCCGATCTTCGCGCGGGCGCAGACGGGCGCGAACACGGGCTAGAAGTTCAGCCGGTTTAAAGGGCTTGGTAATGTAGTCATCTGCCCCAGCTTCAAGACCCTTCACGACGTCTTCGGTATCGCTTTTAGCGGTGAGCATGATGATAGGGACCCCTGACTCAGCTCGTATAGCGTTACACACCTCGATACCATCCATGCCGGGCAACATAAAATCCAGAAGAATAAGGTCTGGCTGGTGGGTCACAAAAGATTCGAGGGCAAGATCCCCCGCATCACAAAAAACAGTTTCATAGCCTTCTTGTGCCAGTACAATGCCGACCATCTCTGCCAGGGCATCATCGTCATCGACCACGAGAATGGTTGCGTTCACAGTGCTCCTTGTAGGTTTTTGGGGAAGATGCTAACCAGTCTAGCCGGTCAGAAGCCTTTCTGCCTCAGGAGCGTAATCTTATGTCTTGCCCAGTGAGCTGAATTAGGCATCGTAAGCAATCTCTGAGAGCGCACGAGCTGTTTCGGTAAGGTGGTGCAAAACCGTGGTAGCCACCTGTGGGTCTATACGTTCTAGCCCCGCTGTCTCTGTAAGGGTAATACGGTTGATAAGGTTTTTGGAAAGCCCCAAATCAGCCCAGGTTGACCAGAAAGTAGAAGCGAGGTCTGCTACCGGTTTCTTGGCAAAGGGTGACACCAGTTCAAAGACCGGTAACGCCCCCGCCTCAAGCAAGCGGGCAACAGGCTCCCAGTCACGGGTACGCGCTTGCCCCATATTCAGCACAGGGCGGGTTATAAGTTCTTGAATCTCGGGGTGTAACGCCAGAATATCGCCTCGTACCCAGGTTGAGGCGCCCAGCTCAGCAACCTGCGCGTGTAACAAGGCAAAGGTTTCTACCGCTTCATGGCGCGGTACGGCACGGATTGTGGCATAGCCGCTAGATGTCTTAACCTCACCGGCAAGGACGGCGGGCGCTAGCGGCTCCTCAAATTGCAGAATGAGGCTGTTGCCCGGGGCGGCCTCTTTAAGTTTGGCTATCAGCCGTTTCAAACCTGCTAACAGTGAGTCCCGCAGGTCACGGCGAGCGCCGTAATCGTGCAATACCGCCTCACCGCTGGTAAGAAAGGTTTTTGCTGCCAGGGTCAATGGCCCGGTGATTCGCACTTTAATGCTGCCTTCTGGGGAGGTCTCCTTGCCCACCGCGTCCGCCAGCATGTTGATATCAGAGGCGAGTGTTGTTGCTGCCAGGTCACTTTCTTTAGCGTAACCGCTAGTAAGCCGCCAACCGCTGGCAGTAATATCTGCACTTAGCCCCTCTAAGGTAGCAAGAGTGCGCCCCTGGACCGTCGCGTAATAACCCCGATTCGCAAGCTCCGGCAGAAAGCTAATGTGAGGGTGACCGAGTTCCCCGCGTATCCGATACATTGCATCTCGCACATCGCTGCCACCCCAGCCTCCCAGACCTGTGGCGCGCACCAGCAGGTGCTCATCAAAGGTGATGGTCTGTTCAACGTCCTGACGTAAGGCCAGCATTTCAGCATCAGTCGGTAGGTAGAGGGCTGGGCGCTGTTTCACGCGAAGGTCAAACCCTTTCGATTAGTTTTCGGTGGCTTCTGCAGCAATTTTCTCGTGGTGTCGTATCACTTCAGAAATAATAAAGTTAAGAAACTTTTCAGCAAATTCTGGGTCCAGGTGAGCTGCTTCTGCCAAGGTGCGCAGACGCTTTATCTGGGCCTCTTCTCTGCCCGGGTCACCCGCTGGCAGATGATGCTCAGCTTTCAGATGACCTACCCTCTGGGTAGCCCGGAAACGCTCAGCTAAAATATGCACCAGGGCAGCGTCCATATTGTCTATAGTCTGGCGCATGTTAAAGAGCTCTTCAAGCACAGCAGGGGCAACATCAATCATGGAGGTTGCCCTAGCGTCAAAGCTCTGATGAGCTGCAATATCTTGCTGGTTCTGAGGCTTGATCATGGTTCTCCTTACGCAGTGATATCCGCCCGGTCAAGGGAGTAGGCGCGGGCAATAGTGGACTGGCCCAGGACGCGGGTGCCCTGGTACAGCACCATAGTTTGACCGGGGGCCACACCGCGTAACTTATCGTGCAAACGCACTACGGTTTCAAGGCGTAGAGAACCGGCAGCTTCGGCTTCGTCGTCGGCAGCCCACTCTAGATGGGCAGTGGACTCAACCGGGTCAGCGTGAGCACGCACCTGGGCGGTCACCTCAAAGTCAGCGCTACGAGCGCCTTCAGCCGGTTCTAGCGAGAGGAAGTCAGCTGCCTCAGCAATAGGTAAACCTGCCCAGGTTTCGCGGATGCCGCGAATCTCATCAATTTCAAGTAGGTCTTTACCGCCAACGATAACCTCGTTGGTCTTGGGGCGGATCTCTAGCACGAAGCGGGGCTTGCCGTCCGGCGCGGGGTGGCCGATGGCCAGCCCCTTGCGCTGACCAACAGTAAATGCCTGGGAGCCGCGGTGCTTGCCCAGCACACGTCCCTCGGTGTCTTTAATATCACCCTCAGTCATCTCAATATGTTCTTCAAGCCATTCGCGGGTATCGCCTTCGGGAATAAAGCAGATGTCGTAGGAATCAGGCTTTTTCGCAACAGAAAAACCGCGTTCTGCAGCTTCGGCGCGCACCAGGTCTTTAGAGGGGGTATCAGCTAGGGGGAACCAGGCGTGCTTTAGCTGCTCGTGGGTCAGTACGCCCAGCACATAGGACTGATCCTTGGCCCAGGTAGCGGCGCGGTGTAGCTCTCGGTTGCCGGTCTCATCGGTGATGACCTTGGCATAGTGGCCGGTCACCACAGCATCAAAGCCCAAGGCTACAGCCTTCTCAAGCAGGGCTGCGAACTTAATCTTTTCATTGCAGCGCATACAGGGGTTTGGGGTACGCCCGTGCTCATATTCGCTGATGAAGTCGTCTACAACGTCCTCTTTGAAGCGTTCTGAGAAGTCCCAAACATAAAAAGGGATGCCTAGCTGGTCGCAGACCCGGCGGGCGTCCATGGAATCCTCAATGGTGCAGCATCCACGCGACCCGGTGCGCAGAGTGCCGGGCATACGGGAAAGGGCTAGGTGCACACCAACAACCTCGTGCCCCGCTTCAACGGCTCGGGCTGCAGCTACCGCTGAGTCCACTCCGCCGCTCATTGCGGCTAAAATTTTCATACGCTTCTATCAATCCTTGTCTTGGGCTATTTGTGGTTTTCAACAGCCACCGGGTTCGGTTTATTTCTTAGAGTTTTGTAGCCGGTGCCAGCTGGTGCGGTCTTAGTTCCAGCGCCCGGCATCCGGTGTGGCCCCCGCCATACCTGCTTTCTTCGCCCGTTGCCAGGCTGCTGGTAGGGCAGCAAGTAGAGCGTCCACATCCGCATCGGTGCTGCTGTGCCCCAGCGTGAAGCGCTGTGCTCCCCTGGCTTCGTCCTCACTAAGACCCATGGCTAGTAGGACGTGGGAGGGACGGGGCACACCTGCATTGCAGGCTGAGCCGGTAGAACTTTCGACCCCCGCCATATCCAGCAGAAAGAGCAGGGAGTCCCCCTCACAGCCCGGGAAAATAAAGTGAGCATTGCCGGGTAAACGGCGGGTGGAAGCACCAGACTCTAGCTCTTGAATGCTGTCAGGGCTGGCTCCGCATAACCTAGCCTCAGGAATAGATGCCAGCACGCCCTCAATCAGACGGTTACGTAAGGCGGCAAGGCGTAGCCTCTCTGTCTTTAGCTTCTGACCAGCCACCTTAGCTGCCTCACCAAAACCAGCGATAGAAGCAGCGTCAATGGTACCTGAGCGCACCGAACGTTCTTGCCCCCCACCGTGCAAGACCGGGGCAAGAGGGGCAGATCGGCTAGCAATCAGAGCACCAACCCCCATGGGCCCACCAATCTTGTGACCAGAAATCGCCATAGTGGTAACCCCCGATTCACGGAAGTTCACCGGCAACGCCCCAAAAGCCTGAACCGCATCGGTATGAAATGGGATGCCGTGCTCGGCAGCTACCGCAGCCAATTCGGCCACAGGCTGCACGGTGCCCACCTCATTATTAGCCCACATCACCGTAGCAAATACAACAGTCTCGGGTGAATCACCAATAGCATGGCGCAGGGATTCTGGTGAAATAACACCCTGCTTATCAGGGGCAAGCCACACCAGCTGTGCACCCTCGTGCTTCTCTAACCACTCAGCAGCATCCCCTACCGCATGGTGTTCGATAGCCGACACCAAAATACGGTTAGCCTGCGGGTTAGTCTCCCGGCGTTTCCAGTAAAGCCCCTTCACCGCTAAGTTATCTGCCTCGGTGCCACCGGAGGTAAAAATAATCTCTGCTGAATCGCAGCCAACCACCTGGGCAATCAGCTCACGAGCGTACTCCACAGTCGCCCGCGCCCGCCGTCCGGCAGAATACAGTGAAGATGGGTTGCCGCCTACCCGCATCTGCTCTGCCACTACCTCAATGACCGAAGGTACAACATCGGTGGTTGCAGCGTGATCCATGTAAACGCGTGACATTCTCTCCCCTTTCCGATTGGCTCAACCTACAGCCTTTCATCATACCTGCCTGCCGACAGCTGACTCTATGGGCTGCTTCACGGCAGATAGCCGGTAGCAGGCACGTAAACTGGTAGGGTGTTCAAAATTCTTTTCTATACCCCCGAGATTCCGGGCAATACCGGCAACGCCATCCGCCTCGCAGCAATCACCGGCGCTGAACTACACCTGGTTAAACCTCTAGGCTTCACCTTTGAAGACGCCCATCTACGCCGGGCGGGGCTGGACTACCACGACCTAGCTGTTATGACTGTGCACGAAACCCTAGAGGACGCTTGGGCAGCTCTTTCCCCTGCCCGTGTTTTTGCGTTCACCACCACGGCAGAAAAAAATTTCGCTGATATCGCCTACCAAGAAGGGGATGTGCTCATGTTTGGCCCCGAATCCAGTGGGCTGCCGGCAGAGGTGCAGGAGGACGGGCACATCACCGAGCGCGTCAAAATCCCCATGGTCCCGGGGCGCCGCTCCCTCAACCTTGCCAATTCCGCCTCCATTGCTGTTTTTGAGGCATGGAGGCAACACGGTTTCAACGGCGGTATCATCTAGCCCGTTCACCATGAAAAAGGCTTCCCACCTTCACTGTGTGAACTAGTGGGAAGCCTTCTCTCTTAAGCGCTACTCCGCCTTACCCAAGGTAACCTCAGTTTCCTGCCTCGAGCCGTTACGCTCAACAGTCAACGTCACCTTACTATCTGCCGCTGCCTGACGGACGGCGGCGGTTAGCTGGTTAGCCTCGCTGATGGCTCTACCATCAATGGCAACCACAACATCACCTGAACGCAAACCGGCGGCATCTGCCGCACCTCCGCTGCTAACTTCCCGGATAAGAGCACCGTCACCAAACGCCTGGGAGTCATCATTATTGGCGGGAGAAGTTGTGACACTTGCTCCCAGCAGCCCGTGGGTAGCAGAACCTGTATCAATAATTTCTTGAGCAATACGCTTGGCGTAATTGATGGGGATAGCAAAACCTACACCGATATTGCCACTGGATGACTGACTGCTGGAATCGGTAGAGGCAATTGCCACGTTAATACCGATAACTTCACCTTGGGCGTTGACCAGAGCACCACCGGAATTACCGGGGTTGACAGCTGCGTCCGTTTGAATCACGTTAAGAGAAATAGTGGCCGATGAAGACCGCTGCGACTGCTGCCCCGGTATCTCGAATTGGAAAGGCGATGAGCCAAACTGGTCAGACTGCTGGTTTAGCTCTGAGGACTGGCTATCATCTGCTGCCGATGAGGCAACATCAATGGTGCGCACCAGGTTAGAAACAATGCCTGTGGTCACGGTATTTTGTAGCCCCAGAGGCGCACCAATAGCCATGGTGGTATCACCCACATTGAGGTTATCTGAATCCCCCAAACTTGCTGGGGTGAGATCCAAACCCGATGTGTCATCAATCTTAATGACGGCAAGGTCGCTGGTAGGGTCGGTGCCAACCACCTTTGCTGAGCGCACCGTACCGTCAGCGAGCTGCACCTCAATACGTGCCGAGGCAGAAGCGCCGTCGAGAGTTACCACGTGGGTATTGGTCAGAATGTGCCCCTCGGTATCGAGAATAACCCCTGAGCCTGAACCCGACGCGCCAGAAGATACCGCGGAAATAGTGACAACCGAGGGGGTAGCTTTTGCCGCTGCAGCAGTAGTCTGATTTACGGACTCGGTGTTGTTCACAATGGTTGTGCCACTGCTGGAGGTGCTAATGCTGGCTGGTGTACCCGCAGTACTTGCGGCGACTACGCCACCGCCCACACCACCACCGACCAAAGCAGCAATGAGTGCAGCTGATACCAGAGTCTTGGTACCGTGCTTTTTCTGAGACTCAGCAGCGGGAGCCTGCTCAGCCTGACCATAAGGAGTGTCATAAGCGCTGTAGCTACCATCTGCATTCTGCTGCTGATACTGGTCAAAAGTACCACTACCAGCGGATGGCGCAGGGGCAACGGTTGCCTGCACTTCTTCTTTATTCATGGGCACGGTCGCATCATCTACCGCCTGAAAAGCAGGCTGAGGTGCTGGCTGGGTACCCGGTGCAGTTGCATCTGGCTTTTTCTCCCAGGGATTCTGTGTCATTAGTGTTACCTCTCGTATCTAACAGGTGAAGCGGGCGGTTGCCGCGCTTTACCCTGTATCTCTTAGCCCTAACTATGCGCTATTCTTCTGTACCTATTGTGAGCTCTTCCTGTGCATTAGCTGTGTGAGTATTTCAAGGACTGTGCTGACCGCGAAAGAAACCGGTAAGTTCTGAAATTCCAGGCTTGCAACGCCCTATGATGAAGGTAGATATATCGCTACCCATCATGCCAAGGGGAACCATGTCACGTTCACGTCTAACTGCCGCTACCCTACTCGCTGCTCTGGGGGTAGCAATCGCACCGGCTGCCCACTCAGAGACCCCCTTCGACCTTGACCCGGGCGTGCGGGTAGT
>JAUMUH010000074.1:0-1760 GCA_030530765.1 Rothia sp. (in: high G+C Gram-positive bacteria)
CCAGCAGGAACTTGCAGCGTCCTCTCTCGATGCCCAGTTCAATGACCTTGAGGCTCTAGGCCGTGAATCTGAGTTGGACGCCCGCCTCGCCGCGCTCAAGACAGGCAAGTAGGCTGACACTTAGCTTATAAGCCTCACACCGGGCGGGTGCTCTACCGTAGTTGGTAGAGAACCCGCCCTTTTACCAAGGTTTTCACCCCACAGAATTGTCTGCGAAGCCCTGCCAGCCCTGAATCTGACCGCTCACCCTATGAAAGAGCATGTCCAGAGCAACAACGTTCACTCCTTCTGGGATAATCATGTCAGCATGGCGTTTTGACGGCTCAACATGGAGCTCATGCATGGGCTTGACTGTGGTGAGGTACTGACTTTCAACCGATTCAATAGTGCGCCCACGTTCAAGCACATCACGGCGCAGGCGGCGCAGAATACGAACGTCTGCATCAGTATCTACAAACAGCTTAATATCGCACAGCTCCCTGATTTCTTCTTCAACAAAGATAAGAATACCTTCAAGAATTATGATGGGCTGGGGCTCAACGATCAGGGTCTCCTCCGAGCGGTTGTGCACGGTGAAGTCATAAACCGGGGTCTCAATTTTCTGCCCCTGCAAAAGAGCTTGCAGGTGGGTTACTAGCAAATCATTATCAAATGCCGCAGGCGCATCATAGTTGAGTTGTTCGCGCTCTTCGTAGGTGAGGTGGTCATTCTGTTTGTAATAATTATCGTGATAAATCACCCCTACCTGACCGTCAAAACGTTGCAGAAGTGAGTTGGTCAAGGTGGTCTTGCCAGAACCGGTTCCACCTGCGATACCGATAATGAGGGGTTTCATGTGCCTCTTCTTTTAGGAGCCAGATTTTCTCTTCGTTCCCATTGTGTCATGAGGCTTAGTTAGAAAGGTATTCAGCGCACTGGGCGGAGCCGCTTCAGGCTGGGTGCACCAGCAAGAAGAGCCTTTCCTAGCTGACGAGCAATCATCCAGCTTTACGTCAAACAAGTTTCAAAGAGAGGATGACCAGTCATTTCATCCTGACGTGGGTCATCTTCCGTTCGGCAAAAGACGGGAAAGAGTTTTACAAATATGGGGACAAATTTTACAAAAATCCCGCTTTTTAGGGGACAGATTTGTGTATAGTAGGTAGCAGCTCATTCATCCCCTTCCCCTAGAGGATAAAGACTATGAAATTCGAAAACTGGGTCAAGGCAACCTTCGTTTCCCCCACTCTTAACGATGTTGCAACCCGCCGGTCTTCCCCCCAGGAGCTCAACAAAATGCATAAGGCTCTGCATATGGCAGATTCTATGTTGGGCCAAGAGACCGTTGCAGCAATTGCTTTTGGCAGATTTTCTGGTTTCGGTGATTCCCTGCTTGTTCTTACTGATGAACGTCTTCTCATTGTCAAGAACTCTTTTCAGTCAGGTCTTTTTATCTCTTTGAGACGAAATGAGCTGAGCGAGGTTCGGCTTTCTCAGGTTCCGCTTTTGGGTCACGCCCTCACTCTGCAGGGTGGCTCCTACCGCTTCTCGCGTATATCTGCTGGCTCTGCCGCAGATATACGTACCGTCCTTTCGGTTGAGCAGAAGCAGTCTTTGATGACCCGGGCTGCCTGAGCCACGCTCTGATTCCACATAAAACCCCTTGCCGAGATCTTTACAGGGAAAATGACTCAGCAAGGGGTTTTGTGGTCTCTTCTGACACGAGGTCTCTTTCGTCTTGGTTGCGGGGATGGAGCAGGGTTTTCCGAGCGAGCGAGGAA
>JAUMUH010000074.1:1860-7515 GCA_030530765.1 Rothia sp. (in: high G+C Gram-positive bacteria)
AGGTACAAGAAAAAGACCCATCTTTCGATGAGTCTCTTTCGTCTTGGTTGCGGGGATGGAGCAGGGTTTTCCGAGCGAGCGAGGAAACAAAAACCCTGCGGAATGCCTGCCCCCGCCCATATCGGCAGGTACAAGAAAAAGACCCATCTTTCGATGAGTCTCTTTCGTCTTGGTTGCGGGGGCAGGATTTGAACCTGCGGCCTCCGGGTTATGAGCCCGGCGAGCTACCGAACTGCTCCACCCCGCGGCGACTCATTCAACTATACACACCCTCTTGGTGCTTCGCAAACCCACGAGAGCTTTGTGATGGAGTGCATAGATGAGTCGATGCGGGTGGGGTAAGCGGTGCTCTCCCCTACCGTTTCGGTGAGGGCAGAGCACCGCTTTCGGTGTAGGGTTACCCCTGGTACTCAGGTTCTGCCTTAGTTGCTGGCGGAGGGGCTGGGTTGCGGGGCAACGGTGCCTTCTATTCCTTCAGCTTCCAGGGCGCGTTGCAGTGCGTCGTTTAAGCGGTTCTGGGCTTCGCCGTAGGCAGTCCAGTCACCCGCTTTCATTGCTTTGTCTGCATCTTGCATGGCCGTGCGGGCGTCTTCAAGGGCACCTTGCAGACCAGCAGCATCACTTGGTGCAGCTGAATCGGCTGCCTTGGCATCGGTGGCGTTAGCTGCCTTTGCCTCGTTAACACCTGCATCAGCTGCGGTCTTAGCGCCCGATGAACCACCAAACAGTTCGTTCAGTGCCTCATCGAGGGTGGGGGCAAAGCCTACGTTCTCACCAAAGCCCACCAGGACGCGGCGCAGTGAGGGGTAGGCGGCGTCGCCAGAGGACTGAACGTAGACAGGCTGCACGTAGAGAATACCGTCGCCTACCGGCAGGGTCAGTAGGTTACCGTTGATAACCTTTGACGCACCGGTTCGTAGCAGGTTGAGCTCCGTTGACACGGCGGTATCGGAGTCAAAGACGTTCTGAGCCTGACCGGGGCCGGGCACTACCGATGAGCGCGGCAGCTCAAGCAGGCTAAGTTTGCCGTAGTTCTCGCTCTTTTCGCCGTCCTTGCCGGTACCGGCGTCGCCGTTGGCTGAGAGGAAGCCATACATGACGTTGCGGGTATTGCTATCTGACTGTTGCGGGATGAAGGAGGTGGTCAGCGAGAAGTTAGCTGAGCTCTCGCCGGGCATCTGCAAAGACATATAGTAGGGCGGCAGTGGCTTACCGCTGTTGTTGGTCGGGTCGTTAGGGATTGACCAGAGGTCATCGCCCGCATACAGGCTATTGGCGTTAGTAACGTGATAGGCATTGAGAATCTCACGCTGAACCTTGAAGAGGTCCTGCGGGTAGCGCACGTGGCTAATCAGCGAAGCACTCATCTCGCTGTAGGGTTTGACCGTTCCGGGGTAGACCTTCTGCCAGGTCTTGAGAACCGGGTCCTTATCGTCCCAAGCGTAGAGGGTCACCGAACCGTCGTAAGCGTTAACGGTTGCCTTGACGGAGTTACGGATGTAATTGACCCGTTGGTTAGGTAGTGCCTGGGCCGCCCCGGTGGCGGTATCAGAGTCAGCGGTAGCGTTCTCTAGCTCGGACGCCTGGGAGTAGGGGTACTGGCTGCTAGTGGTGTAAGCATCAACAATCCACACCACCTGGTCATCGACAATTGCCGGGTAGGGGTTACCGTCTACCGTCAGGTAGGGAGCTACCTTCTTAACACGCGCAGAGGGGTTGCGGTCATAGAGAATCTGAGATTCCGGGCGCACAGCGTCAGAGAGCAGAATGTCAGATGATTGGTACTTTATCGCGTAGGCAAGACGGTTAAAGGGGTTGCCAATGTTGGGCCCGCCGTTACCGGTGAAGGTGTACTTAGCATCTGCGCCACTTTCATCGTCCGTGGTTTGCGGGCGGTCAAGCTCTAGCGGCTCGTCCTCAGAGCTACCACCGACGATGGAGTACTCTGGTGAAGTTTCGCCAAAGTAAATGCGGGGCTCATAGCTCTTACTAATGTCACCGGTTGCCTGAATACCAGACTGGATGAACTTGGGTTTACCGTCAGCCTCAACCTGGTTACCGTAGGCCGCAATGACACCGTAACCGTGGGTGTAGACAACGTGCCTGTTCACCCAGGAAGAATCAGCGTTCTGTTCGGGGTTCAGCTCACGGGCAGCGATAACGGTATCGGTTTCAACCCCGTTAATGGAGTAGCGATCGACCGAGAGGTTCTGACCAAACTGGTAGTAAGGGCGGAACTGCTGCAGCTGAGCAAAAGCACCCGAGACGACGTTGGGGTCAAGCAGGCGAATGTTTGAAATGGTCTCACTTTCGCCCTTCAAGGCACCTGCGGCGGTAGAGGTGGTGGCATCGTAGTTAGTTACTTCAATGCCATCTAGCCCGTAAGCTGCCCGGGTGGCATCAATGTTGCGTTGGATGTACGGTGCCTCGGCGGCCTGTTCATTAGGAACCACCTGGAAACGCTGCACGACCCAGGGGTAGAGGCTACCGGCGACCAGAGAGGCAATAATCAGAACTGCCGTACCAATAATGGGTAGACGCCAGTTCCCCTTAAGGGTTGCAAACGCAAATAGGGCAGCCACTAGCAAAGCGGCAATAGCAAGAATTGCCTTCACCGGGATAATGGAGTTAACGTCGCTATACATTGCGCCAGCCCAAGAACCAGATTGGTCCTGAGTAGCATTGTAGCGGTCAAGCCAGAGAACTGTTGCAGTGAGCGCCAGAAAGATAGCCCCCAACACTGCGAAATGGCGGCGGAAAGCTGTGGTAGTGATAATACCTTTTTCATGTACCTGGATGCCACCGTAAAAATAGTGTGTTACCAGCGCTGCCATAGCCGAGAAAATAACTACGGTGCGCAAGACACCGGTCAGCAGGTTCAAAAAGGGCAGGGTGAACATAAAGAACCCCAGATCCATGCCGAACTCAGCATCGGTGCTACCGAAGGTTTCGCCGTTGAAGAAGAGCAACACGGTTTCCCATTGGGACATAGCCCCAGCACCGATAAAGGCACCCAGCAGAACAGGTACCAGAATCAAGAGCACCTTGCGCATTGAATCAACGCTGTCTCGGTACTTTGCCATGTTCTGGTTGAATATTTCCTGAAACTCAGCATATGGGTCAGGCACAGGGTTGCCGTTCGCATCAAGGCGAGGGCTACTCTGCGACGAGGTTGCAGGACGGCGGGGCGCCCGTTCCTGCGTTTCACCGCGCTTAAAGGCGTAAAAAAGACTTGCCCAGATGGCCAACCCAGAAACCAAAGCCACTATGGCAAAGACGCCAGCGCGGGTCAGGTTCTCGGTCACAAACACCCTGAGGTAACCCAGCTGGTTGTACCAGAGGATATCGGTGTAGACCTGGGTTGCAAAGACAAAAACCGCAACAGCTACCGCAACAATGACAGCGGTAATAGCCAGCGGGTTCTTTTTACGCCGAGGAGCGCGTGAAGAAGAAGTGTTAGTGGTGCTTCCGGTACTCACGGGGGTTGTCCTTCGGTGTCGTATCGTGTGCTACACCGGCATATGTTTCAGGTGTAGCGTATAAGACACTATTTTGCCAAAGAAGAGCACCGGTTTCGAGGGCGAACTCTAGATTCTGCTAAGAAAAGTAGACTTTTTACCCGGAAAATACTTTCCTTCTAGGAGCAGGTGGGGAAACCAGAGGGGTCTTCCCCCTGACCAATCTTGGTCACAGCATCAACAGCCTCAGACAAGGTCTCAACCTTTATGACGTGAAGACCCTCTGGCACGTTGCCAACTACCTCATCACAGTTTGCCGCCGGGGCAAGAAAAACCGTAGCCCCTGTATCCGAAGCTCCCCGCATCTTTTGTGCAATCCCACCGATACCCCCTACTGACCCATCAACGTCTATAGTGCCGGTACCAGCAAAATGCTGACCACCGGTCATGTCCCCGGCAGTGAGTTCATCGATAATACCCAAGGAAAACATCATTCCAGCAGAAGGCCCCCCGACCTCCTCTAACCCGTACTTCACGGTCATGGGGAAATCAAAATCGCGGGCGATGTACAGCCCTAGAACAAATTTGCCGGTCTCTTCACTTCTGACAGGGGTAAGTTTGATGTCCTGTTCCTGCCCTTTACGGTTTACCCTTACAGTAATTTCAGCCCCCTGAGAGGCGTTTACCGCTGCGGTAAAATCCTGGTAGCTGCGAATATCTGTGCCCCCGATACCCTCGATGATATCGCCCGGCTCAATTTTCCCCTCACCCGGCCCTCCGGCAGCTGCTGACGAGACCTTCAGCCTCTCAGTAAAGTCAACCCCCAGATAGGTCAGGGCAGCAGCCTGAGCAACCTCCTGAGAATTTGTCATCTCAGCACTGTTTTGCTGTGAAACTTCTTGAGTCGTCAACCGAGGGGCGTATAAAAGATCGCTGGGCAGCACAGAAGCAGAGTCCTCAAGCCACGCTGAAAATACCCCCAAAGCACCCACTGTTGAGTTGGGGCCGCCAGCAACAGATACCGTGGTCATATCAAGGTTTCCGTTTGCCGGGTAAGTCTGCATACCCTCAATACTCATCAGCTCATGATCCTGGTACTTCCCAATGGTATTAAAAGTGGGGCCGGGGTGCTCCGTCACAAAATTCACCGGCATCACAAAAGAACCAAGAATCAGCACTAAAGATCCAGCCGCGCTGATCGCCCTTAGATCCCTCGTGCGAGCCTTAGCCCACCCCTTTTTCTGTAACCCGCGAGAAAAAATCATAAGCACCAGCCTACAAGTAAAATACGCCGCACTGTGCACAGGCACTCGTATCTCGTCAAAATACAGCAAACTCCCACTCGCCCTCGGCTAAAAGAAGGGGTGCGCACCCCCATAACCAAGTAGGCTGGTAGCAAGACCTAGCGCACAATACCAAAAGCGCTGTACCTGCACTGCCAACACCTGTGAAAGAGCACCGCATGACCAACAATCCCTTTGGTAACTCCGGCAATGACCCCTTCGAAGAGTTCTTCAAAAAGATGCAAGAGTCTGGTTTTGACCCATCAGCCATGGGAGCAAACGGTAACGGAAACTTTGACCCTGATATGATGAAAAATATGGGTATGCCGGTTGATCCCGCCATGCTTTCAGGTATTTTTGCTCAGGTCAATGCCATGATGAGTGCCCAGCCCACCGATGAACCCGTCAACTGGGACCTCGCTAAGCAACATGCCCGTCAGGTGCTGACCACAGGTAAAGACCCTTCAATGACAGCCAGCCAGATCGGTGCCGTCCGTGATGCTACTGCACTCGCTGACCTCTGGCTTGACCCCGTCACTATCTTTGACCGCCCCAGCTACAACGTAGAAGCCTGGTCAAAAGCCGAATGGGTAGAAAACTCATTTTCTACCTGGAAAGATATAGCGGGCCCAGTTGCTTCCTCTGTCTCAACCGCAATGAATTCCTCTATACAGCAGCAGTTGCCAGAAGAACTAGCCGGTATGCTCGGGAGCAATAATATTTTTGCTGGCCTAGGCGGGATGATGTTTGGCATGCAGGTAGGGCAAGCAATCGGTCAGCTCGCCGGTGAAGTAGTCTCATCCACCGATGTTGGTATTCCACTAGCGACCGGACGCTCAGCGCTGCTACCTGGCGGTGTTGCTGCTTTTACCCAAGGGCTCGACATCCCAGCCCAGGAGGTGATGCTCTACCTC
>JAUMUH010000075.1 GCA_030530765.1 Rothia sp. (in: high G+C Gram-positive bacteria)
CTTGAGCCAGCACAGAGCGAATAAAACTGCTGAACCTTGGTAAAGTGGGGGTATGAGTAACGACGCTTACACACCCGCCCTTTTACGCGCCCCGCAGCTGGTCGTGCAGCAGACCAGTAGCTTTATGAGCAACGACTTTATCATTGAGGATACCTTTGGCCGCATCCTTGCCCGCGTGGTAACCACCGGCGGGGTAGGCGCTCGCCTACTCAAAGGTAGCCGCACCTTTGAGGTGGTCGATGAATACGGCAACCTATTGCTACACATCAAAGACCCCATAGATTTCGGGCTTGACCGTTATGAACTCATCAACCCCGATGGCACCTTACTGGCGCATGTGCAAAAGCAGTTTAGCTTCATGAAAAAGCGCATCAGCATTGAGATGCAAGGGTTGCGGTTGCAGCTCACCGGTGGTCTCTTTGAATACAACTTCAACATTACAGCCGGAAGCACCGTGGCCGCGCAGGTTAGCCGCCAGTGGAGCGGGCTGGCTGCCGGTTTGCGCGGGCGCAGCCGCTACGGGGTGACTTTCGATGAAGCCGCCCCCGAAGCTGTGCGCCTTGCCATGGTAGGTGGGCTAGTTGCTCTTGACTTAATCCGCGCTAAGGACGCCCGCAACTAGCTGGCGTAGTCCCTCAACCGGGTGGTTGCCTGCTGCAATACCTCAGGGCGTTTGCAGAAAGCAAAACGCACATAGTTAGTCACCTGCGGCCGGTAGCTCTCGGTGGTAAAAGCCGTGAGCGGGATTAAAGCTACCCCGGCGGCTTCAGGCAGGGCGGCACAAAGCTCTTGCGCATCTGCAAAACCCTTAGCCTCAATCACGTGGGATGCATCTGCGACAGCAAAAAAGGTGCCCTCTGAGGGGAGCGGCTGCCAGGGGGTGCCCGTCAAGCCCGCCAGTAACTCCTCACGCTGGGCAGCGTATCGCTCCCGAACGCCCAGGTAAAAATCATTGCCCAGCCCCAGCCCCACAGCAGCGGCGGCTTGCAAAGGGGCTGCGGCGCTGTGTGAAAAATAACCTTTGACCGGGCGCACAGCACCAATGAGCTCTGCTGGGCCGGTCACCCAACCTACCCGCCACCCCGTCAATGAATGGGTCTTAGAAATAGCTGAAACCGCTAGGGTGCGGTGCCTCGCCTCTGGCAGCAACTGAATTGGTTCAAAGGCGGTGGGGCTGTAGTAGAGATGCTCGTAGACCTGATCAGCAAGAATAAGCGCATCGTACTGCTCTGCTAATTCCGCAATTTTCTTAATAGCTGCCCGAGAGAAAACTACACCGGTGGGGTTATGCGGGTCATTCACCACGATCAGGCGGGTACGCTCACTAAAAACCGCCTCGAGCGCAGTTAGGTCAGGTTCAAAGGTCGGTGGAACCAGCGGAACAGTTCTAATAACTGCCCCTGCAAGCGCCGCAACTGCCGGGTAGAGGTCGTAGTAGGGCTCAAAAAGAATGACCTCCTCACCTGGCTCCACCAGGGCAGCGATAGCAGAAGCTAGCGCTTCACTGGCACCGGCTGTCACCGTTACCTGTTCGTCGGCGTCAAGTTCTAACCCGTAAAAGCCTTGTTGGTGGTCAGCAATAGCCTGGCGCAGTACCGGTAGCCCAGAAATTGTGGCGTACTGGTTACAGCCTGAGCGTATTGCCTGAGCCGCAGCCTCAAGCATGACCGCTGGCCCATCAGTATCAGGAAAGCCCTGCCCCAGGTTTATCGCATTAAAATGGTTGGCCAGTGCTGATACTTCCTCAAAAATTGTGGACTGCCAGCTACCGTCGGCACCCATGATGCCTGCCGCTTGACCAAGGCGTTCAAAAGCTCTCTGCTGCACATGTACCTCCCACGTTTTATAAGAAAAGATTATCGCAGCTCGCCTGCTAACCTAGAACCTATGCAGTTGGTAGTTTGCCCAGGATCATTTGACCCCATCCATAACGGTCACGTCGAAATTATTACCCGCGCCGCCAAAATCTACGGTGCGGTTATCGTTGCCGTCGCTCACAACGCCAAAAAAACCTACCGGTTTAGTCTTGAAGAACGCTTGGCCATGGCAGAAGAAACCTTCGCCCTTTTTGATGACGTGACGGTAGAAGCACTGCCAGAAGGTGTACTTCTGGCAGAATATGTGCGCTCACGCGGGTCTGTGCTGATGGTCAAGGGTGTGCGCAACGCTGCTGATTTTGACTATGAGGCACCTATGGCGTCCATGAACCGACATATCGCTAATGTTGAGACCTCATTCCTAGCAGGGGACCCCAAATATAACCACCTTTCTTCCACAATCGTCAAAGAGATTGCTGGTTATGGTGGGGACGTGCGCCCCTTTGTACCGCGTGCCGTGCAGCGTGCTTTCGCCCAGCCGCAGGGCTAATGAAACTCTGGGTTAGTAGCCTCACCTACGGTGAGGTGTGGCGGGTAAAACAGGGGGAGATCGGGGAGTAAGCTTGAATACTTGCCGGTATCACCCTAAACTTGAAACTTGGTTTACAACATTCGTTAGGGAGTTCGTCATTTTACGAAAAGATTCATCGCCCCTGAAGATTTCTGTGCGAGATCTCAGTAATCATCCGGGCAGCATGGAAACCCTTGATGAGGTTGTACCCGCGCCAAGCGATTTTGGTAACGCTCTCATCGGGGCGGAAGAAGGTGCAGACATTGACCTCAATATGCGCCTAGAATCCGTTTCAGATGGTATCTTGGTAAGTGGCACTGCATCTGTCACCGTAAAAGGTGAATGCAGTCTGTGCCTAGACCCGGTTGACTTTGACGTTACAGCCGATGTCCAAGAACTTTTTGTCTTTGAGAAGGCGCCAGCAGGTGGCCCCGAAGATGAAGTTGATGAGCAGTACGCCGTAGAGAGCGATGTCATTGATCTCGAACCGGCGCTGCGGGACGCAGTGATTCTACAACTGCCGTTCCAGCCTGTGTGCAGGGAATCTTGCCAGGGTCTGTGCTCCGACTGCGGAGCCCGCCTGGAGGACGACCCCGAGCATCATCACGAGGTAATTGACCCGCGATGGAATGCGCTTTCTGCGCTGCTCGATGCAGACAAGAAATAGAACTTAAGAAAATTTCAAGAGAAAAGAGATAGCTGTGGCTGTTCCCAAGCGGAAAATGTCCCGTGCTAACACCCGCGCACGCCGTTCCCAGTGGAAGGCGTCCGCACCCCAGCTGGTCAAGACCATCGAAAATGGTCGCGTAACCTACTCACTGCCTCACCAGGCAAAGGTTGTTACTGACTCTGCAGGCAATGAACTCTTCTACGAGTATAAGGGCCGCAAGGTAGCTGACGCTTAAGGTTAGCGAAGTCTATGACTAACTCTCATTCAAAAGAGTTTATGAAACGTCTCGGTGTCACTCTCGACACCGAGACGTTTCAGCTTGCAATGACTCACCGTTCCTACTCCTTTGATAACGGCAACGTGCCCAATAATGAGCGCCTAGAGTTTCTGGGTGACTCCGTCCTATCCCTCGCTGTAGCCTCTGAGCTCTACAAACGTTTCCCTCATCTTGCCGAAGGTGAGATGGTCAAACGCCACCATGTGGTGGTGTCTACCCGCACCCTGGCACAGATTGCCCGCAACCTGAAGCTTGGGCCTTGCATCTTGCTGGGCAAGGGCGAGAAGAAGACCGGTGGGTCTGATAAAGACTCCATTCTGGCTGACACTATGGAAGCGGTCTTTGGTGCTGTTTACATGAGCTTTGGTGCTGAACGCGCCCACCAGCTGGTGCTTGAGCACGTCGGGCCGCTGCTGGATGACAAGAAGACCTTGAATACCGGGCGCGACTGGAAAACCGAGATTCAGGAGTATGCTGCTGCCAAGGGCACCGGTGAGCCGCTCTACCAGGTGGAGGGTGTAGGGCCAGACCACGCCCGCCGATTCACCGCAACCCTGCTACTTGCCAACAAGCCCATGGGCACCGGCAAGGGTACCAGCAAAAAAGAAGCTGAGCGCATGGCAGCTGAAGCTGCCTATTACAAAATTTTTGGGCACTAAACTTCTAACATAACAAGAGGCACCGCAGAAGAACATGCGGTGCCTCTTTTGTACGTTCTTGAGGAGTTTAGGGCAGAGCCATCTCGTCATCACCACGCACAATAGAGATTGAGGTGGTTTTAACGCTCTGATCTTGTAGGCGCTGCTGGGCAATCGTATGTACACGGTTGCGCACCACAAACCAGCCGATGACAAGAATCGGAATTACAATGACCATTGACCCCATAGTGTAGGTGCCGATCGGGTAGTCATAGCAGATGAGTACCAGCACACCGGTGAGAAAGATGAGGGTAACCCAGTTGGTGAAGGGCGCGCCGGGAGCGCGATAGTCAGGGCGCTGCCGCAGGCCCGCACGAGCCTGAGCAACAAAGCGCTGGTGGGGCAGGGTGATAGCTGCCCAGCCAACCACGATACAGATAGCCGAGATGTTCAGAACAATCTCAAAGGCATCTGAGGGCTTCCAGTAGTTCAAGATAACGCCAAAGAGCGCCACCACGCCGGTCAGCAGAATGCCGCCTACCGGCACGCCGCTCTTGGTCATAATGCCGGTGAACTTGGGGGCAGAGCCGTTCATTGCCATGGAGTGGGTGATACGGCCGGTGGAGTAGAGGCCAGCGTTCAGGGAGCTTGCCGCTGCGGTGATAACGACCAGCTGCATAATGGGGGCAGCGTAATCTACACCGATGGAGTTAAAGAAGGTCACAAAAGGGGATTCATCGGCGCTGTAGGCGGTGTAAGGCAGCAGCAGGGTCAACAGCAGGATAGAACCAACGTAGAAGACCGCAATACGCCAGACCACGGTGTTAATAGCCTTGGGGATAGCCTTGCGGGGGTCTTTAATTTCACCGGATGCAGTGCCCACCAGCTCAATACCCGAGTAAGCAAAAATAACGCCCTGAGATACCACTAGCGCCGCCATAATACCGTTGGGGAAGAAGCTCTCACCGGCAAGAAGCGAGAAGCCGGTTTCAGCACCGGTGGGGCTACCAAAGATCACAAAGAAGATACCCACCATCATAAAGATGACCAGAGAACCCACCTTGACCAGGGCAAACCAGAATTCCAGTTCACCAAAGAGCTTGACCGAAATCAGGTTCATCGCCACCACAACCACAAGCACCACCAGGGCAATAACCCACTGCTCAAGGCCGGCTATGAAATGGCTATATTGACCAAACCACTTGAAATAAATAGCAATCGCCGTAGCATCAACAATGGCAGTGGACGCCCAGGAGAGCCAGTACATCCAGCCCACAAAATACGCCCACTTCTCACCGTAAAACTCGCGGGTGTAGCTGACAAAAGAGCCGGACGACGGGCGGTAGCTCACCAGCTCACCTAGCTGACGCAAAATAAGGTAGCCAAACAAACCAGCCACCGCATACAGCAGCATGAGGGAGGGCCCGGCGTCCTGCAAGCGCCCACCGGCACCCAAAAACAGGCCCGTACCAATCGAGCCGCCCATAGCAATCATCTGAATCTGGCGGGGCTTGAGCCCCTGTTTAAAGCCCTCTTGCTCGTGGGCAAAAGAGTCAGCGCTTGAAACGCTGCTCAGAGAGGTTGATGAGGGGGACATCCTACTCACAATCATTAAATCTGAATCACAACAACGTGACACAAGGGTATAGAGGTTCAACACTATACGAAAGCACAGTAAATGTACTTTCAACAGACCGAAGTGCGCTGCACTTTTTAAAGAAATCGGTGGGGTAATAGAATCAAGAGAACACACCTCGCAGCGAAGGAGCCAGCCATGCCAGAATTACCCGAAGTTGAAGTGGTACGCCGTGGGCTAGCTGCCCACACCATCGGCGCAGTCATTGACACTGTAACGGTGCGGGACAGACGCTCCCTGCGGCGCCACCTAGCAGGGCACGAAGACTTTATACAGCAGCTCGAAGGCGCTACTATCGCCGATATCTGCCGCCGCGGTAAATACCTCTGGCTACTGTTGGCTCAAACCCCTGAGAAAGCCGCTTGTGGTGAGGTGGAAAACCTGGCTCTGGTTATTCACCTGGGCATGAGCGGGCAAGTGCTACTCAAAGAACCGACTATGCCGGACGAAAAACACCAAAAAATAGTGCTGCACCTTTCTGATGCCACAGACGAAACCGGCACTAGAACTGACCTCACCATGCGCTTTGTAGATCAGCGAATCTTCGGCGGCATGCATCTCGATACTCTTGTACCCACCACCGACCGGCACGGCACCCCGCTGCCCGCAGCGTCCTCAAGCACCCTGAACCTGCCCCTGGTACCCGCCAGCGTAGCCCACATCGCCCGCGACCCGCTCGACCCTCACTTCGAGTTTTCCATCTTTCGCCAGCGCATGCTCAAAACCAACACCGGCATCAAAAAGCTCCTGCTCGACCAGTCATCGATCTCAGGAGTAGGTAATATCTACGCCGACGAAGCCCTCTGGCGCGCCCGCCTACACTACGCCAAACCCGCCAAAAACATCAGCGCCACCCAAGCCCGCCAACTTATTGAAGCTGCCACCGACGTCATGCGCGATGCACTCGCCCAAGGCGGCACTAGTTTTGATGCCCTCTACGTCAACGTCAACGGCGAATCGGGCTACTTCGACCGCTCCCTCAAGGCCTACGGCCAAGCAGGAAAGCCCTGCCCCCGCTGCCTAGGGGACGGGCGAACCAGCATCATGGTACGCGAACCCTTCGGGGGAAGGAGCTCCTACCGGTGCCCGCATTGTCAGCGTAAGCCCCGTGGGGTAAAGCCCTAGGCGAAGCGGCTCCCATAGAAGGCACCCAGACGCTCAAAACCCTCCTCCAAGCTGACCGCCGGCGTCCAATCCAACAGCTGCTGGGTCAGTGACTGATCAAACCAGTGGGAGGTAGACAGCTGCTCCGCCAAAAATGAGGTCATCGGCGGAATCTCATCAGCACCGCGCAGCGCCCACAGCTTCTCAATAGCAAGACCAGCGGCAAAAGCAACCCCGGCAGGCACCGAACGGGACGGCGCGGGCACACCACACGCCTCACACATACCAGCCAGTAGCTCAGCAACCGTACGCGGCTGCCCATTCGTCACCACCAGCGGCACCCCGTGAATCTGCTCAAGACGCTGGTAGCCGCGCACAAAAGCATCTGCCGCATTATCAATATAGAGGGTATCAATTAGCGCGGTGCCGTTATTGAGCAGGGGCAAACGGCCAGCCGCTGCCCGCTCAAGTACGCGCTCAACCAGCTGCGTATCGCCAGGGCCCCAGACCAGGTGCGGGCGCAAAACCCCCACCCAAAAATTATCGGCATCATAGGAAAGCGCCAGTTGCTCCGCCATTGCCTTTGACCGGGCGTAGTGACCGCGAGCATGCTCGGGGTCAGCCGGTGGGTTGCCCTCACCCTCAATCGCAGCGCCAGTATGGGCGGCAGAAGGTGAGGATGTATTGAGGAATTTCTTAATACCGGCAGCCCGTGCCGCATCTAAAAGAGCGCGGGTGCCCTCAACATTGATAGCCAGGTAATCAGCCCAGTCAC
>JAUMUH010000076.1 GCA_030530765.1 Rothia sp. (in: high G+C Gram-positive bacteria)
GTCAGATAGGCGGCAATTGCCCAGAAAGCTAGGGCAAGAGGTACACCGTACCAAGAATGGTTCCAGGCATCTACCAGGGCAACAAGCGCCAACCATATAGAGGCAAAGCCAGCAAAAACGAAGTAGAGGTGGTCAACCCACCCATCGAGCACGCGCCTACCTTGCTGGGTGAGCAAATGCCCGTGTTCTGTGGTCTTGGGGTTAGCCCCGCCCCTGTATACCGGGTAGTTTTCATCAAAAGGTACCCGGTGGTTTCCCTCAGCCATTGTTCCCCTTTTTTGTCACTTTTGATGTTTACATCTTACGCTTCTGAGACCCGCTGGTGCGTTCTGGGCAGGTAGGGAAAAGCCTCGGCTGCCTTTGAGCAGCCGAGGCTTCTATCGAGTTAACGCGTAGAGGCTACCGGGTTTTACTTGGTAGCATCTTCAACGAGCACAACACCCGAGACAGTCAGCTCGCCCTCGCCCTCAACCAGGGTGAGGTTACGGGCGTTACCGGCTGCCTTCAAATCGCCCAAACCTGCCTGCAGGCGGGCAATCTCAGCGGCAGAAGCGGTGATGGTTGCAGTTTCAACCTCGGTGCGCTGCTTGACCTGAGCTTCGCTCTTTGCCTTGCGCAGACCGCCAAGTGCTGCAGCAACGGTGGGCAGGACGTCCGCATCGGCTTCAGCTGCCAGGGTAGCATAACCTGCGGTGGTGGGCCATGTGGCGCGATGTACTGAACCGGAACGCCACCAGCTCCACACCTCATCGGTAACGAAGGGCAGGAAGGGAGCAAAGAGGCGCAGCATAGCATCCAGGGTGGTTGCCAAGGCAGCCAGAACAGAAGCCTGCTCAGCTTCACCGGCCTTGCCGTAAGCGCGGTCCTTGATGAGTTCTACGAAGTCATCGGTGAAGTGCCAGAAGAAGGTCTCAGAGATCTGCAGGGCACGGGCGTACTCGTAGTTCTCAAAGGCGCTGGTGGCTTCTTCAACCAGGGCAGCTAGGCGCACGAGCAGGGATCGGTCTAGTGCATTGGTCAGCACCGCCATCTGGTTCTCCCCGGTTACCACAGAATCGGCGGTAGCACCCAGACCCAGCACAAACTTAGAAGCATTGAGCAGCTTAATGGCCAGGCGGCGGCCAATCTTCATCTGAGCCTCATCGTAGGCGGTATCGGCACCCAGCTTAGCTGAAGCAGCCCAGTAGCGAACAGCGTCCGAACCGTACTTCTCAAGCACTTCATTAGGCACAACAACGTTGCCCTTAGACTTAGACATCTTCTTGCGATCAGGGTCAAGAATCCAACCGGAAAGCGCAGTGTTAGTCCAAGGAACAGAACCAGCCAGGGAGTTAGAACGCACCACGGTTGAGAAGAGCCAGGTACGAATAATGTCGTGACCCTGCGGGCGCAAATCCATGGGGAAGGTCACCTTGTGCAGGTTCTCATCTACAGCCCAACCGGTAGCAATCTGAGGGGTCAGTGATGACGTTGCCCAGGTATCCAGGACATCCGGGTCAGCCATGAAGCCACCGGGCACGCCACGCTGAGACTCATCAAAACCAGGAGCCGGCTCAGAGGCAGGATCAACCGGCAGCATCTCTTCTATGGGCAAAATGGGGTTCTCATAATCCGGCTCACCCTCAGCGCCCAGCTTGTACCAGACAGGGAAGGGCACACCAAAGAAACGCTGACGAGAAATCAACCAGTCACCGTTGAGACCCTCAACCCAGTTCTCATAACGAGAACGCATAAAGGCAGGGTGCCAGGTCATCTGCTGGCCGCGCTCAATCAGATTCTGGCGGCGGTCAGCGTCTCTACCACCATTGCGGATGTACCACTGGCGAGACGCAACAATCTCAAGGGGCTTATCGCCCTTCTCATAGAACTTGACCGGGTGCATGATGGGCTTAGGCTCGCCCTCCATTTCACCGGCCTCAACCAGCATCTCAACCACGGTCTTCTGCGCGGTAAAGACGGTAGCACCAGCCATACGCTCATAGCGCTCGCGGCCCTCGGGGGTGGTAATCCATTCGGGGGTCTCAGCAGAGAAGCGGCCGTCCCTGCCGATGAGGGCGCGGGTGTCCAGCTGAAGCTCGCGCCACCAGGTCACGTCAGTGGTATCACCGAAGGTACAAATCATGGCAATGCCTGCACCCTTATCGGGCTGCGCCAGCGGGTGAGCCTTAATCTCAACCTCAACACCGAAGAGGGGGGAGGTTACCTTGGTGCCAAAGAGGGGCTTGTAACGCTCATCGTCCGGGTGGGCAACCAGAGCCACACAGGAGGGCAGCAGTTCGGGACGGGTGGTTTCAATCCACACCTTCTCACCGTTCTCACGATGGAAGGATATACGGTGGTAGGCACCGGGGCGTTCCTTATCCTCAAGCTCAGCCTGGGCAACCGCGGTGCGGAAGGTGACGTCCCACATGGTAGGAGCCTCAGCCATGTAAGCATCGCCGCTTGCCAAATCGTTCAGGAAGGCAAGCTGGGAAACCTTACGGGAGTGCGCATCAATGGTGCGGTAGGTGCGGGACCAATCAACGGACAGACCCAGGGTAGTGAAGAGCTGCTCAAAGACCTTCTCGTCCTCAACCGCCAAGATTTCACACAGTTCAATGAAGTTCTGGCGGGAGATGCGGGGCCAGTCACGCTGATTCTTAGCGGGCTTCTCAGGGGCCTTGAAGTCAGGGTCGTAGGGGATAGCGGGGTCGCAGAGCACACCGTAGTAGTTCTGCACGCGGCGCTCAGTGGGCAGGCCGTTATCGTCCCACCCCAGGGGGTAAAAGACGTTCTTACCCTTCATGCGCTGGTAGCGGGCAATCACGTCGGTCTGAGTGTAAGAGAACATGTGACCAACGTGCAGGGAGCCGGACGCTGTGGGCGGCGGGGTATCAATGGAGTAGACCTGCTCGCGAGTGGTGTTCTCGTCAAAAGCATAGGTCTTGTTATCTGCCCAGTTCTTGGTGAACTTCTCTTCGAGGCCTTCAAGGCCGGGCTTAGCGGGGACATTAATTTCTACGGGCGTGTCTGTGCCCTGGATGTTTTCAGCCATAACCCTCATTCTCTCACGATTTAGGTGGCATCTTTACCCCGCGCCGTCCTGACCGGGGTGTCTCAGATGGCGGGCACCCGTGGTTTGTTGCAAAAACCCGAAACAAAATGCGGGGTTTCGGTATAAAGTGCGGGGGGCATGCTTGGGTGGAAAAATATTTCTGAAAACATTGTTTGAAGCTGATTTATGGGGCTAAAATATATGAAACAGAAGTATATTTCTGAAAGGTTGATGGTGGGAATAGCAGAAGAAATAGGTGAGACCATTCGGGTTTCACGCCGCGCCTATAACCTGACGCAGCAACAGCTAGCTGACCTAACCGGGCTGAGCGACCGCACAGTGCGCGATATCGAAAAGGGTAAGCCTGGCCCATCCCTTGCCAACGTGCTTGCCCTGACTGAGGCGCTGGGCATCAAACTGACGGTGGAGACTACGGTATGACGCATGAAGAGCTAAAAAAGATTGCTACTGCTGATGTGTACCTAGCGGGTCAGATAGTGGGGCGCCTTGCTCGTACCATCGAGGGCGGCGTTGAATTCTCATATCTGCCAACCTATAAGGGGCCAGAAATTACTAGGACTCTGCCTTTGGGAAAGGTGTCAGCAGGACGTGGGGTAGGGGCGCTACCACCCTTTTTTGCCGGGCTACTACCTGAAGGGTACAGGCTAACTCTCTTGCAAAAGAGTACTAAAACTAGCCTGGATGATGAACTCACCCTCCTGCTGGCGGTGGGGCAGGACGTCCCCGGTAATGTGCAGGTAGTGCCTGCTGGTCAAGCGCTTTCTGAAGTGAGAGCAGCGCTGCGGGGAAGCCCGCAAGAACTAAGATTTGATTCGGTTTTTGCTGCAGTTGATGAACAATCCTTGCCCGGTGTGCAGGCCAAGGCTAGTGCTCAGATGATGACCTCTTCAGTGGTTTTTGATAATAAACCTGCGATTTTGAAGGTTAATCCTCAAAACTACCCTCTTCTTGTGCGTAATGAGTATGAGCACCTGTTGTCGGCTGCCGCCTTGGGGGTTCCTGTTGTCTCAGCTGAAATACTGAAGGATGCGGTGGGGGAGGAAGGTCTACTTGTTCAACGCTTTGACCGTGAGTGTACCGGCGAAAAAATTGGCAGGCTAGCTGTTGAAGATGCCACCCAGCTGATGGGGCTCTATCCCGCGCAAAAGTACTCGGTGGCTTCTGAAGACCTTGTGGAAGCTGTCAGTGGGGCTGTATCTTCTCCACTTATCGCGGTTCGTAACCTGTATTTGCAATTTCTCTTTGCCTGGTTAACTGGAAACGGCGACCTGCATGCCAAAAATATTTCGGTGCTCACCACTAGCAAGGGGCATCGCGGTGTTGCCCCCGTGTATGACCTGCCCTGTACCTTGATATACGGTGATGACACTATGGCTCTTGAGCTTAACGGCAAGGTAAAGAAGCTCAAGAAGAAAGACTGGGATGATTTCGCCGCTACCATCGGTTTACCGGCAAAGGCTGCGCGTAGCGCCCAGGTGCTAGCTCTTAGGGCAGCCCAGCAAGTTGATTTATCGGCGATTGGTTTTTCCGGTTCGACTCTTCGTGGCACTGAGCGGGAGCTGCGGTTCCGCCGTTATGAGTTAGAGGGATGAGGACGGCGGGGCGCACCAACCCTGCTTGTAGCGGCTTTGCCGCCTCCCGCCGTCCTGCCAGCGGTGTCTCAGATGGTGGGCACCCGTGGTTTGTTGCAAAACCCCGAAACAAAGTGCGGGGTTTCGGTACAAAACGCGGGGGCTGGTGCACAATTAAACTATGTTCCACGCAAAAACTCCCGCAAACCCCTTCAATCAGGATGCTGCCCGTGGCAAGGTAGCCGTGGTCACCGGTGCGTCCTCTGGCATTGGCAGAGAAACCGCAGTGCAACTGGCTGCAACCGGCTGGCAGGTTTTTGCTGTTGCCCGCCGAGCAGACCGCCTGCAAGAACTGGCTAAGGCAAGCGGCGTGACCCCGCTGCCGCTCGATATTACTGATAAAGCAGCAGCAGAAGCTGCTTACCGCACCGTCATGGACGCTACCGGTAGCAAGCTGGATGCCCTGGTCAATATCTCCGGCGGGGCAATTGGAGCCGATAAGGTGGCGGAGGCCGATGCGGCAGGTTGGGCTGCAATGTTTGAGCTCAATGTGCTGGGCACGTTGAATATGGTCACCACTTTTCTGCCCGCCCTGCGTGAAAACGGGGAGGGTACGGTGCTGAACCTGACCTCCACTGCGGCTGAAGCTGGTTATGAGGGTGGTGGCGGCTATAACGCCGCTAAGTTTGGTGAGCGCGCCCTGACCGAGGCGCTGCGCCTAGAAGAAGCAGAGCATAATGTGCGTGTGATTGAGCTGCGCCCCGGCATGGTGCAGACCGAGGAGTTCTCACGCAACCGCCTGGGTTCAGACGATGCCGCCGCTAAGGTGTATGCCGGGGTGGCTAAGCCCCTGCTGGCTGAGGACGTTGCCCAGACCATCACCTTTGCCCTGAACGTGCCGCACCATATCAACCTTGACCACATCACCATGCGCCCGGTTGCCCAGGCTGCGCAGTACAAGGTCATTAGAAAGGGGATTTAGTGCAGCACATTATTGCGGTGTCCCACGGCACCGGGAACGCACAGGGGCAGGCGGCTATTGCGCTGATTCGCGAGCAGATGCAAGCGATCCTTGACGAAGCTCAGCCCGCTACCACCACCGTCCATGAGGCCTATGTTGATGTACAAGAACCCTCTTTAGCAGAAGTTGCCGCCGGGTTCGCCGCTGATGATGCAGTAACCATCGTGCCCCTGCTACTGTCAACCGGCTACCACACCCAGGTAGATATCACCTCAGCAGCCAAGGCCTCTGGCGTCCGCGATATTAAAATTGCCCGCGCTCTGGGCCCCTCCGCGGCGCTTGCTAAGCTGCAGCGGCAGCGTCTTGAAGAGGCAGGCTGGGACGGCTACGACGATGTGGTGCTAGCAGCGGCAGGATCCTCCCGCCCTGAGGGCAGGGAGGCGGTGATGCTGCAGTCTGAGGTGTTCTCAACCCTGCTCTCGCGCTATGTGCCCTACGGGTTTGTGGCAGATATCAGCCTAAGAATCGGTGAAGCAATTGAAGAGAACCAGGCAGAGTACATTTCTAGCTACCTGCTTGCCCCCGGTTTCTTTCAAACCAAGCTAGAAAAGCTGAGTGGTGCGGGGCAACAGCTCACAGTCTGCCCGCCTCTGGTGCTACCCGGCGACGCCACTGCCGCCCGTATCGTTGCTGAAGTAGCCCTCGAACGAGTAGCTGAGGTCGCAGCCTAAAACTAAAGAACCGCCCCGCTGACTTCTCACCGTGAGAGCTTAGCGGGGCGGTTTCTTGCCATCACAAGGACGCCGGGGTGCGGCTTAGCGCACGCGCACAGCTTCGAAGTGTTGCTTTGGCTCAACAAAGGAGCTCTGTGACTCAATGAGCAGCAGTTCTCGCTGGCCTGCGTCCTTGGTGTTCTTGAGCAGGTCAAAGATGCTGTCGGTGGTCAGCTCGAGGGAGTCTTTGAGAGACTTGCCTGCGGCAAAGTGTGAAGCAAAGAGCGCCTGGGTAACATCGCCTGATCCGTTTGCCTTGTGATCCAGGCGAGGAGTGGTGATGATCCATGCCTCATCACCGTCCACAGCTAGCATCTGGATGGAATCAGCCGGGGTTTCAGGGGTTTCAACAGAGGTCACCAGCACGGTCTTGGGGCCGATGCCCTGCGCTTTCTTCACAGACTCAAGAACCTCTTCAAGGGTTTTAGGGTCGGTGTTGGTGACGAAGCCTAGCTCGAACTGGTTGGGGGTGATGATGTCGGCGTGCTGAATGACGCGGTCACGGATCAGCTCCTGAACTTCGGGGGAGACGAAGCAGCCGGTAACGGCTGAGCCAAGCACAGGGTCGCAGGAGTAGAGCACCTTGGGGTTTTTGGCGCGGGTGCGGGCTACGGCATCCAAAATGGCGTCCCCAATGGAGGCGCCGCCCTGGTAGCCAGAGATAATCAGAGCGGTTTCTTCCAGTGCGCCGCGGGCTTCTACACCCTTGACGATTTCACGCACGTCATCACCTGAAACCAGCGGGCCTTTCCAGTCGCCGTAGGCGGTGCTGTTTGAGAAGAGCACGGTGTTGATGGGCATGACCTCGTGGCCAAGACGCTGAAGGGGGAAGACGGCAGCTGAGTTGCCCACATGCCCGTAGGCAACGGCGG
>JAUMUH010000077.1 GCA_030530765.1 Rothia sp. (in: high G+C Gram-positive bacteria)
CGGTGGTGCGGGGGTTGGTGTTTTTGGTGGCTGGTGGGACTTTTGAATAAGCCTCATAGAATAAGGGCGGAACAGCCAGCTTCTTGAAGAAGTGCTGTCCCGCCCTTTATATTTGCGGATTAGATGTGCTCGGTTTAGTCAGTGTTTACGGTAGTTGCCAGACGCTCAAGTGCACCCAACACCACGTCCTTGCGGTGGGTCGTCCAAAAAGGCGGCAGAGATTTCACCAAATAACTACCGTAGCGCTGGGTTGCAATACGAGAATCGAGCACAGCGACAACCCCGCGGTCCTCAACCGACCTCACCAGGCGCCCTGCTCCCTGAGCCATGCGAATAGCCGCATGGTAGGCAGAAACAACCATGAAACCGTTACCCCCATTGTGTGCCACGGCTCGAGTGCGAGCCTGCGATAGAGGGTCATCGGGGCGAGGGAAAGGGATGCGGTCCATGATGACCAGGCGGCATGAATCACCGGGAACGTCCACCCCCTGCCAAAGGCTCATGGTGCCAAAGAGACAGGAGTTAGTATCCTCGGTAAATTCCTTGACCAAGGCACGAAGAGAAGACTCACCCTGCAACAAAATATTGAGGTCGGTCTTTTCTCTCACGTATTCAGCTGCAAGTTCAGCCCCGCGCTTAGATGAGAACAAACCGAGTGCCCCGCCACCAGAGGCGGTAACCAGCTCAACCACACGGTCTAGTTGCTCCGCTGATACGCCCCGCCCTGGTCTAGACAGGTCAGAGGCGAGATAAAGCACACCCTGCTTGGGGTAATCGAATGGAGATCCCACGTCAATGCCTTCCCAGCGAGGAGCGCCCTTGCCCATGAGCCCCAGTGCCCCGGCGGTAGATTCGAAGGACTCCCCCACCGTTAGGGTTGCCGAAGTCAAGATAACGGTACGCCCGTCAAAGAGCCCTTCCCTCAGGTAACCCGCAACAGAAATAGGGGCAATGTTGAGGGTAGCTGGGTCATCATCGGATGCCGCAACATAGCCGCGCCCCGGATCCCAAGAACCCTGGCGAGACACCCACACCACCTGGTACTGGGGGTCTGCCTGCAACATTTTTTCGGCAGTCTCGTGCACCTCGTTGAGGCTAGCGCGCGCCATCTGCCGCCCGGCGTCCGTATCTTTTTCATTAGATTTGGTGTCGGTCAGCGCTGATCGGGCGGCATCGCGCACCTGCTCCATGGCAGCAGCTACCCTATCGGGCAGCCCCTGGGCCAGCAGTTCTGCCGGGACGCCGGTGAGTGAGTTATCCAGGGCAAGTGCAGCTTGTTCTAGTGCCTTGTGGTCAGCGGTAGTGTTTTTGCGCACGCTGCGGGCAACCTTAGAAACCATCAGGGGCGATAGTGCCGCGGTTACAGCACCGGTTACCCGGTCTGCTAGTTCGTGTGCCTCGTCAATAATGGCAACCTCGTGTTCGGGCAGCACACTAACGCCCTCGAAGGCATTAATGGCTAGCAGGGCGTGGTTGGTGATGACGATATCTGCCTTGGCAGCCCGTTCACGAGCGTTTTCACTAAAACATTCCTCAACCAGCGGGCATTTGCGCCCCAAACATTCTGAGGCATTGACCGACACCTGCCGCCAGGCTCGGTCACTCACACCGGGCAGCAGTTCATCGCGGTCACCGGTATCGGTGGTTTCTACCCAGGACCGCAGCCGTAAAATCTCTTCGCCCAGTTTGCCGGTGGCACCGGTGGCGGTGTCCATCTCGAAGAGGGTATCCCCCTCGTCCTCTGGGTAGCCGCCTTCTACCTTGTGCAGGCAGGCATAGTTGTTTCTGCCCTTGAGAATAGCAACCTCAGTATCAGCTTCGGGCTGCCCCTCCAGCGCCTCAAGCAGGCGGGGAATATCGCGGTTAACAATCTGTGATTGCAGGGCAAGGGTTGCGGTGGCTACGATAATAGGTTTTTCACTGCTCTGGGCTGCTGCGATAGCGGGCACCAGGTAACCCAACGATTTGCCGGTACCGGTACCTGCCTGCACCAAAAGGTGCTTTTCAGTATCGAGGGCACGGGCAACGTGGGCAGCCATGGTACGCTGCCCCTCTCGCTTTTGCCCCCCGCTGCGTTCAACAACGGTATCAAGGAGTTCAAGGGCGTCCTTGGCCCCGGGTAGGGTTTCTAGTTCCTGCCCGGTGGGTGCTGCTACCGCATCGCTCATGAGCGCACGGTCTCCACGGCACCTGCTGCCACAGCCTCATCGATTTCAGGTTGCAGCACTTCTAGCAGTTCTTCATCAAGCACAAAGTCTGACAGTTCTGAGGCAACCTCATCGCGCACCAGGGCCTGCACATAGGTGCCGTCTGAGACAAAGGCAGTGCGCAAAATCTCGGCATCCCACTCGTGCAGGCGGGAAACAATCTCGCCGTGAGCATAGGGCACCAGCAGGTTCAGCTCGATAGAGGGGCGGGGTATGGTGTCAGCAATTTTTTGTTTCAGCTCTTCGATACCTTCACCGGTGCGGGCCGAAACCACCACGTGGTTAGGTTCGCGCTGGCGCAGGCGCTCAATCACAAAGGAATCAGCCGCATCTGCCTTGTTGAGCACAATAATCTCGGGGATGTTCTGTGCCTCTACCTCGGTGATGACCTTGCGTACCGAATGAATCTGCCCCTCAGGGTCGGGGTGAGAAACGTCCACCACATGCACAATCACATCGGCATCAGCAACCTCCTCTAGGGTGGAGCGGAAGGCCTCAACCAGTTGAGTGGGCAGGGCACGCACAAAACCTACGGTGTCTGAGAGGGTGTAGCCCACACCGTCCGGGGTTTGTGCCTTGCGCACGGTGGGGTCAAGGGTAGCAAAGAGGGCATTTTCAACCAGGACGCCAGCATCAGTCAACCGGTTGAGCAGCGAGGATTTACCGGCGTTGGTGTAACCGGCAATAGCAACCGAGGGCACGCGATTGCGCTTACGGTTCAGACGCTTGGTTTCCCTAGCTGGTGCCATAGCAGCAATTTCACGCTTGAGCTTAGCCATGCGAGCGCGCAACCTGCGGCGGTCCATTTCAATTTTAGTTTCACCGGGGCCGCGGGAGCCGATGCCTTCACCGCCCGCTGCACGGCCACCGGCCTGACGGGACAGCGAAGCACCCCAACCGCGCAGACGGGGTAGCATGTATTCAAGCTGTGCCAGCTCAACCTGTGCTTTGCCCTCACGGGATTTAGCGTGCTGGGCGAAAATATCAAGAATCAAGGCGGTGCGGTCAATGACCTTGACCTTAACGATGTCTTCAATAGCGCGGCGCTGGGAGGGCGCCAGCTCAGCATCAACAATCACGGTATCGGCACCGCTTGCTTCTACGATGTCCTTGAGTTCAAGCACCTTGCCGGATCCAAGGTAGGTACCGGGGTCAGGCTTGAGGCGGCGCTGCACCAAACCATCAAGCACTTCGGAGCCGGCGGTTTCTGCCAGGGCGGCTAGCTCGCGCAGAGAGTTCTCTGCTTCTTCCAGGGTGCCTTCAGACCAGACGCCTGCCAGTACTACGCGCTCTAGGCGCAGCTGGCGGTATTCAACCTCGGTAACATCGTCAAGTTCGGTTGAAAGCCCAGCCACACGGCGCAGGGCGCGGCGCTCTTCAAGGTCCTGCTGGTCGCCATCGTATTCAGAGTGTTCGCGTTGGTTATCTGACAGCTCGCGGGCACGCTCATCGAGCAAGCCACCATCAGCCCTACCCAGCACTCGGTCTACCGTGCGGCGCAGCTGCTCATCAGAAGGTAGTTTAGGGTCGCTGGGGGTGATGTTTTCGGTCATAGTGCCTTTCTGAGATTAGAAACTGTGTTCTATTCTACCGGGCGAGGCAGAAACACGGCAGTGCTTTTACTTCAAAAAAGAGGTATTCTTTGGAGTCTTAAGCCGCCGGGCTTATACACCTGCTTTCCAGCACGTTGACCCGGCAAAACCCTGAGTAGCAAGGCGGGCAGTAGAATACATATCTATGAGCTCAGCACACTACTTTTCTGAAAACCCCACCGGAGATTTCACCCCCAAGCAGCTTACCGTTGAGTTAGCGGGCACCAAGGTTCAGGTGGTCACCGCCCCCGGCATTTTCAGCCCCGGTGCTCTTGATAAAGGCACCAAGGTGCTGCTGGACGAAGCCCCCGCCCCCACCGGTAAAAACCTGCTGGATATTGGCTGCGGCTGGGGCCCTATCACCCTCACCTTGGCGATGTTGGCACCAGAGGCACAGGTTTATGGGGTTGAGGTTAACGCCCGTTCAGCCCAGCTCACAGAGATGAACGCCCAAAAGCTGGGTCTGACCAACGTCACGGTCAGCGCACCTGATGCCCTCGATCAGAGCATCACCTTCGACACTATCTGGTCGAACCCACCAATCCGTGTAGGTAAGGAGGTCCTTCACGGCATCATGCGTTCTTGGCTACCCCGCCTTGCCCCCGGCGGCAGCGCCTACCTGGTCGTGCAGAAGAATTTGGGCTCAGATTCGCTGCAGAAGTGGCTGATTGCTGAGTTCCCGCAGCTAGAGACCAGCCGCTACGCCACGTCCAAGGGTTTCAGGGTGCTTGAGGTATATAAACCGGCTAACTAAGACAGAATTTTTCTAGCCCAGCAGAATCTTGCCAGTCATAGCAGCAGGTCCTGCCAGCACAACGTGTTCAAGGTCGTCGGGGCCCAGCACGAAGGTGACGGCTAGGGTACCACCAGGTACACGTACCAGCCACTCATCCGGCGCGTCGCCCCCACCCCAGAAGCGGGTAGCCGCTGCAGCCGCGCAGGCACCGGTACCGCATGAGAGGGTTTCCCCCACGCCACGCTCATGCACCCGCATACGAATCTGACCAACGTTCTCTGAGGTTAGGTCACCACCCTCGACTGAAACTTCTTCAGGCACCACAAACTCTACATTGGTGCCTTCAGGCGGGTGGGGGGATACCCTGGGTGCCTCATGCAGATTCAGCCCGTCAAGCTTTCCGCTGGTGCCCAGCATGACGACGGTATGCGGGTTACCCATGCTAATAGATAGGGCACCGCGAGGAGTTTTCAGCCCCTTCGCATTCACCTGAGCATCGGTGCCGTTATCGCGTGCCATATCCCCGTTGATAAAGCCCCAAGGGCCCATATCAATAGCGTAAACACCTTCTGTTTTGCCCACAGCCTTAACCCCGGCGCGGGTACCGATAAAGAGGCGCCCGCCTTCTTCTAGCTGAACCAGCCCTTCAGCGCACAAGTAGTCTACAAAAGCGCGCACCCCGTTACCGCACATCTCTGCGATAGACCCATCTGCATTGCGGTAGTCCATAAACCACTCTGCCTCAGGGTGGGTAACAAGCAGGTGGGCGGCAAAATCAAGGTTGGCTGTTTTAACTGCACGGATGAAGCCGTCTGCACCAATGCCAAAGTGACGGTCAGTAACTTGGGCAATAAGATCTGCCGGTAAATCCAGTTCTGCCTGTGGGTCCGTCATAAAAATGAAGTCATTCCCGGTCGCTTGCCCCTTGGTCAGGGTTTTACCGGTCAGCTCACCCCAGCGGGGTTCTTCAACAACGTGAGCAGCCATAATCTACCTTTCCTTGCCGGTTATTCTTGAACATTAAGTCTAGCTCTTCTACTTAAAAACTGTGCGGGCGGTACCTGATGCAGATGCTGCTACCAGGTACCGCCCGCACATTCACCGCAGTGGCAGTGACTAGTTCTTATCGCCAGTTAGTGCCTTGTAAGAGAAACCTGCGATGAGGGCGCCCAGAATGGGTGCCACGAAGAAGAGCCACACCTGCCCCAGGTGATCGCCACCTGCAAAGAGAGCAACGCCCAAAGAGCGTGCAGGGTTGACGGAGGTGTTGGTCACGGGTATGGAGACCAGGTGAATGATAGTCAGGGTCAGACCAATAGCCAGGGGTGCAAAACCAGCAGCAGCTGACTTTGAGGTGGTACCGAGGATAACCCAGAGGAATACCGCAGTCAGAATCACTTCAACGAGGAAAGCTGAAAGCAGGGAGTAGCCTGAAGGTGAAAACTCACCGTAGCCGTTGGATGCAAAACCGGACTGGGAGGCAGAGAAGCCGTCCTTGCCACTAGCAATAACAAAGAGGGCACCGCCAGCAACGATAGCGGCAACCAGCTGGGTTGCGATGTAGGGCAAGACAGCTTTGGTCTCAATGCGGCGGGCAGCCCATACGCCCAGGGTAACAGCGGGGTTAAAGTGCCCGCCAGACAGATGGCCCAAAGCGTAGGCGGCGGTGAGCACGGTCAAACCGAAAGCTAGCGCTACACCGAGATAGCCGATACCCACGGGGAAACCTTCAGGAGTTTCTGCAGTAGCAGCGAAAATAGCTGAGCCACAGCCACCGAAAACCAGCCAGAAGGTGCCAAGGAATTCTGCCCAAAGGCGCTTTGACATAGGAGTAGTCATGTCATGTACTTTCTTACAAAAAAAATTTGGGGAATCAAGCGCACCGCATACCCCTTCTCACCAGGCACCAGCGCAGATTTGAGGCAACTATCAGACCCTTACCACGCCTGGAACTCTCAGAAGAAGAATGAGATATAACTTTTAGAAAGTAAGCTACTTCCCCCTAACAGTTGCGAGTGCAAGCTCAAGCATACCCTTATCTGCCCAGTTAAACCAGGTCACTCTCGGGTCTGCTCTAAACCAGGTGATCTGACGGCGAGCAAACTGGCGGGTGGCTATAACGGTATCTTCAATAGCCGCTTCGATGCTGTAGGTTTGCCCCGAAGGAAGTTCACCGCGGTCAGCGTCCAAAGCCCGTAAAAATTCGCGGTAACCGATGGCGCGGGAAGCAGTTTTTCCCTCTCGTAGCCCCTTAGCTTCAAGGTGAGCAACCTCATCGAGCAAACCAATCTCTGCCATCTTTACAACCCGCTGATGCAGGCGCTCATGTAACTGTGAGCGATCCCCCTCTAACCCGATCTGTAGGGCAGGCTGATAGTAGGTGCGGGTTGGCATAAAGGACGAGAAGGGGCGGCCCGTTACCTCAAAGACTTCAAGGGCACGGATCAGCCTGCGCTCGTCTTTCACACGGGCAGCTGATGCTGGGTCTACCACAGCTAGCCGGGTGTGCAAAGCACCGGGCCCAGTGGCTGCAAGCTCAGCTTCTAGCCGGGCACGCACCTGCGGGTCAGTTTCGGGGAATTCCAACACGTCCAGGGCAGCGCGTACATACAGCCCGGATCCACCCACCAGAATCGGGTAATTCCCACGCTCTTGAACCTCCGCAATTTTTTGACGCACCTGCTGCT
>JAUMUH010000078.1 GCA_030530765.1 Rothia sp. (in: high G+C Gram-positive bacteria)
AGTGCCTTGGTGGCAAGCAGCTCTGAAATGCGAACTGACTTGACGGTGCCGTCCTGGCGTGCCCAGGCTACGGTCTGCCCCTTCTTGAGGGTGCCGTTGAAGATGCGCAGCAGTGCAAGGCGGCCCAGGAAGGGGGATGAGTCAAGGTTGGTGACGTGTGCCTGCAGAACCTCATCGGGGTTGTAGGTGGGTGCAGGGACGTGTTCCAGGATGGTCTGGAAGAGGGGCTCAAGGTTGTCGTTATCGGGCAAATCGCCGTCAGCGGGCTGGTTGAGGGAGGCTGCACCGGCTTTACCGGATGCGTAAACGACGGGGACGTTGAGCAGGGCGTCAACGTCAAGGTCGGGTACCTCATCGGCAAGGTCGCCGGCCAGGCCCAGCAGCAGGTCCATGGACTCGCCAACAACTTCGTCAATACGAGCATCGGGGCGGTCAACCTTGTTAACGACCAGGATGACGGGCAGATGAGCAGCCAGTGCCTTACGCAGCACGAAGCGGGTCTGAGGCAGGGGGCCTTCAGAGGCGTCCACCAGCAGAACCACGCCGTCCACCATGGACAGGCCGCGCTCAACCTCACCGCCGAAGTCGGCGTGGCCGGGGGTGTCAATAACGTTAATGGTGATCTCTTCACCGTTTGCAGCGGGGCCAGAGTAGAAGACGGTGGTGTTCTTAGCCAGGATGGTAATGCCCTTTTCCTTTTCAAGGTCACCGGAGTCCATCACGCGATCTTCAACATCTGCGTGAGCGCTAAAAGCGTTGGTCTGTTTGAGCATCGCATCAACGATGGTGGTCTTGCCGTGGTCAACGTGCGCCACGATTGCCACGTTGCGAAGGTCGCTCCGTGAAGCGGTGTTCTGAGTTTCAGACATACGGAATAAATCTCGCTTTATTAAATTGGAAAACTTGATATGAGGACGCCGGTGCGCAACGCACCTACCGGGTTTTGGGCAGGGACATGCACAGGGCTTTGTTGTTGAGTATACCGGTCAACGCGACTCAAACATCTATCAGCTAAGACACATTGGGGGTTCTGCGCATTAAAATGCTCGGTCTACCGGTAGTACCGGTAGACCGAGCCTGTTACAGGAAGCTAGTTTAGTTACTTCTTCCAGGGGGTATTGGTTGTGCGGGTAGATTCTGCAGCTTTAGCCCCAGAAGGTTCCACCACGGGGATAGCCCCGGTTGCTGTGCGGATCTGTTCAATGGCAGCTGTATTAGCAGAAACCTGAACGTTAACCTCATCAACAGCCTTTTCAACGGCGCGATCCACCACGGTTTCGACCTTGGTTTCTACCGCTTCATCAACGGCGGCTTCGACCGCTGCCTCAACTCGTGCGTCTACCGCTTGAGAGACCGAGGACTTCACTTCAGAGGCAACCATCTCGTCAATATCGTCCTCTAGGCGGCTGTGCACGGCGCGGGTAATTTCTTGACGCACCTGGCGACGCTGGGCAGTGACGATGAGATGATGCTCATGGCGCAGGGTTTTGAAGAGCGAAGCGCACATCAGCAAAATCACTGCTGAGAAGGGCAAAGCGGTCAAAATTGCCACGGTTTGAATGGTGCTCAGTGAGTCTGTGCCGCCGGCAAGTAGCAGGGCCACCGCAACGCAACCTGCCACCAGCGTCCAGAACACGCGAATCCAGGTTTTAGGTTCGGGTGAACCGTGGGTAGAGATCATACCCAGAACCAGTGCACCGGAGTCTGCCGAAGTCACAAAGAAGATAATAATTAGCAGTACCGAGCCGATGACCAGCGCAGCTGACCCCGGCATACCACCGAGCATATTAAAGAGGATGTGCTCAGCTACGGCGCTACCGTCAGCTTCAAGTAGGGTGGGGTTATCGGTGAAAAGTTCGTTGTAGAGCGCTGAGCCACCCATGACGGTAAACCAGAAGAAAGAAATCATCGATGGGATGAGCAAAACACCGAGGATGAACTCACGCACAGTGCGCCCCTTAGAGACGCGGGCAATGAACATGCCAACGAAGGGCGACCATGAAATCCACCAGCCCCAGTAGAAAGTAGTCCAGGCAGCCTGGAACTGCTGCCCCTCGTCCCCGTACAGTGCCAAGGTGTTAAAGGTCAACGAAATGAAGTTCTGGGCGTAGTTACCAATTGCCGCAACGAACTCGCGGAAGATAAAGAGAGTGGGGCCTGCAATCAGCACAAAGAGGCAGATAACTGCAGCAAGAATCAGGTTTGCATTCGAAAGGATTTTCATACCCTTTTCAAGACCTGTCACCACAGAAATCAGGGTGACCACGGTTAGGAGCGCAATGATAATGACGTAGCCCAGCTGGGTGTTGGCATCAATGTTGATGTACCCCATACCCGCTGCGATTTGCATAACGCCAAGCCCCATAGAGGTTGCCACACCAAAGAGAGTGCCGACCAGGGCGATGACGTCAATGGTATCGCCCCAGCCACCTTCAATTTTTTTACCAAAAATGGGTTTAAGGGCGTAGCGAATGGACAGGGGCAGACCAAGGCGGTGGGCTGAATAGGCCAGGGCTAGACCAACAATGACGTAGATAGCCCAGGGGTGCAGACCCCAGTGCAAAAATGACTGGCTCATTGCAGCCTGGGCTACCTGTGCCTCGTTACCGCCCACACCGGGGTGGGGGTTGACGTAGTGCATGAGCGGTTCTGATGCGCCATAGAAAACTAGACCAATACCCATGCCCGCTGCAAAGAGGAAAGCCAGCCAGGTCATGAAGCTAAAGTCTGGCTCATCGTCATCTGCACCAATTTTTACATCACCCAGGCGTGAGAAACCTACGTAGAGAGCAAAGATGACAAAGAAGGCAACGATTGCAACGTAGTACCAGCCAAAATAACCGATGACGCCGCTTTGCAGGTTGCTAAAAATCTCACCTGCTTGGTTGGGGAAGGCAAGCACCAGGGCAATAAAGCTTGCCATGATCAGTGCGGCCGGCCAGAAAACCCGCTTCGCTAAAGCACCGCTTTCTACCTTGTCCATCATTTCTTGGGTCAACCCGTTAGGCGCGAGCGCCTGACCGGGCGGTGCTGTTTTACTCTTAGCCATCCTCTACTTCTCCTCTAGTAACGTATCACCCGGGCTTAGTTCCCACCGTTTAGCTGGGGAAACACCGGTGTGGTTGTGCGCAGTGTTGGCGCATGTTCTTTCAACCCTAGCTGACGGAAAGCCTACTTTCTACCTCTTTCGCCCCTATCCCACCGATTATTGGGCAGAAAATACAGTGAGGTGCCTACCACAAAATTAGGCATAGAGACGCTGTGTGCCAGCAAAATTGAGGGGAAAGGTAGAGAATAGAAGCATGGACAATTCACAGCTCATTGATGCAACTACCACCGATGCCTGGGGCAAACTCGCAGCCCATCAGAAGGCACTTACACCCGATTTGCGCACCTGGTTTGAGCAGGATCAGAAGCGGGCAGCCAAGCTGACCTTTACCGCAGCTGATTTGCACGTTGACCTCTCTAAGAACCTTATTACTGATGAAACCATTGAGCTGCTGACCGCACTTGCTGAACAGGTCAATCTTGAGGGCCGCCGCGCCGCCATGTTCAGTGGCGAGCACATCAACGTCACCGAGGACCGCGCGGTTCTGCACACCGCTTTACGACGCCCCGCCGGTATGCAACCGCAACTGGTCGTTGATGGTCAAAACGTTGATAAAGATGTTCACGAGGTTCTGGCAAAGATTTACGATTTTGCTGACCGGGTGCGCTCTGGCGAGTGGACCGGCGTCACCGGCAAGCAGATTGAGACCGTTGTTAACATCGGTATTGGTGGCTCTGACCTCGGGCCCGTGATGGTTTATGAGGCACTCAAGCCCTATGCCCAGCCCGGTCTGAGCGCTCGTTTCATCTCTAACATCGACCCCACCGATGCGGCTGAGACCGTCAAGGGCCTCGACCCCGAAACCACCCTCTTTATCGTTGCGTCCAAGACCTTTGGCACCCTAGAGACCCTAACCAACGCCCGGGTTTGCCGCGACTGGTTGCTGGCCTCCCTGCGTGAGGCAGGTGCCCTTGAGGGTAAGGAAGATAAGGACGCCGTTGCAGCCCACTTCGTAGCTGTCTCTACCGCCCTAGATAAGGTGGCAGAATTCGGCATTGACCCCGCTAACGCTTTTGGTTTCTGGAACTGGGTAGGCGGCCGCTACTCGGTAGATTCTGCTATCGGCACTCCCCTTGCAATTGTGTTGGGCCCCGATACCTTTGAGAACTTCCTGGCTGGCTTCCACGCTATGGACGAGCACTTCCGCACCGCTCCCCTGGCGCAGAACGTCCCTGCCCTCATGGGTCTGCTGAATATCTGGAACGTTAACTTCTTGGGTGCTGAAACCCACGCTGTTCTACCCTATGACCAGTATCTGCACCGCTTCCCTGCCTACCTGCAACAGCTGACCATGGAGTCAAACGGTAAGTCTGTCCGCGCAGATGGTTCACCTGCAACCACCGCAACCGGTGAAGTTTTCTGGGGCGAACCGGGCACCAACGGCCAGCACGCCTTCTACCAGCTAATTCACCAGGGCACCCGTATTATCCCCGCTGACTTCATTGCTTTCGCTAACCCGGTTCACCCCACCCGTGACGGCGAACAGGACGTTCACGAACTCTTCCTGGCTAACTTCTTTGCCCAGACCAAGGCACTTGCCTTCGGCAAGACCGCTGATGAGGTTCGTGCTGAGGGCACCGCTGAGGAGATTGTGCCTGCCCGCGTATTCTCAGGTAACCGCCCCACCACCTCTATCATGGCAGCCCAGTTGACCCCCGCCGTCCTGGGTCAGCTCATTGCCCTCTATGAGCACATCACCTTTGTTCAGGGTGTTGTGTGGGGCATTGATTCCTTTGACCAGTGGGGTGTTGAACTCGGTAAGCAGTTGGCGTTGCAGCTTGCCCCCGCAGTGGCTGGTGACCGGGCGGTTCTGGCCGCCCAGGATTCCTCAACCCAGGGTCTAATTAGCTTCTACCTGGATAACCGCAAGTAACACTGTAGCACTGGCAATGGAGCCCTAGTTTTATACGCTAGGGCTCCTTTGATGCCTTGATGCATTTACAACAGCGTGGCATATGGCTTTGACCGCACACCTTTGTTAGGCTCCCGGCAAGCCCTGCCACAGACAAGGATTTCTCATGACTAACCCCGCCACCAGCCCTGTTCCCCCGCCACAGTGGCAGCCTCCCCACAACAACCACGGCGTTCCTTTTGGTATGCCACCAGAGATGATGCGCCCCTCAGTCGGCTTCAATGAGGCTTTTAGACTCTGGAGCAAGAACCTCTTTGTCTTCAACGGCAGAGCCGGGCAAAGCGAATTCTGGTGGGTTTACGGCTCACTCATGATTTTCTTTTGTGTGTCTTTCATTGCACTCTACATGACCTTTTTCCTCTCAATCTATGTCGAGATAATGCAGATGGACCCCAACGACCCCAACCCGAAGGTTCCTGACTCCTTCGTGCTGTTCCTCATCGTCATGGTTGTCTATCTTGTTCTCGGAGTTTTATTTTTTGTGTTGACCCTGGGTCTTGGCTGGCGCAGACTGCAGGACGCAGGCTTCCCCGGCGCTCTGTGGCTTCTGTGCCTGGTAGGGCTCGGGGTGGTGCCTACCGTCTTGGCCTTCTTCCCGTCCAGCCCTAACGGTCTCAAGTACGAGGTAGGAGCAGTGAGAAGCTAGACCAGCATCAGAAAGTTGCCCAAGCACAGCCCCCGCTAACCTTTCTAGGTTTTAGCGGGGGCTTGGTAGTCTGGTGGGTATGTCTGAGAAAAAACCTCACCGCACCTTCACCTATGAGACCCTCACCGAGGACACCCCTGATGCTCTTGCTGTGGGTGGCTTTGATGATGAGCAGGTGGATGAGCAGCGGGCACCTGCGGTTGCTGAGGACGTGGGGTTTGGGCGGGCGGTGCGGCTTTTTTACCGCCACTACTGGAATGACCGGGGCACCGCCTCTGCTTCTGAGTTCCGTTATGCCATGCTGTACCTGGTGGTAGGTACGGTGCTGTATTTTGGCGTCACACTGCTACTGAATTATTTGATTATTCCGGCGGATGCCTCCTCGCTGGTGCGCACACTTTTCATGCTCTTTGTAATCACTAACCCGCTGTGGATTGCCATGAATATCGCGCCCACAGTCTCGTTAGTGAAGCGGCGGAAGGCAGCGAAGAAGCGAGTGTAAACCAGCGCCAGCCGCGCAAGCGATAAATACGACTCGCGAGTTTTAAATACACAAGGACGCCCCTCAACAGCGCCTGCCACATATACAGGCAAAGCTGCCCGCGGCGTCCTTGTGTATTTAATGTTTGAGCTGGAGTGTTTGTCGCTTGCGCGGCAGGAAACTCACCTTAGAAAATCAGCCGGCGGGGAGCATGTCTGCTGGTTCATTTTCTGCTCTTCGACGTCCTTACCCCAGTATCTCGGGCGCCTCGAACTCTTGCCCGTGCAGGTGCTTGGCGAGCCAAGCGGTAAAGGTTTGGTACCAGAGGCGGGAGTTACCGGGTTTGAGGACCCAGTGACCCTCGTCCGGGTAGTAGAGGTAGGCGTGCCCCAGCTCAGGTGAGTGGTGTTGCAGGTCTGCCCAGAGGTGGTGTGCCTGGCCGATGGGCACGCGGTAGTCTTTATCGCCGTGGATAACCAGCATAGGCGCGGCGATGTTAGCGGCGTGTTGGCAGGGTGAGATGCTGTGCGCCTCACCGCCGGGGTTGAGCTTCCATTCGTGCCAGGCGCCGTTGTCTGAGAGGTAGTACATGGTGCCGTAGTCCCAGATGGAGGCGTGGGTGATGTAGCACTTGAAGCGGGTGCCAGCGTGGCCGGCAACCCAGTTGGTCATAAAGCCACCGTAGGAACCACCCGAGAAAGCAATATTATCGCCCTGGATGTCGGGGCGCTCTGCTACTTCTTCTACCACCTGCATGATGTCCCTGTAGGGGGTGCCGCCCAAGTTATCGCCGCCTCGGTCGAGCATGTGCTGACCGTAGCCGGTGGAGATAGCCGGATCTGGCAACAGGACGGCGTAACCTGCGGCAGTGAGAACCCAGGGGTTCCAGCGGTAGGTCCAGGAGTTCCATGAACCCCAGGGGCCGCCGTGGGCGAAGACGACGAGCGGGCGGGGTTCGGTGCTGTTACCTTCGGGCAGTGCGAGGAAGGAGGTGATGTGGGTGCCGTCTTCTGCGACGCTGG
>JAUMUH010000079.1 GCA_030530765.1 Rothia sp. (in: high G+C Gram-positive bacteria)
GGTTGAAAAGTCTGAGCTTTTTATTGTTGAGGGTGACTCAGCATTGGGCACCGCCCGCCTGGCGCGATCATCGACCTACCAGGCGCTGCTGCCCATTCGCGGTAAGATCCTCAACGTTCAGAAGGCGTCCATTACCGATATGCTGGCTAACGCCGAGTGTGCTGCCATTATTCAGGTGATCGGCGCTGGGTCTGGGCGCACCTTTGACCTGGATGCCCGCCGCTACGACAAGATTATTATGATGACCGATGCTGATGTGGATGGCGCCCACATCCGTACCCTGTTACTGACCCTTTTCTACCGCTACATGCGGCCTCTGGTTGAGGCGGGTAAGGTCTATGCTGCGGTGCCGCCCCTACATCGAGTTGAGGTGGTTCACCGCGGTAAGCCCAACGAGATGGTCTATACCTATACCGAAAAGGAGTTGCACGAGCTGCTAGCTAGCCTTGAGGCTGAGGGCAAGAGCTACAAAGAACCTATTCAGCGCTATAAGGGTCTGGGTGAGATGGATGCTGACCAGCTAGCTGAAACTACCATGGACCCCCGCCACCGCATGCTGCGTCGGGTTCGCGTAGCTGACGCTGAGGCCGCCGAGCGTGCCTTCACCCTTTTGATGGGCTCTGAGGTTGCCCCGCGTAAGGACTTCATTATTCGCGGTGCCCACAAGCTGGATGCTACTGCCATCGACGCCTAGCTTTTGGTAGGGGTAGGGGTCTTATTTTCTGGTGCTGAAAAATTCCAAGACTCCTGTCCAAGGCATCCTAGAGCCGGTAGAATGTTGCCTATGGCACATTCAATGAAGAAACCTGTTACTGTTACCGTCACTGGCGCTGGTGGGCAGATTGGCTACGCCTCCCTTTTCCGTATTGCAGCCGGTGAGATGCTGGGGGCTGATACCCCGGTTCGTTTGCGTCTGCTAGAGATTCCGGCTGGTCTCAAGGGGGCTGAGGGCACAGCTATGGAGCTGACGGACGGCGCCTTCCCTCTGCTTGAGCACATTGAAGTGACCGATGACCCGGCAACCGCCTTTGAGGGCACTAACATTGCACTGCTGATTGGTTCCCGCCCCCGCACCAAGGGCATGGAACGGGCAGATCTTTTGGAGGCTAATGGCGGAATTTTCTCGGTGCAGGGTAGGGCAATCAATGACCATGCTGCTGATGACATCAAGGTGGCGGTGGTGGGTAACCCCGCCAATACCAATGCCCTGATTGCTGCCTCTCATGCCCCGGACGTCCCGCGTGAGAGTTTTACTGCTTTGACTCGCCTTGATCACCACCGGGCGGTGGGGCAGTTGGCGTTGGCTACCGGCGCTTCTGTCGCCGATGTTGAGGGTGTAACCATTTGGGGTAATCACTCAGCTAGCCAGTACCCCGACCTTTTCCACGCTACCGTGGGCGGGCGTCCTGCTCTTGAGGTGCTAGAGGAAAAGGGTCTGGGGCAGGAATGGATTGAAAATACTTTCATTCCTACCGTTGCCAAGCGCGGGGCTGAGATTATTGCTGTGCGCGGTGGCTCGTCCGTTGCTTCAGCTGCGCATGCGGCTATTATGCACGTGCGGGATTGGGCGCTGGGAACGGGGGAGCGCTGGGTCTCTATGGCGGTGCCCTCAGACGGTTCGTATGGGGTGCCTGAGGGGCTGATGAGCTCCTTCCCGGTGCGCTGCTCAGCTGGAGGGTATGAGATTGTTCACGGCTTTGGGCACTCCCAGTTCTCGCTACATCGTATTGCTGCCTCGGTTGCTGAACTGCAAGAAGAGAAGGACGCCGTGGCGCAGCTCGGCCTGCTGAGCAAACCTTAGCCCCTTGGCTTGGCTCTTTAGAAAAGCGCCGATGTTAGCTGTAAGAAACCTCGGTAAAGCCCCATCGGCCCACTAACGGGTAGATGGGGCTTAGCGTTTAAATGACCTTTATTCAGCCGTCAAATCTCGAGCTGACAGGGTGTCAATAACCTTATCTCGGTGCCCATCTTAGGTGTGTAGCATGGTTCGATAATTACGCGAACGCCTGCCTCCTGCACCAGAGCTGAGCCGGGCGTCCTTTCATGTTTTACACCCTACAAGGACACCGATGGACCCCCTAGAACTAGCCCGCTGGCAGTTCGGTATCACCACCGTCTACCACTTCATGATGGTGCCCCTCACCCTGGGGCTTGGCGCCGTTGTGACCGGCTTCTACATCACCTACATCCGCACCCACAAACCCGAGTACAAACGCATGACCAAGTTCTGGGGCAAGCTCTACCTCATCAACTTCATCATGGGGGTGGCCACCGGTCTGGTTCAAGAATTCCAGTTCGGCATGGCATGGAGCGAATACTCCCGCTTCGTGGGCGATGTCTTTGGTGCGCCCCTGGCCATGGAAGGCTTACTGGCATTCTTTGTTGAAGCCACCTTCTTAGGCCTGTGGATCTTCGGCTGGGACAAACTCAAACCCAAGATACACGCTGCCTGCCTCTTCTGTGCCGTCGCAGCCAGCTGGCTCTCTGCCTACTTCATCATCGTCGCTAACTCCTGGATGCAGCACCCCGTGGGTGTTGAAATGGTGGACGGGCGCCCGGTCATGACCGACATCTGGGCTGTGCTGACTAACAACACCGCCCTGGTTGCCTACCCCCACGCCATTGCTGGGTCAGTGCAGGTTGCCGGTGGCTTCCTGGTAGGCATCGCCTGGTACAAGCTCTGGCGCCGCCGCAAGGACGGCATCGACACCATTGGTGAAAATGGCAAGGTCGTGGTGGGGCATCGGCCTGAAGGCGCCCGTGATACCACCGACTTCACCGTCTGGTTCAGGTCCCTACGCTTTGGTGCAATCATTGGTCTGATCGGCTTCTTGGGCACTGCCTTTACCGGGCATGCCCAGGCACAACTGATGATTGAGCAGCAGCCTATGAAAATGGCGGCAGCAGAAGCAGCTTGTCACGATGGCACCGGCTTCTCCCTGCTCTCCCTCTCGTCCCCAGGCGCCCAGAACTGCGATGAAGTTCAGGCGGTGATTGAAATACCCGGTCTGCTGTCCTTCCTCGCCTATGAGGACTTCACCACCCCCGTTGCCGGTATCACCTCCCTGATGCCCGAGTATCAGGAAACCTACGGCACCCACCTGCCCAACAACACCGAACTCTACGGTGAACGCGCAGGCACTGAGGTTGAATACCTACCCCTGATGGAGGTCACCTACTACGGCTTCCGCGGCATGATTACCTTAGGCGGTATCAGCGCCCTCTCCTTCATCTACGTGCTCTGGGTAACCCGCAAAAAGGGCCAAGGCACCGTACCTGAGGCGCGGTGGATATCAAACCTTGCCATCGCCGGTATTCTTGCGCCCTTTGGTGCTAATGCCCTGGGCTGGGTCTTTACCGAAATGGGCCGCCAACCCTTCGTCGTGGCGCCCAACCCAGAAGGCAACCCCGCTCTTATGCTCTTTACTGCAGCCGCCGTTTCCCCCGGCGCCTCTGGCTACGAGGTGCTCTTCTCACTCATTTCCCTGGGGCTGGTGTACGGGCTACTTATGGTGGTTGAGATCTACCTGCTAGCCAAGTACGTCAAAACCGGCGTGGTAGCAGCCATGCCCGAGCTGGTAGAAGACCCCCACACACCCGATGACACCAACGACCGCGACGTGCTCGCCTTTGCCTACTAAGAGAAAGGGGTAAAAACCAATGTTTGACCTTTTCGCCCACCAGCCTCTTCTGCCTACCGTCTGGTTTGCCGTCATCGGTTTCTTCTGGACCGGCTACATCATTCTTGATGGCTTCGATATGGGTGTAGGAATGCTCATGAGCCGTATCTTTGCCAAAGACGAAAAAGAACGCCGCTTGCTACTCAACACCATCGGCCCGGTCTGGGACGGCAACGAAGTGTGGGTGGTGACCGCCGGCGCAGCTACCTTTGCTGCCTTCCCCCTCTGGTATGCCGCCCTCTTCTCTGCCCTCTACATTCCGCTAACCATCACCCTTCTGGCACTCATCTTCAGAGCCGTTGCTATTGAGTACCGCGGTAAGGGCAGCGGTGACCGCTGGATCGCAAGCTGGAACCTGGCAATCTCCCTTGGCTCCCTGGTGGTCTCTTTTATGATTGGTGCCCTATTGGCGCTCACTACCACCGGTCTGCCCATCAACGCCAACGGTGACCGGGTAGGCGGAGCATTTGCCTGGTTCACCCCTGCGGTATTCATGGGCGGACTGTCGATGGTCGGGCTCTCCCTTGTGATGGGTCTTGCCTTTATCTGCCTCAAAACGGACGGCGCGGTTCGCCACCGCGCTCGGGCTGCCCTGCTCACATTCTCGCCCCTGCTTCTGCTGCCGGTGATTATCTGGGTACTTTACATGCAGTTAACCGCAGGTAAGGCACTTTCTTGGAGCTTCACCGTTCTTGCCGCCGTGGCTCTGGTAGTTGCCTGGGCACTCATCAAAGCAGGCTACGAGGGTAAGGGCTTCGCCGGTTTATCAGTCTTCGTTGCTGCCGGGGTGCTCGCCATTTTCATGGCGCTTTACCCCAACGTCCTACCCTCAACCCTCGATGCAGCCAACAACCTAACCATCACTAACGCCTCAAGCTCCACCTACACCCTGAACGTGATGAGCTGGGTAGCTGCCTTCGGCGTCCCCGTGCTACTGATCTACCAGGGCTGGACCTACTGGGTCTTCCGCAAACGCCTGACCGTGAACCACATCCCAGAGGCACATGATGTCCCCACTTTAGCTGGCTGGCCTACAAGAAGCGAGGTCTAGAACCGCACCGCAACTAAGCTAAATAAAGGAGACGGGTAAACACCAGTGCCCTTAAAGCAGAAGAAAAACACAGTGCACTCATACCCACGTTCACTGCATAAGACACCCCCTGCAGAAGGCAGGGGCTGAAGCACTAGAATAATGAAAGAACACCCACGGTAGCAAAGGCAAGGCACACCTATGGCACAGCTCAAAAGCACCAGACCGCCCCTAGGCCCCGGAGCAAAAAAGAACCTGATAGTTTTTGCAGCGCTCACCGCAATAAAAACCCTTGCCCTGGTCGTCTTTGCCGGTGTGCTGGCAACTGCCCTGACCCTCCTGGCACGCCTGACCTACGCCGTCCTCCATGAAGGCAGCAGCTACGCCAGCGCCCTAGAGGAACAGCGAGCGCTCTTTGCCGGTACCGGCCAAGCTCAGCTCAGTGGCATCTTCTTTGCCAGCCCCTTCATACAACCGAGCCTGCTTTCCCTGGTGCTAACCGGTCTACTTGCCCTGGCGGTGCGAGCAGCTGCTGACTGGTACCTGACCTACTACGCCCAAAGAGCTGCCACCGGTGCCAAAACAACCATTCGCAGGCAGGTTATTCGCCGAGTTCTAGCCACCGGGGGCATCGACACCCCAGACGGCACCGGCGCTACTGCGGTGCTACTCTCACGGGGGCTTGACGCACTCGATAACTACTACACCAAGACCCTCACCGCCTTTGTCTCAAGCGCCGTCATCCCAACCATCTTGCTTGTCGTCATTGCTATCTACGACTGGGTATCAGCCCTCACCATAGCCCTGACCCTGCCCCTCATCCCCGTCTTCATGGTGCTTATCGGGCGCACCACCCGTGAGGACACCGCCCGAGCACAGCGCGACTTACTGCGCCTCTCAGACCACATCGTTGAATTGGTCAAGGGTCTGCCCGTGCTGGTAGGGCTAGGGCGCTCGCGGGCACAGACCAAGGCACTGGGGGAGCTGGGGGAGCGCTACCGCAAAGCAACCATCTACACCCTACGCTCAGCCTTCCTTTCCTCCCTCGCGCTCGAACTTATTACCACCATCTCCGTTGCCCTGGTTGCAGTACTGATTGGTCTGCGCCTGGTAGAAGGCAATATGGGCCTGGATCTTGCCCTGCTTGCCCTGCTGCTTGCCCCCGAGTGCTACCAGCCCCTACGAGACGTTGGCGCTGCCTACCACCAGTCAGAAGATGGCGTAGCAGCCCTGCGTCACGCACAAGACATCATCGACCAACCCCTCCCCGCCCCAACCGTTGCACCCTGTGGAGACTACATCTCGGTACGAGACCTTTCCCTGGCTTACCCTGGCAGAGACCGTGTGCTCACCGGCGTCACCTTCACTCTGCGCCACGGCACCACCACTGCCGTTACCGGGGCCTCTGGCTGCGGTAAGACCACCCTGCTCAGCGTGCTCGGCGGGTCTCTGCGAGACGGTCTAGTGCCCACCGGGACCACTGACCCGGTGCGCGTCTCCGGTCTGGTCAGTGGCACCGGGGCAACTGTGTGGATTAGCCAATCACCTGCCTTCATAGCTCCCACCGCTTTAGCAGAAGTGGCACTGTATGCCGCCGTTACCCGCGGTGAAGGCGCCCTAGAAGGCATTACCTACGCCTCAACCCTGCTGGGCGATACCGTTGCTTTCACACCGGAAGACCGCGAATTTTTTACCACCTACCTGCGCGCCGTAGGTCTTGCCGACCTAGCAGACCTTGCTCCTGAAGCCCTATCCGCAGGTCAAATGCGCCGTCTAGCCATAGCCCGCGCACTAGCCCGTGTGGCTACCCTGCAGGCAGAAGGGCAACGGGTCACCGTGCTCATCGACGAACCTACCGCTCACCTTGACCCGGTATCAGCTGCCAAGGTCAACGTAGCCCTTGCTGCACTGCAAGAAACCGGTGCAACCCTCATCATCGTCACCCACGACACCGAGCTAGCTGCTGCAACCAACAACCGCCTAGAAGCAAGCACCCGGCCCCACGGTACGGTCTGGAACCTCACCACACAAAACTCAACTGACCTTGGCAAATATGCCCTGAGCACGCTGGCCCAGGCAGTAGATAGCGGCAAACTTGAAGACAGCGCACCAGCTGCCCCGGCAGAGGCGGGTGCATCTCAAGCTCCCC
>JAUMUH010000080.1 GCA_030530765.1 Rothia sp. (in: high G+C Gram-positive bacteria)
GCTCCGTCATCAGTACGAGTGCCATGTTGCCGCTAGCACCTATGGTCTGCCTTTTGCAGGAGCCTACAACCTTGAACGTATTCGGAGCAATAAGCCTCAATGGTAGGTTGCATTACTAGCCACCATTGTAACTGGTGAAAACTATGAATAAACGAACAAAGAATAAATGGTGGGTACCTGCTTTGCTAGTAGGTCTCGGTTTTGTATCTCTTCTATCTTCAGTTGTAGCAGCTGGTCTAGAATACCGAGCCTGGGAAGAATCCGGGGCGCTCTACCATGAGACGTCCCCATGGATTCTAACCTGGCACCTAATTTCTGTATCAGCGATCCTGCTTGGTCTATGCTTAGCCATATGGCAGTTAGCTAGGTATTGGAAGAGCACACGGTAGATATCTGAGACTTCATTATTAAAGTCTGAACCGAGTTGCACAGATATACGATTGCCACTAACTCCCGCCTCTCTGAACACCCACTAGAATAGGGAGCATGACCGCACACGCCCTAAGCATCACCAACCTGCACAAACGTTTTGCTGAAAGTAGTGTGCTGTCAGGGCTAAATATGCAGGTGCCTGCTGGGCAACTGGTCAGCCTCTTGGGCAGCTCAGGGGCGGGTAAATCAACCCTGCTGCGTATCATCGCCGGGTTAGAAAAAGCCGACGAGGGGCAGGTGACCTACACCGGGCGTCCTCTCACACCCGGGCAGGTAGGCTTCGTCTTTCAGCAGCCGGTGCTCTACCCCCACCTGACGGTTGAGCAGAATATTCTCTTTGCCTCCCGGCTGAAAAAGGCAGCGCCCATCGATAAAGAGCACTTCACCTCTCTGGTAGATTCGCTGGGGCTGGGGCAGCACCTTACCAAGAAGCCTGCCCAACTCTCAGGGGGCCAGGCACAGCGCGCAGGTATTGCCCGAGCCCTGGTGCGCAAGGCACCGGTAGTGCTCTTTGACGAACCCCTCTCAAGCGTGGATGAAGCAACCAGCGCCTCCATCCGCGCAGACCTACAAACCCTGCACCGGCAGCTGGGCTTCACCGGAATCTACGTCACCCACCACCAGAACGAGGCGCTACAGATGGGTCAGCAAGTAGGCGTCTTGCTGGCAGGACGCCTAGCGCAGCTGACCAGCCCCGCCCAGCTACTTGCCGCTCCCGCCAGCCTAGAGGTAGCGCGGTTAGTTTTTCCTCTCTACAACGAGCTAGAAGGTGAGCTGGCAGGACGCCGGGTAACAGCCGGTATTTCTGCCTTTGGTTTTACCGCCGCAAACAAAGAGCAGATAGGAGCTCTGCCTGTGCTAGCGCAGTCTTGTGAAGCGCACACCGCCGGTTGGAAGGTCGAAGGGGAACTAACGGCATCAGCTACAGTTGCTAGCTCCCACGGATCACTCACCCTACCTGCCAGAACCCCGCTCACCGCAGTCCTGTCTGTATCGGCAACCGTAGACGTTGGGCAGGCAATCTACCTGAACGCAGACCCGGCAGCACTGCATACCTTTCCTTAACTAGACTGCGAGGAAGGAGAACAGCAGATTTAAGTGATTAAGCCCGCATAAGGTTGGCTTTAACTTGCCAGGGTTGCCCCTGCCGTGTTTAGATTAGATAACCAAAGACCGCCGGTCTGTGCCTTTTTGAGGTACGGTAAGGGCTGAAAAGCCACCTGCGTAGGTGCCGATAAAACCATAGCCCCACCATACGGGTGGTCTATGCTTGCCTCGATGCCTACGCGTCGGGGCATTTTTTGTATCAGCCTAAGGCGGGATAAGAACTGGAAGGAACACCATGGCAACACAGGAAAAGATTGCTGCTGTTTCCGAGATCAAGGAACTCCTTGAATCCTCAAACGGCGTAATTCTCACCGAGTACCGTGGTCTCACCGTTGCACAGATGAAAGAACTTCGCCGTGCACTGGGCGCTGAGACCGAGTACGCCGTGGTAAAGAACACTCTGACCGCTATCGCGGCCAAGGAAGTTGGCATCGACGCATTCGATGGCAAGCTCCACGGCCCCAGCGCTATCGCATTCATCAAGGGCGACTTCATTGATGCTGCGAAGGGTCTACGTGACTTTGCCAAGGCTAATCCCCAGCTGATCGTCAAGAGCGGTTACTTCGAGGGCGAAGCTCTCGATGAAGCTGGCATCAACAAGTTTGCAAACCTCGAATCACGCGAGGTACTGCTGGCAAAGGTCGCAGGTGGCGCAAAGGGCGCAATCGCAAAGGTTGCACGCACCGTTGACGCACTGCGTATCAAGCTAGAAGAGCAGGAAGGCGCAGCTCCCGAAGCTGAATAAGCTCGGAAGCGCCTTTACAAGACTTAGACCTACGGGTCACCCCACAAATTTTAGGCTGGCAGGCTAGGGCCCCTTAGCTTGCAAGATATAAAAGAAGGAGCCAATCTCATGGCTAAGCTTTCAATCGAAGAACTCATTGAAGCATTCAAGGAACTCTCCCTCGTTGAGGTTTCCGAATTCGTTAAGGCATTCGAAGAAGAATTCGACGTAACCGCTGCAGCTCCCGTTGCTGTTGCTGGTGCAGTTGCTGGCGACGCTGGTGCTGCTGAAGAGCAGAGCGAATTCGACGTTATCCTCGAATCAGCTGGCGACAAGAAGATCGGTGTTATTAAGGAAGTTCGCGCACTGACTTCACTGGGTCTGAAGGAAGCTAAGGACCTGGTTGATGGCGCTCCCAAGCCCGTTCTCGAAGGCGTTTCTAAGGAAGACGCTGAGAAGGCTAAGGAAGCACTCGAGGGCGCAGGCGCAACCGTTACCCTCAAGTAAGGTTTCTACCTTTTCTTATCTTTGGCGCAGGGGCGGCACTCCTTTTCGGGGTGCCGCCCCTGCGGCTTTAACCCGCCAGTAAAAAGTCCCGAGATTTTGCAAAACACCGTACTAGTACGGGAAAACGCGACTTTGGCGGGACTTTTGTTTGGGTAGAGTTGGGGCTATGGTTACAAAGACCTTGAGACTGGCCTTCCTTCTTCTGCTGCTAGGCATAGCCTGGGCTCTACTAATTTTTGCGCCCCACACCGGCTTCTCTGCCTGGGCTAGCACTAGGTTGCTGGTTGCCCAGGGTCTTGCCTTCCCGCGTCTAGCTGCGCCGGGCGTCCTGCTTGGTTGCCTACTGGTGCTGTTTGCTGCTTGGGTAGTTCGTAGGAGAGGACGCCGGGTGCTGGCTGCCGCTCTTACCCTGGTTTTGGTGTGGGGTGCGCCCGCTGCGCTATTGTTAGCCTCACCCTATGCGCTGATGCAACACCGGGCTGTGCCTGCCCTAGCCTGTGCAGCTAGTAAGCCTTTTACCGTGACCAGCTGGAACGCCCAGGGGCATGTGGATAATAAGAGCTGGTCTGCCCTGCTGGCAACAGACCCCGATGTGCTGGTGATGCCAGAGGCTGAAACAGAAAACGTGGCCGGGCTACCCGGTGCTGAACACTATCAGATTTTTTCTGCCCAGGCTCAGCTACAGGTGACACCCATCTCTCCCCCCCCCCGTCACTCTGCTGGTGCATGAACGGCTGGGGGAGTATAAGCTAGTTGAAGAACACCCCATTAGTTTTGGCGCTCTTACTGTAGAACCCGTTGCAGGCAGCAACCCCAGCTTTACCGGTGTGCACACCGCCCCACCTCTACCAGAGCTAATGACTAACTGGCGGTCAGACCTTGCGCAGGTGCGGCAACTGCTCGAAACAGGGAAAGGCTCTGTGGTTGCCGGTGACTTCAATGCTACTTTGCACCACGGGGCGCTTCTACCTGGCTCAGCTGCTGATGCAGCCTTAGAAGCAGGTGCAGCTGAGGGCACCTGGCCAACAGATATGGGCGGGGCAGTAAGTTCCCAGATCGACTACATCTTTATCAGCAACTACGGGGCTAACCGGGTGGCTGAAGCCCGCACCTTTAACCCCGGTGGCTCAGACCACCGGGCAGTCACCGCACAACTGAGCCTCTGCGCTGAGCACCGCCCTGTAAGCTAAAAGTGACAAGCGTTTGACATAGGGCATAACCTGCCCACCCGCACCACCCAAGGAGCACCCCGTGACCAAGCCCGGACGTCCTGATGTAGCCGCACTGCTGGCAGCCGCCGAAGAAGCCTACAAAACCCACCACGCAAAGGTGCTCGCAGACCCCGACTACCCGGCGCTGCACCTTGCCCCGCCGGTTGGCAGGCTGAACGACCCCAACGGGCTGATCTATAAGGACGGCACCTACCACGCCTTTTACCAGTACTCCCCAGTGCACCCCACCCGCGCCGTCTTCTGGCGCTATGCCACCAGCGCCGACCTGACCACCTGGGAAGATAAAGGTACCGCCATCGAACCGGTGGACTGGTTTGATAAAAACGGCTGCTATTCAGGCTCCGGCTTTGTAAGCGAAGATGGCACCCTAGAGTTCTTCTACACCGGCAACGTCAAGGACGAGGCGGGTAACCGCGAGGCATACCAGGTGCTCTTTACCTCCGAGGACGAGGGTAAAACCTTTCAGAAGCAAGAGGTACTCATTCACGGCCCGGCAGAGGGCTACACCGCCCACTACCGCGACCCCCACGTTTTTGAACGTGACGGCCTTTTCTACGCGGTCATCGGTGCCCAGCGGGTTAACGAGACCGGGGCTGTGGTGCTCTACCGTTCAACCGACCGCCGCACCTGGCAGTTTGAGGGCGAAATCACCTTCACCGATGCCGAACTCAACAACCTGGGTTACATGTACGAGTGCCCCGGCCTGATTCAGCTGCGTGATACCGACGGGCAGCTCAAAGACGTGCTCATCTTCAGCCCCCAGGGCATGGAGGCTGACGGCGAGAAGTACAACAATATCTTCCAGACCGGCTACACCGTGGGCACGCTGGACTTTGACACCCTAGTCTTCACCGTTGAAACCCCCTTCACCGAGCTGGACGCCGGTACCGAGTTCTACGCCCCCCAGTGCTTCCACGGGGTAGGTGAAGACAGCTCCCACGCCATTTTGCAGGGTTGGTTCGGTAACGCCGACCAGGACAATCTGCCCTCCTGGGATAACCACTGGGTACACATGCAGACCTACCCCCGCACCCTGACCCTGCAGCAGGGCGCGGTGCTACAGAACCCCGTACCCCAGCTTGATACCGTTCTTGCCCCGCAGCCTGTCACCCCGGCGCCCGATGGGGAAATTACCGATGCTAAGGGCGCCCGGGTCTTGCGCCTGCGTGGCACCGTAAACGTTACTGAGCCTGTGACCATCACGGTAGAAGACGCCGCCGGTAAGGCTCTTGAACTCACCCTGGATGCCCAGGGCGCTAGCCTCAACCGCGAGGGCAGCCGCTACACCGTCGGTGGAACCCACCGCCGCCGCACCTTAGCAGCAGCTGACCAGCGCAGCTTTGACCTGCTGATTGATGCTTCGGGCACTGAGCTCTTTGTGGACGGGGGAGCAGCTGTTTTCTCATCCCGTGTCTTCTTTACCGGCAGCCAGCGCACCCTGCGTATTCAGGGGCAGAGTGGTGCTGTTCAGCAGCTGGAGTTTGCCCGTCTGGCTGAGTAAAGCAACCTTCAGTACTGGGAAAAATATCGGTTTGTGAACAGTTGATGTTGGGCTAAAAGCCGCTGACCAGCTGGCGGTAGTGATAGTGTGATGGAAGATGCCGCAGCAAGCGGTAGGCACTTACTCCCGGAAGAAGAGAGAAGACAATGGCAGGTTTTTTCAAGAAGCTCTTTGGTGGCAACGACCAGGCAGAAGCTACTCCCGCAATCCCCGCTGAAGCGCCCGCGGCGCAAACTGCGAGCGCCGGTGAGCTAAGTGCGCCTTTGAGCGGCACCGTTGTGGAGCTCACCCAGGTATCTGATCAGATGTTTGCTTCTGGTGCTCTTGGCCCAGGTGCTGCTATTGAACCGGTCAACGGTACCGTGGTAGCTCCGGCAGATGGCACCATCACCGTGGCATTCCCCACCGGTCACGCCTTTGGTATTCGTACCGATGACGGGCTAGAAATCCTGATTCACGTTGGCTTTGACACCGTTGAGCTGGACGGCAAGTTCTTTGAATCAAAGGTTGAGAAGGGCGCTAAGGTCAAGCGCGGGGACATGCTGGTTGAGTTCGACCTTGAGGCTGTTAAAGAGGCAGGCTACCCCGTTACCACCCCGCTAGTTATCACCAACGCTAAGACCGCTACCTCTAAGGTTGAGGTGCTGAACGTTGGCAAGCAGGTTGCAGCAGGGGACGCTTTTATTGCGGTTGAGCACGCCAACTAAGGTCTATCTATAGAGCCCTTTAAGTGCTCACTATGGTTGCCGGTTTTTCATACTTGAAGGTGTGAGAAACCGGCATTTTTTCTGCCATAAAAGGGGTGGGGGAAAGCCGTAAAAGGTGCTAGTATGTCAAACGATTGTCATAAATATTTGACGTGAATCACCATATACACCGAAGTTCACCCTCGGTAATACACACCCCAAGGAGAAGGCATGGAC
>JAUMUH010000081.1:0-3751 GCA_030530765.1 Rothia sp. (in: high G+C Gram-positive bacteria)
CCCAGGTATTTTCGTTCTGTTCGGTAGGTTCTACCTCAGCAGTCACTTGACTTCCTGTCTGTAGGTTGGCTGATTGTTTTGACAATGGGCACGCCAAAGCGGCGGGTATCAAAACCGTTGCATCTAGTCTATCGGTTCTATTTCTTTTTTGCCGTGGGAAGCTTAGAGCACGGACAGCAGAGCGCAGTTAGCTGTGGCGCGGTAGAGTAAAAGGGTGATAGAGAACCCAGCTACCTCTGATGTCTTTGAGCTGAACCCCACCGTCCGCCAACACGGCACTATGTGTGAGGCGGTGATTGCCGGTGCTCGTACCCGATGGTGGGTCTATGGCTCCCCTCAAGGACGCCCGCTGGTTCTGGTTCACGGTTTTCGTGGGGATCACCACGGTTTAGAGCTTATAGCGCAAGACCTAGAAGATTTTAAGGTGATTATCCCCGACCTTCCCGGCTTTGGTAAAAGTGAGCCGGTGCCCGGTGCCGAGCACACCGTGAGCACCTATGCCGCCTGGTTAGCTAATTTTTTGGCTGAGGTGGTAGAGCAGCCAGTCCATCTCATTGGTCATTCTTTCGGGTCGATTGTGACATCCTACCTAGCCGCGGCTCAGCCTCATCTCATCAGCAAGCTCACCCTCATTAACCCCATTTGTGAGCCCGCCCTTGAAGGTGACCAAAAGCTAATGAGCAAGCTGGCTGAGATCTACTACCGGGCTGGGGCTCTGCTTCCTGAGCCTCTAGGTTTTGGTCTGCTGAAATCCAAGGCGATTACTCGGATTACCAGCGAATTCATGATTAAAAGCGGTGACCGGCAGCTGAAAAACTTTATTAACGGCCAGCACGCCGCCTATTTTGGTGCCTTCGTCTCACGAGAAGCCGTTTTAGAAGCCTACCGGGCGTCCATATCAAGTACCGCTGCTGACTTTGCCCCACAGGTGCCCCGCCCCGTGCAGATGATTGTGGCAAAGTGCGATGACCTGGGAACCTTTGAAAAGCAGCGTTCTATGTTCGCTACCCTAACACAGGGGCGTTTTGACCTAATCCCTGAGGTAGGGCACCTGGTTCACTATGAGACACCGAAAAGAGCCGCCGCTCTGATTACCGACTTTAACGCCCAGGAGGCAGCATGAAACTGCTGGTTGATGCCCGCTACACCCGCATTGGCTTTCATGACGGAATTAGCCGCTACACTGCGTCCTTACTGACCGCCCTCAAAACCTTACAAGATGCCCGGCACTCGGCTCTACCGCGTGATTTTCAGCTGGCCATGGTCATTAGCGATGACCGGCAGCTTGAGATGCTCCCTGCCTTACCCCACGTAAAAATTTGCTCACCGACGTCCCCTCAAGAACCTACCGCTGCACTTCAGCTCAATAGGTTCACGCCAGATGTGGTGTTCTCCCCCATGCAGACCCTCGGTCTTGGTGGGCTGGGGCGGAAGTTCAAACTAATACTCACCCTGCATGACCTGATTTACTATGCCCACCCTACCCCGCCCTCCTTTCTACCCCTGCCAGTGCAGTGGGGCTGGCGGATCTTTCACAAAAGTTATGCGCCTCAGCGTTATCTGCTCAACAGCGCCGATGCTGTGGCAACGGTTTCTGAAACAACCGCTGGGCTAATTCACCAGTACCGGCTGACTCATAAGCCTGTGCACGTTATTCCCAATGCTCCGCAGCAAAAAAGCATTGCCACCGAAGACGCACTGAATCTTTTGCCCAGGCGCAACAAAGACCTCATCTATATGGGCTCTTTCATGCCCTATAAGAACGTTGAAACCCTACTAGCAGCCATGAAAGAGCTGTCAGAATACACCCTGCACCTGCTCTCAAAAATACCTCCTGCTCGTCTTGCCGAACTAGAGCCAATGGGCGGCACTAACGTGGTCTTTCACCAGGGGGTAGATGATGCAACCTACCGAGACCTTCTGGCAACCAGCGCTGCCTTGCTCACCGCATCAAGAGATGAAGGCTACGGTCTGCCGGTGGTTGAAGCACAATCATCAGGTTGCCCGGTGGTGCTCAGCGATATTCCCATTTTTAAGGAAATAGCACCGGGGGCGGTATTTGCCCCGGCAGAAGAGCCGTCTGCTTTTGCTGCTTCTGTGCGCTCCCTGGAGAACCCAGAATTTGCTAAGGAAAAGGTCATTGCTGGGCTAACTGACGCTGCTCGTTATAGCTGGGAAGACTCAGCCCTAAAACTGCTAGAACTCCTCAAAAGCCTTTAAAGAATATCTAACCCATCGCAACGCACCTGCACCTGGTCACTTTTTTTCAGGGCAGAAAGCGAAGCCTTGATAGCACGAATATGCCGGGTGAACTGGTGGCCTCGGGCATAGCTAAAGAAGAGGATAGCACGGTAGAGCTGCTCATCTGCTTCGCCCTCATAGAAGCCGCTGGCATCGTCTAGGGGCACAGGGCCGCTCACGCGCACGTCTTCAGGGATCTCTAATGCCGCAAGAAAGGCCTCAACTCCAGACATACTGCCGGTAATGGCTACGGTACGTACCGCCGGTGGGAGACCAATTTCTTGCCGTTCCTCCATCTCCCACAGCGCATAGCCCATGGGGTCCCAACGGACGAGGGCCTCAAGTGTTGCTGAGGGGCTAGCAGTCGTTACTACCCTGCCGCCCACAGCAAAGGAACGCACCAGGGCAGCAGCATTGAACCATCGGCGCAGGGCAGCTTCTGGGGCGCGCAGAGAATCGGACTGAACCATGCGATCCGCATCGAGCAAAAGGGCGGCAGCGTAGCCCCCCTCTGCTACCGGCTCGCCTCCGGGGGTTGCCACCACCAGGGCTGGTTCGGGGCCGATGACCGTCTTAATATTCTCCCCGCTAGAGCTAATGACCGGGACACCGGGAAATGCTCTACCTAACTCTTCTGCTGTGCGTAGCGCCCCTACCGCACCGCTCCTCCACCTCTGAGCCCCGCATTCATTGCAGTGCCAGTTGGAGACGATTTTGCCACACCAACCACACTGTGCCTGCCCCTGCCCGTGAGGTAGAGACAAAGGACCGCGGCAGGTATCGCACCGGGCGGGCATACGGCAAGACTGGCAGGCTAGAGCAGGGATATAACCGGCCCTTGCAACTTGCACAAGGACGGGGCCACTTTTCAAAGCATCTTGAGCAACAACAAACGCCTGATGCGGTATGCGGGCAAGAGCAGCAAGCGGGTCACGAGCTAACTGATAGTCATCCCCGGTAGGCATAATGCGAGGGGTAAATGAGCGAACCAAGGGGCGGTCGGCAGTCAGCAAGGATGCCCAGCGGCTACGCACCAGCCTGGCAGCTTCACTGCTGATGGCATACCCCATGAAGAGGGCAGCCGAACCGGTGAGTGTGGCACGCAAGAGCAGAACATCACGGGCATGGCAGTAGGGGCCGTGTTGCTCAACTAAAGAAGAATCCCCATCATCCCAACACGCTACAAAACCCAGGTTCTGCACCGGGGCGTAGGCTGCTGAGCGTGTGCCAATAACAATGCTGACTTCGCCATTTTTTGCACGTAGAAAGTTGGTGTAGCGGGATGTTGGCTTATCATTGGCGGTAAGGCGGACGTAGCTGCTCTCTGGCACCAGGTCAAGTAACGCTGCCTCTAGCCGATCAAGGCTCTTAAGATCAGGAACAATGCCCAGTGCCCCGCGACCGGTGGCAGCTACCTGCACAAGAGAAATTGCCAGTAGATGCTCCCAGCTGTATTCCGGGTGAGATGGCAAAACGCTGAGTACGGCTCGAGCAGCTGCACCAGCGGCAA
>JAUMUH010000081.1:3761-6314 GCA_030530765.1 Rothia sp. (in: high G+C Gram-positive bacteria)
AAGGTCTTCACAGAACTCACGGCCGCCTTGATAATCGTCGAAGGCAGATAGGTTGGGGGTAGGTAACGCATCTGGTTCTGATAAGGACGCCGCCATCCCTACACCCTGCCCAGAGGCAGCTTTGGGTGCCCCGCCGTCCTCTTTCTCGGGCCGCGATACGTCTGCTAGATACTTTTGCTCAACACGTGCTACGCGTAGCGGAACAGCTAGGCGTAGCACGTCGGGGACTAGACCGGCGTAGCGGTCTGCTAAGGCATCTGCTAATTCAAAAATTTCAGGACCCACTACGGGTAGGGGTGAAACAACTTTGTGCAAGGGAAGCAAACGAACTGGAGAATCTGAGTGTGTAGTTCTTTCCCGTAGCCAGCCACTGACTTCCTGCCCGTGAAATTTTACCCTCACTCGAACTCCGGGCTGAGCATCAGCATCTAAGGCAGCGGGCACGCGGTAATCAAAGAGACGGTCAAGATGGGGCACAACGGTATCAATATGAACTCTTGCTACCGGTAACTGAACAGCTTTATCTTCTACCTCTGTTGAACCAAGCGGGGTGGGTGTAGAAACATCGAACCCCTGCAACAAATCAAGTTGCAGGGGTTCGGTGTTAAAGCTACTCATGCAGTCAGTGTACTATAGACCGGCAGCTGCCTTCAGCTCGGCAACACGGTTGGTGCGTTCCCAGGTGAAGTCTGACCCGTCCCTGCCGAAGTGACCGTTAGCCGCTGTCTGCTTATAGATAGGACGGCGTAGCTCTAGATCACGGATAATCGCTAGAGGCCGTAGGTCAAAGACCTCACGGATTGCCGCCTCAATAGTAGCTACCGCTACTTTTTCGGTGCCAAAGGTTTCCACGTAGATACCAACGGGTGCCGCCTGACCAATAGCGTAAGCAATTTGAACCTCGGCACGGTCAGCTAGGCCAGCTGCAACAATGTTCTTGGCAACCCAGCGCATAGCGTAGGCGGCAGAGCGGTCAACCTTGGAAGGGTCTTTACCAGAGAATGCACCGCCACCGTGCCGGGCCATACCGCCGTAAGTATCCACAATGATTTTGCGGCCGGTCAAGCCAGCATCGCCTACGGGGCCGCCCTGAACAAAACGACCGGCGGGGTTGATGATGTACTTGGTGTCATTGGTATCAAAGTCAAGCGAGGCAAGTACGGGGTCAATTACATGCTGGCGAATATCCGCTGCCAACTGGTCAAGGTTGTAATCAGCGGTGTGCTGGGTTGAAACCACAACGGTATCGACGGTTATGGGCTTGGAGTTTTCATCGTAGCCCAGGGTGACTTGAGTCTTGCCATCGGGGCGTAGGCCGGGCAGCACGCCGTCCTTGCGCACGCTGGTCAGTTGCTCAGCGAGGCGGTGCGCAACAAAGATTGGGGCAGGCATTAGGGCAGTAGTCTCGTTAGTTGCATAGCCAAACATAATGCCCTGGTCACCGGCTCCCTGCTTGTCTAGCTCATCGACGGCGGTACCCTGTCGGGCTTCTAGAGAGTTATAAACACCGGCGTTGATGTCGCGTGATTGTTCCCCGATCGAGATGGAGACACCACAGAACTCCCCATCAAAGCCGTGGGTTGAAGAATCATAGCCGATATCCAAGATGGTCTTGCGGACAATGCTGGGGATATCAACGTAACCGTTGGTGGTTACTTCACCGGCAACGGTGACCTGGCCGGTGGTCACCATGGTTTCAACCGCAACATTTGAGTGCGGGTCTTTTTCGAGCAGCGCATCCAGAATAGCATCTGAAATCTGGTCGCAAATCTTATCGGGGTGACCCTCGGTCACTGATTCGCTGGTAAAGAGGCGGAGATGATGATGTTCAGTCACAGTTCTAATGTACTTCTTTTGGGAGGAAAGGGGTAGACGGTTAAAGATTATTGAGGTAGTCGGCTATATGACGTAAAAGGGCGTAAGAAACGTCATCTTTACTCCCCTCCACCGTCAGTGTCTCTACCTCTGAATTGTGAGACAGTACCGTGAGTTTATTACGATCGCTACCGAATCCTTGGGTGGCGCTGACGGTGTTGATCGCCAAAAAATCACAACCCTTACGCTCTAGTTTCGCTTTCCCGTAGGCTAGAGGGCTAGTGGTAGCATCCCCCGTTTCAGCAGCGAAACCCACGATGACTTTGGCAGTCTCAGATGGGTTGGTATGCCTCAGCTCAACCGCTTCCCGCAGAATATCCGGGTTACGCACCAGCTGTATGACGGGATCCTCGCTCGGCTCTTCTTTTTTCTTTATCTTGACATCGGTGTAGTTAGCCGGGCGGAAGTCCGCAACAGCAGCAGCCATAACCAGAACATCAGCCCCAGCGGTGGCAGCTAAGGTTGCCTCCCGCAGTTCAATGGCTGAAGAGACACGGGTGATCTCATCGAGCCCCTTGGGCACATCAACCTCAACATGAGCTGCAATGAGGTGGACGTTTGCCCCTAGCTTCTTGGCGGCTGAAGCAAGGGCGAAACCCTGCTTACCGGAGGATCGGTTGCCCAAAAAGCGAACTGGGTCTATTGCCTCTCTGGTGCCACCGGCGGTAATGACTACCT
>JAUMUH010000082.1 GCA_030530765.1 Rothia sp. (in: high G+C Gram-positive bacteria)
AGCTTGGTGGAACAAGCCAGGATATCGCTAAAGAGAGCATGAACGGGGACCTTAATTGGGATTGCCGTGCAAGCTCGATGGTCGGTGGCTACTTTGGAGGGTCTTTGTCAAATGACCAATCAGGTTCTGTAGTTTTTGATCATGGAGGAGTTGTGGCAGGCCCTGGCGCAGGGTGTGATTTAGGGCTTGATTTGGCGATACCAATAGGGTAGTTATGTTGACGATAAAAATATTAATGATTATAATTTTTGGTCTATTTGCTCTAGTTGCTACCATGATAGCATCTAAAACTTTTAAGGAAGAAGGGTTCTCGGTCAAATTTTTTATCCAGCTATTTGGATTATTTATGGGAGTTTTAATGTTTATTTTTTCAATCGTCTACATGTAGGAGATTTATGAAAAAAAGAAATTTTTTGGCATGCATTGCAGCTATTTTTCTAATTTCAGGTTTTTCTATTGTATTTTTTACAGTTTCGGAAAATGCGCAAACTGCTAATCCGATTGGTTACATTCTATTCGGTTTAGGAATTTCAATTATGATGGTGGTGGGGGCTTCGGCAGCATCTAATGATAAAGAATAGTCAGAATTGAGGTTTAATCAAAACCGGTGATTCTCCTACTCGGTTCACTGAGTGGTTCAGATTGACAGTGAACAGGCGGCACGACTCGTTCCAACAGGTTCGTTGGGGAAGGGAGCCTTTTGAAAATTCCTCTTTACTGTCATAAAAAAGAGAATGTCATGCTACCTAAATTTAATAAACACAACTATGCTATTTTGTTACTATCACTCATTGCAGGATTTTTGAGCATAGCGCTCATTGGGAGGCCTGGATTCTTAGGAGTTGCTGGAATATGCTTATTTATCACTGGACTTATATTAACTATTTAGATACTATCAATAGGGAGATATGAGTTACTTTTACAGCAGGAGCGTCACTATTTTCTATATTTTTATGAGTCTGGCGCTCATATTCTTCATAATTTTTCTTAGATGCGGACTCGCTGTGCTGAAAGACCTGTTCAAGTAAGTGTAATTACTCCAAAATATATTCTATATAATATGAAATATATATTTTTAGCAGTAGCCATCTTTAGTTTTTTCGTGGCAGTATCACAATTTTACTTTCTCAATAAATATGGACACGCTGAAGACGAGTCAAACTCGCCATTCTCAGCACCCTGGGGAAGATCTAAAGAAGCGCAATACCTAAGCAAGGTTGCAACACCTATGCTTTGCTGCATTACTTCCATAGTTCTCTTCTTACTCTTCTAGGAGTTTTCAGATGAATGTTTTTAAATACACGAACGTCAAAATTCTCTTCGGCTCTTGGCTCGCTCTTGCGCTGCTGTTGTTTCTTCGCCCCTCAATTTCCCCAGATTCATTCCTGTTTTATGTGTACTATGGGGTTTCAGCAATTTGCGCCTTACTGTTCGCCTGGCAGTGCATGAAAGGTTTTTTCGGCATGACCAGGGATGCCCGGCGAGGGGCAGAGATTCGTGAACAGCAGAGCAAAGCAGAAAACAAAGAAAACAATTCGTAGGGGCAGAAGAACTAGGTGAAAGGTGGTGTGCTCTGCCGTCCTGCTGACACCTGGCTTGTGACCATCATTTTCCATATCGTTGCGGCAGTCCGAGCCAACAAGGGTGAGGTCTACCGCTACCCCTGCGGGTGAACGTCCTCAGCTAAGGATCGCCTAGCCCAGCTCTGCTAGTAGCTTTTGCACGCGGGCATCAATATCATCACGAATCAGGTTCATACGTTCTTTCCCTTCAATACCGCGTTTGGAGGGTTCGTCGGTGCTCCACCGCTCAACCTTGGCAAGGACGTCCGGGGTGGCGTCCTCAAGCTGGGCGGCGTCCCCCACAATCACGATGCGGTCAGCTGCAGCCAGGTCTTCGGCGCTGGCGAACTTGGGGGTACCGGCGCTCATGTCAGCACCCAGCTGCGCTACAGAAGCAGCTGACTCAGCATTCACCGCCTGCCCCACCGCAGCCTTAGTGCCAGCCGAAATGGCGCGCACTCGCCCGCCGCTGTGTAGGTTCATCAGCGCCTCAGCCATCTGAGACTTACCCTTATTGCTCTGGCAGATAAAAAGGACGGTGGTCATTCTTCCTCCTCAAAGTTATTTCAACCATAATCTACCGCCCAGATACTGACTAAAACCACCCGCCCCTGTGGCTGGCTTGGTATTCTTAGAGACGGTGCTTTGCACCCGCGCACAGCTGGGCAGGGTACCGGCCTGCCGTGAAATCCGGCTGGGCACCTTTTAACAGGAGAAACTTTTATGCCAGCGATTGTGATTGTAGGCGCCCAGTGGGGCGACGAAGGTAAGGGCAAGGCAACCGACCTGCTGGGCGGCCGCGTGGACTATGTGGTCAAGCCTAACGGCGGTAATAACGCCGGTCATACCGTGGTGGTCAATGGTCAGAAGTTTGAGCTTAAGCTGCTTCCCGCTGGCATCCTCTCAGAAAACGCTGTGCCCGTCATCGGTAACGGCGTGGTGGTCAACCCAGAGGCTCTCTTTGAAGAAATTGACGGCCTTGAGGCCCGCGGCGCTGACACCTCCAAACTGAAAATCTCTGCTAATGCCCACCTGGTTGCCCCCTACCATCAGACCATGGATAAGGTCACCGAGCGTTTCTTGGGCAAGCGCGCTATTGGCACCACCGGCCGCGGTATTGGCCCCACCTATATGGATAAGGTTGGCCGCCTGGGTATTCGCGTGCAGGATATTCTGGATGAGTCCATTCTGCGCCAGAAGGTTGAAGGTGCGCTGCGCCAGAAGAACGAACTGCTGGTGAAGGTTTACAACCGCCGCCACGTTGAGGTTGACGAAATTGTGGACTACTTCATGGGCTTCGCTGACCGCCTGCGCCCCATGATTGTTGAATCAACCCAGCTGCTGAATAAGGCACTGGACGAGGGCAAGACCCTGCTGATGGAGGGCGGCCAGGCAACCTTCTTGGACGTTGACCACGGCACCTACCCCTTTGTCACCTCATCTAACCCCACCGCTGGTGGTGCGTCCGTGGGTTCAGGCGTTGGCCCCACCCGCATCTCCCGCGTGATTGGTATTCAGAAGGCTTACACCACCCGCGTGGGCGCTGGCCCCTTCCCCACCGAGCTCTTTGACGAGATGGGCGAGTTCCTGCGTACTACCGGTGGTGAGTTCGGTGTGAACACCGGGCGTCCTCGCCGCTGCGGCTGGTATGACGCTGTGCTGGCGCGCCAGGCGGTGCGCATCAACGGCTTCACCGATTTGTTTATCACTAAGCTGGACGTCCTTACCGGCCTGGAGCAGATTCCCGTCTGTGTTGCCTATGATGTGGACGGCGTGCGTCATGACGAGATGCCCATGACCCAGTCTGATTTCCACCACGCTAAGCCTATCTACGAGTACTTCCCCGGCTGGACCGAGGACATCACCGAGGCTAAGAGCCTTGACGAGCTGCCTGAGAACGCCCGTAAGTACCTTGAGAAGCTGGAAGAGATTTCTGGCTGCCGTATCTCAGCTATTGGTGTTGGCCCCGGCCGTGAGCAGACCATTGTGGTGCGCGACCTGATCGAGGGCTAACCCTCTCTTCTTTCTTTGATGCGCGAGGCAGGAGTTATTGGTGGTTTTTCGCCGCCCGAAAACCACCAATAACTCCTTCCTCGCGCTCTAGCTTTTGTGAAAGGACGCTGCCCTGTGCCTCTGCTGATGAATGCGGTCAATTACCTGGACGGTTCTGCTGCTAACCCGGCTGATGTGGCTGAAACTGCTAGGCTCATAAGCGGCCAGCAGGCGAGTGCCCTGGTGGGTTTGAGTGACCCCAGCGATGCTGAGCTGGCGCAACTGCAAGCGGCTTTCGGTATTCACCGCCTGGCCATTGAAGACAGCGCCCACGGGCATCAGCGCGCCAAGCTAGAACGCTACGGGCAGGTGCTTTACCTGGTGTTGCGCCCGGCGGTCTACCTTGACGAAGAGGAAGAAATTAGGTTGGGGGAGCTGCACCTTTTTTGTGGGCCCGCAGTTTCTGGTTTTTGTTATTCGAGATGTGCTGAAGTCCTCGGCGGCTACGATTGATGCCTTCCGTGCCATGAAGGACGCCCTGCCTCAGCCCATTCGCCCGCTGCCGGTTCTGCACGGGGTGCTGGACCTGGTGGTTGATGAGTACTTCCCGGTGCTTGAGGGCCTTGAAAACGATGTCGATGAGATTGAGGACGCCCTCTTTCAAAATGATGGTGCCGGGCGTGGGCTTTCTCAGCGTATCTATGAGCTACTGAATGAGGTGGCTACTTTTCAGCGGGCTGCCCGCCCGCTCGCCGGTATGGTGGCAACCGTGATGAACCGCCTGCGAGACATGGTTGAGCAGGTAGATAGCGGAAAAGCAGAAGGGCTGGACGCTGCGCCGTCCTACAGCAAGGAAGAGCTGGTGGAACTGGTGCGTAGCTTGCGCGATGTTCATGACCACTGCCTGCATATTAATGAGCGGGCGGAGCTGCTGCGGGCGTCCTTGCAGAATGCGCTGAGTGTGCACGATACGGTGGTGGCTCAGCAGCAGAATGACGATATGAAGCGTATTTCTGCCTGGGCAGCTATTTTGGTGGTGCCCACGATTATCGGTTCAATCTATGGCATGAACTTTGACCATATGCCGGAGCTGCACTGGGCCTGGGGCTACCCTGCCTCCCTGGCTGCTATGGTCAGTGTCTCTGTGATCCTCTGGCTGGTATTCAAGAAGAAGGGGTGGCTGTAGACCCGACGCGTCCTTGAACAGATGGAGATTATCGCTGCCGTCCGGCACAACGAGTCTGCATAAAATTGGGGTTCGGTTAGGGTAAATGACCCCGGTTGATTACTTTTTGTTCATTTTTGGGGTTCACAGTTATCTTTTGTGACCGCATCAAGTATCCCGGGTCTTGAGAACACAGACCTTAACCGCACCCCGGTGCAGCGCAAGCCCCGTTACCGGGTGAAGAATCTCTTGCTGGCAGCCGTGCTGGTTGTGCCCAACTTGGCGCTGCTACTGGTCTTCACCTACCGCCCGCTGATTGATAATATCCGGCTCTCTTTCTATAACTGGAATATTGCCTCAACCAGGCCAGCCACTTTTGTGGGGCTGGGCAACTATGTTGAGTGGGCGTCTAAACCTGAGAGCTGGCAGATTGTGGGGCAGACCCTGGTCTTTACTTTCTGCGCGGTCTTTGGCTCTATGGTGCTGGGTCTGGGGCTTGCCCTTTTGCTTGATAAGCCCTTGCGGGGGCGTAATGCGGTGCGTTCGCTCATCTTTGCCCCCTACGTGATTTCAGGTGCGGCAATTGGTGTTGCCTTCCAATTCGTTTTTGACCCCGGTTACGGGCTGATTCAGGATCTTCTGGGCAAGCTGGGCATGAGTTCCCCTGACTTCTATACCAGCCCCTTTTGGGCAATGGTCATGATTACCAGCACCTATATCTGGAAGAACCTGGGCTACACCTTTGTCATCTACTTAGCTGCCCTGCAGGGGCTGCGCAAAGATTTAGATGAAGCTGCGGAGATTGACCGCACCCCACCTGCCCGCAAGTTCTGGCGGGTGACCCTGCCGCAGCTACGCCCCACCACCTTCTTTCTATCCATTACCGTGCTGCTGAACTCCTTGCAGGTTTTTGACATTATCAACGTGATGACCGGCGGTGGGCCCCTAGAAATATCGACCACAACCCTGGTGTACCAGGTCTACCAAGAGACCTTCGTTAATTCCCGTGCCGGTTATGGTGCGGCGGTGGCTACCATCATGTTTTTGGCGGTGCTGGTGATTACGGTGGTTCAGGTTCGTTGGCAGGAGAAGAAATAATGGCAGCACATCAGGGGCTTCCGGCGGCTAAGCCGGGGTCAGCTCTGGCGCAAAAATTAGCGCAGGACGGCGCGGAACTGCAGCCGGTGCGCCGGTCGGGGCGGTTGCCGGGCAGCAAACAATCATCGGTGCTTGGCGGTTATCTTGGCATTATTGCAGCCGGTTTGAGCGTGGCGGTTCCGCTGTATTTCGTGGTCATTACCTCTTTGAAGTTACGCCCTGAGATTTACAGCAACCCTATTTCTTGGTTGCCGCGCACCTGGGCACCTGAAAACTACAGCTATGTGTGGCAGAACCTTGATTTCAGCACCTACCTGCTGAACTCCATTATTATC
>JAUMUH010000083.1 GCA_030530765.1 Rothia sp. (in: high G+C Gram-positive bacteria)
TACCTCGCAGTACGGGAAGCAGCTCTCACCCGCCTGCACAAAACTAACCCCTGGCTACGGGAGGACATCATCGAGCTCATCAAGCGTTACTCCCGCGGCATCCACGTCGATATTGAGCGTATGCAAGAAGCTGCCTCAGAATTCGACCTCGACCCGTCTAACCCTGAAGAAATGATGGCAGCTTTCAGCGGCGACATCTTCACCCCCCAAAACACCGAAGACCAAAAACTTGCCCTCGACCGCCTAGAGACCCTGCTTGCCCTTATTGAAGGCTGGGTTACTCTCATCACTGAACAAGCCACCAAAAACCTGCCCATGGCAGCCCAACTTTCGGAAACGATGGCCCGCCGCCGAGCCACCGGTGGCCCCGCCGAGCACGCCTTTGCCCAGCTGGTCGGTCTAGAACTACGCCCTCGAAAAATGCGTGAAGCTCTAGCCTTCTGGCGTTCCTATGAAGACACCCACGGCTTTGAAGCCCGAGACGGGCTTTGGAACGCACCAGAAACCCTGCCCACCAGCGAAGACCTGGACGATCCAGAGGGTTTCATCGACCGCCGCGCCCTGCTCAACGCCAGTGACGATGAGCTGGATGCAGCCCTCGAAAAACTGCTGGCAGGCGGCTATGACGAAGACACTGAGGGTAAAGACGAGGGTCAAGGCGATAAGAAGTAGCCAAGTGGGCATGTGCTATACCGCCCGGCACATGCCCCTATGAGCGGCTCCCCTTATACGCCCCACTATGCTGCCCAAAGGTCACACCTTCTAGGAAAGCCCGAGCCTTCTCAAGATAAGGGTAGCGGGCTTCCAACGCCCTAAACTTCCGGCTGTGGTTAGGCTCAACGAAATGGCAAAGCTCGTGAAAAATCACTGAATCCACAGCATAGCCCGGTGCGCCCTGCAGGGTATCGCTAATACGGATTGACCGCTCTAGTGGAGTGGCACTGCCCCACTGCTTCTTTTGGTTACCCACCCAACGAATTGATGCTGGGGCAGGGCACTCGGGCAACAACTCCGCACGCAGTGCCTCAGCCCGCCCAACCAAAAACTCATCGGAAGCAACCTGCCGCACAGTAGCCGCCCTGCGATCCTGCCGGGCAGCAACCTTGGGCAACAGCCGTTCCAGGTAAACCGCTATATCCGCGTCACTGCTACGAGCAGGTACCAGGAGCCGCACCCGCCCACCGTCCAACGGTTGCGCCTGAACCGTACGCTGACGCCGGGCAGACCGCACTATTTCAACCTCCGGGCGCCCATCTGCTGCCGGGATTATTTCAGTCTTTCGACCACCCATGCCTACACTCCCTTAGGCGCAATATCATCAATGAAACGAGAACGCGACCGGTTACCCCTGCCGCCGGGGGTACGCGAACGCGACCAGGTGAACGTGAGGTAAGTGCGGGCACGGGTAATGCCCACATAGAGAAGTCGGCGTTCTTCATCCACAGCATCGCTAGACTGGGCAAAGGAAATGGGCATCAGGCCTTCAGACAAACCGCAGAGAAAGACCGCGTCCCATTCCAGCCCTTTTGCAGAGTGCAGGGAGGCAAGGGTGACCCCGTTCATTTCTGGGGCATCCCTCTGTTGGGATCGTTGGAAGAGCACAGCAACAAACTCGTAGATGCTTAGCGTCGGTGGCAGCTCGCCAGCATCGTTAGCCTCAGCCTGGGCGCGGTGCTGGTCACGTTCATAGACCAGACGGTCGGCGAGGGAAACCAGGGTGTCCAGGGATTCCCAGCGCTGGCGCACCTGCCCGCTGCGCTCTGGGGCCTTCTCTGACCAGCCCAGGGATTTGAGGTTATCGCGCACCAGTTGGGGAACAGGTTCGGACGGGTCAGCTCCCTTAGCCGCCCCCTGCAACATACTGATGGCAGCGCGAACCTCTGCCCGGTCAAAGAATTTCTCGGCTCCGCGAAGCTGGTATTTGATACCGGCATCGTTCAGCGCCTGCTCAAGGGCAGCTGACTGCCCGTTAGTGCGGTAGAGCACCGCAATTTCAGCTGCTGGTAGGCCGTTTTTTTCGATGAGGTCTTTGATGTCTTCAGCAATGCCAATTGCTTCTTGCTCGTCATCGGCATAGCCGAACCAGGAGGCAGCTGGGCCCGCTTGCTTTTGAGACTTCAGTTCTAGGGGAGGAGCCCAAGAGAACCTCGTGGAATCCCGCTGTGCTTTACGAGCGCCGAGTAAGCGGTTAGCTAGCTGAACGACCTGCGGGGTGGAGCGGTAGTCTCGCACCAATTTGACCACGGTTGCGTTCTCATACCGCCCCTTAAATTCAAGAATGTGGCGGCTGGTTGCCCCGGCAAAGGAGTAGATAGTCTGAGAGGCATCGCCCACCACGCACAGGTCATCACGCTGCCCTAACCAGGCATCCAGTAGGCGCTGTTGCAGGGGGGAAACGTCCTGGTACTCATCGACGACAAAGTGGCGGTATTGCTGGTGAACCTGGGCAGCAATTTCAGGGTTCTCTTCAATAATCGCGATAGTGAGCAGCAAGATGTCTTCAAAATCGATGACGTTGCGCTCATCTTTCAGTTCCTCATAGGTGCGAAAGAGGCGCACCATGTCGATAGGTGACAGGTCTGCTGGCAGGGTGCGATTACTCAGATGGGGCATAAGGGTCTCAGGGCTGAGCATAGACACTTTTGCCCATTCAATTTCAGCTGCCATATCGCGCACCACCGCGCGATCGGTTGCCAGACCCAGTCTGCGGGCAGCTTCAACGATAAACTGCGCCTTGTTCTTTAAAATCTCAGGTGTACTACCGCCTATTGCCTGCGGCCAGAAGTACTTGAGCTGGGACAGAGCCGCAGAATGGAAGGTTCGTGCCACCACGCCCACTGCCCCAAGCTGGCGCAGGCGCACTTTCATCTCTTCAGCAGCTCGGGTAGTGAAGGTAAGAGCTAGTACGCTACGGGGGTTATAACGCCCAATCGCAATACCGTAAGCGATACGGTGGGTAATCGCCCGGGTCTTACCGGTGCCTGCCCCCGCCAAAACGCACATGGGCCCCGCTAGTTCTGTGGCAACCCGGCGCTGTTCAGGATCAAGGGAATCGAGGATAGAATCAGCGTTAGGCTGTTCTAAAACTATGGGTTGTGCCCGCAGACGGTTGCTCTCTTGCACAGGTACTCCTCGAGGTTGTGGCAGTCTACTAGTCTACCGGTTTAGCCCCTGCCCGTAAGTTTTCGCTACCTCAAAAACCAGGTTCGCTATATCTGGGGCAGTGGCTCACCCAGCCAGTATTCAATCAGACGGCGAGAAATCGAGCTGGGCCCGGGCAACCGAACTTCACCGCTTGAATGTGCAGCTAGCAGCTCAGAACGGCTGAACCAGCGAACCCTCTCAATTTCAGCGCCGTCCGCCCGCACCTCTTGGGGATTATCAATTCTGGCTATAAAGCCGCACATCAGCGACCGGGGAAAAGGCCAGGGCTGAGACCCCAGATAACAGCTTGCCACCACGTTACCACCGCTCTCTTCCCAGACCTCCCGCAGTAGAGCGTCCTCTAAAGATTCACCGCCCTCCACGAACCCTGCAAAAGTAGAGAACCTACCCCTACCCCAGGTACGTGCCTGCCCCAGCAATAGTTTCTGTTCGCCACCAACATCAGATATAACTGCGGTAATAACAGCAGGGTCAGTGCGCGGGAAGAGCTCCCGCCCTGTATCTGTTACCCTCACCCAGCCTGCCCGTTTGGCATAGGTGGGCTCACCGGTTGCCGGGTCAAATCCGCTAGAAGAGTGCCAGTTCGCTAGGGCAACAGCTGCCGATAGCGGCTCGCCCCAGGCGAATGCTGCACCGCGCCCCTCATAACCGTAAGCAGCATAGTCCCTCACGCTAACCCACTGCCCACCGGTCTGGGTAGCCAAAAGCTCAACTATAGCGCGCTCCCGCTGCTCACACCCCTGCAAGTTCAGAGATTCAGCCCCGAACTCTAAGAAACGCTCAAACCCACCAGTGAGCGCCAATACCGGGGTCTTCTCACCGTCACATTTCAGCACTCCCGCAAACAGCAGATCAGCATCACGGTGCCGGTCAGATTGGCTATAGGTAAGCCAGTGCTGGGCTTTCAGACTGTAAAAATCTGCCAAGTTCAACGGTATGGGAAGTTCGTTGCCTCTGCTGCCCGTCTCTGTGATAGCAACAAGCACCTGACCCCTGTGCACCGCAATAAGAAGAGGCAGGGTTTCCCAGGGGTATAGCCCAGCTTCTGCCTCACCCCTATCCCGCCCAAGTAGTCGGTGAGCCAGAGCAGCAAAGAAACCGGGGCGATCACGCACCCCTGAATCTTTGCGCTGCCGGTGAGATGCAAACGGCAGGAGCCCTAGCGGCGAAAAATCGTTGACGCCAGGCGCTGCGACCGAGCTCGGCACAGGCAAAACCCCAACGTTTTTCCCGATGACCGACAGATTAGTCATATTTTTAGCGTTCATCGAGCACTAACCCCTCTACCTCTTGTACCCTGGAAGGGTGACTTCAACACCACTTCAACTTGCCGCTATCGTATCAGCAGGGGTACCGGGGCTCTACCCCGTAGCCGCCCTACCCTCAGCTGACGATACCGTGGACTTCGACTCAGCCATCATTATTGACTCAGCCGACAAACGTTGGCGGGTACGCGCCCCCAAAAACCCAGAGGCAAGCGTACGCCTTGAAGCCGAACACATGATTCTGCAGTCTTTCACCCCCGGGCTGCGCGCCCGTCTGCCTTTTTTAGTGCCCACCATCGTAGGCACCGTCCCTCTCGACGGCATGCAAGCTTTTATTTACTCCCACATCCCCGGTGAACACGTCGATATTGACGCCCTAGCAGACATCAGCTTCAGCACACGCCAAGGGCAAACCGATATTGCTGAGAACATAGCTCAGATTATTGCTACCGTGCATGTCTTCCCCGAAACCATTGTTGAAGACGCAGACCTACCGGTTTACACCGGGGAACAAGTCCGCCAGCGCCGCCTTGCCGAGCTAGACCGCACCGTGGCAACCGGCAAGGCGCCCTCTGGTCTACTAGAGCGCTGGGAAAAACTGCTCAATGACACCACGTTGTGGTCCTTCCGCCCCCGCGTCATCCACGGGGATCTTAACGAAGATAACCTGGTGCTCGAACAAAAAAGAATTGTAGAAGTCACCGGCTGGTCTGAGGTGTGCGTGGGTGACCCAGCCCAAGATTTCTCATGGCTCTTTGCCTGCTCTGACACTGACTTCCGAGACCGCATCTTTGAGTTCTACCGCCAGCAGATGCCGCAGCAACCAGATGAGCACCTTGAAACCCGTGCTAATCTCTACGCCGAATTTGGTCTAGCCCAGTGGCTGATTCGCGGTATTGAGCTGGGTGACAGAGTCATGATCTCTGAAGCTGTAGGTATGCTCAACTCCCTAGAGGCTGAGTTAAGAGCCGTGGACGCTCTTACCCCGCCCACTGCAGTTCAGCACGAGGAAAAACTCCCCGAGCAGGTTGAGGACGACTTTTACGAATAACCAAGGCAGTCTTAGGCTGACCCGTAGAGTTTACCCCCCACATCACGGGCACGCTTAAGATAGCGGGCAATCTCCTGCTCTGTTGCCAGGTGCTCAACCGGTACCTCACTGCCGCTAGCTGCATAGAAGAAAGACGCTGTGACCCGCTCAAGCGGAATCTTATGCAAACGAGCAAAACCGATGCGATACAGCGCCAGCTGAACAGCCCGTGCCCTCTTATCTTTCGCAGAGGGCTGGCGGCCGGTTTTCCAGTCCACCAGTTGCCAGGTCTCTTGCCCACTCTCATCGACCGACCGGAAAATCGCATCAATTCTACCGCGAACAGTGACACCCTCTACCGGCGTCTCTAAGGGGTATTCAAGTGCCCAAGGAGTTCTTTGCGCCCAGTCACTCGCCAGGAAGTTTTCTTTGAGCGTTGGCAGGTCGAGCTCATCTGCAGTGGCATCGTCATCAAAAGTTTCATCAAAATCTAGCATCCCGCTACTGCCAAAGTATTCCTCAACCCAAGAGTGAAAGATAGTGCCTTGGCGCGCCGCAATACCGGGGCGCTGAGGCATAGGTCTACGCAGGTTCTCCAGCACCGCCTC
>JAUMUH010000084.1 GCA_030530765.1 Rothia sp. (in: high G+C Gram-positive bacteria)
GCACCGGATTCAGATCTATACCGCTCCGATACGGCTCTGCTGGGCAGTGACACTGCCGGTCAGCTTAAGGGTACGAAAATACAGCTCTCTACGGTTGAGAGCCTAGAACAAACAGATACAGGGGTAAAAGCCACTATTACAGTAGAAGCCCACGGCTACCAGCCTCAGGGAAGCGAAGCGGAACTTGCCACTGCCGGTATTGTCAAAGACGGTGACAGGGTATTTCAAAATGTGGGAATCTGTGCCCATAAAACTCAGGTTGGGCGCTTGCTTCTTGAAACGGCGGAACCAATTGCCTCCGGTAAGCAGTAGGCACTCGGCTTAAAGAAAAGCGGCACGGGGGGCGTTCCCTGTGCCGCTTCGTATAAGAGATTTAGAGGTACTGCATAAAAACAGCAATAGCAATGTTGACCAATGCCAGCCCACCAACGGTATGAGCCAGGCCGATATTTCTAGCATCTTCAGGGCGCCCCACTGCACGGGCAGCCTTGTACTTCTTCTGACCCATGAACGCAGCAACAGCAATCACCAGGGCGACTACCATCTTAATGCCGATCATCATATGGTTCAGATGTGCCTGCTGGCTCATCTGAATGAAATAGAGAGCAAAGCCGGTAACAACCTGAAGCAGAGCTGCGTGGAACTGACCGGGTAGCACAATACCCTTTTTGAAGTTGCCAGCCCACATGCCAAAGACCATGGCAGCACCAAGAATGTGCAGGAAAACGAGAATAGCGATTGCAATAGACATGAGTTCCAGTCTACTTAAGGTCTGTGCTCATATGGTTGCTTTGCTAACAAAATAGGTGTGGGGCTACCCACGTCCCCAGGCGCCAGAGCGTGGAGTAACCGGGGGCAAACACTGAGCTGTAGGGGGTATAAAGAAAGGGTATCACCCGGCTGTGACCGGGTGACACCCTAGAGGCAGACTCTACTGATTAGAGACCGAGCTCAGCGTCAAATGCTGCTTCTTCAAGGCGGTTCTTGAGGAATGCCAGGAAGCGGCCTGCATCTGCACCGTCTACAACGCGGTGGTCGTAGGTCAGTGAGAAGTAAGCCAGTGAGCGGATAGCGATAACATCATTACCCTCAGCGTCCTGGATAACAGCGGGGCGCTTGTTGGTTGAACCAATGCCCAAGATAGCTACGTTGGGCTGGTTGATGATGGGGGTGAAGAAGACACCGCCGGTCTGACCGGTCGATGAGATGGTGAAGGTTGAACCAGAGAGCTCCTCGGGGCCAACCTGGCCATCACGGGCACGCTTAGCAACGTCACCGATCTTCTTAGCAAGACCAGCGATGTTGAGGTCACCTGCATCGGCGATAACGGGAACCAGCAGACCCTTGGGAGTATCAACAGCCAGGCCGATGTTCTCGGAACCGTGGTAGGTGATTTCCTTGAAGTCATCGCTCATGGATGAGTTGAACTGGGGGAACTGCTGCAGAGCTTCAGTTACTGCCTTGGTGAAGAAGGGCAGGAAGGTCAGCTTAGCGCCCTCGCGAGCCTCGAAGCCAGCCTTAGCCTTGTCGCGCAGAGCAACCAGACGGGTCAAGTCAATTTCCTGAACGGTGGTCAGCTGAGCAGATACCTGCAGGGACTCAACCATGCGCTTAGCAACAACCTGGCGGATGCGGGGTGCCTTTTCGGTGGTGCCGCGCTTGGAGGACAGGTCAGCTGCGGGAGCTGCCTTCTGAGCTGCGGGTGCAGCAGAAGCGTCGGGGGCTGCAGCGGCAGGAGCTGCTGACTTCTTAGCTTCAGCAGCTGCCTGGACGTCCTGCTTGCGGATGCGGCCACCAACACCGGTGCCCTTGATGGTGGAAAGGTCGATGCCTTCCTGCTTAGCGAGCTTGCGTACCAGCGGGGTAACGTAGGCTTCGCCGTTTTCGGTTGCGGGAGCTGCAGGTGCTTCTGCGGCAGCGGGAGCAGGTGCAGCGGGAGCTTCTTCTTCCTTCTTCTCTTCAGCAGCGGGGGCGGCAGGAGCCTCTGCGGCAGGTGCTGAAGCAGCTGATGCGTCACCGATGATTGCCAGAACCTGGCCGACCTCAGCGTCCTCATCTTCCTGGATGCGGATTTCGAGCAGGGTACCTGCTACGGGTGAGGGGACCTCGGTGTCAACCTTGTCGGTGGAAACCTCAACCAGGGGCTCATCGACGGCAACATCTTCGCCAACTTCCTTGAGCCAGCGGGTAATGGTGCCTTCGGTAACAGACTCACCGAGAGCAGGCAGGGTTACTTCGGTGCCTGAAGCTGAACCAGCGGACGCAGGGGCGGCAGCAGGTGCCTCTTCCTTCTTTTCCTCAGCTGCGGGAGCTTCTTCCTGCTTCTCTTCAGCCTCGGGTGCCTCTGCTGCAGGAGCAGCTGCGCCTGAGCCATCACCGATGATGATAAGGGGAGCGCCAACCTCCACATCCTCATCTTCTTCAACCAGAAGCTTCTCTACAACACCGGCAACGGGTGAGGGAACTTCAGTATCAACTTTATCGGTTGAAACTTCAACGATGGGCTGGTCAACCTCAACGGTTTCGCCAACCTCAACCAGCCAGCGGGTAACGGTACCCTCGGTCACGGATTCGCCCAGTGCGGGCAGTTCTACGGTAGTGGACATAGTCCTTCGTATCTCCTTGTGAGTAATAAAATTTTATGCCGGTAGGTGGCGGGGTAACCGCCACCTACCTAAGAAAGCTAGTGTTTTAGCCGTGCAGGGGTGCGCCTGCCAGTGCCATAGCAGCCTCGCCCAGTGATTCGTTCTGGGTGGGGTGAGCGTGAATGAACTGGGCGACGTCCTCGGGGAAGGCCTCCCAGACAACCCACATCTGTGCTTCACCAATCTGCTCGCCCATGCGCTTACCAACAGCGTGAACGCCGATGATGGGGCCGTTCTTTTCACGAACAACCTTGACCAGACCGCCGGTGCCCAGGATGGAGGACTTGCCGTTACCAGCCAGGTTGTACTCGGCAACCTCAACATTTTCTTTACCGAACTTCTCTTCAGCCTTGGGCTGTGAGTAGCCGATAGAAGCGATTTCAGGTTCGCAGAAAGTGACCTTGGGGATGTTCACATCTTCAACGATTTGGGGGTTTAGACCAGCGATTTCTTCTGCTACGAAGCGGCCCTGCTGGTAGCCGCGGTGTGCCAGCTGAACGCCGGGTACGATGTCGCCGATAGCGTAGATGTTGCCAACACCTGTGTGCAGGCGCTTGTTGGTGATCACGAAGCCACGGTCCATGGTCAGACCCTGCTCGTCGTAGCCAAAACCCTCGGTGTTGGGGCCACGGCCCACAGCAACCAGAACGATGTCAGCTTCAAATACAGTGCCGTCTTCCAGGGTGACCTTAGCGCCGTTAGCGTCCTGCTCAACGGTCTTGAAGAACTTGCCCAGTGAAGACTTGATGCCGCGCTTCTTAAATTCGCGCTCAACAACCTTGATGATGGAGGGGTCTTCGTTGGGTACCAGGTGGGGCAGGCCCTCGATGATGGTGACCTCAACGCCCATGGAGTTCCACATAGAAGCGAACTCTGAGCCAATGACGCCGCCGCCGAGCACGATAGCGCTCTTGGGCAGGTAGTCCATCTGCAGTGCCTCGGTGGAGGTCAGGACGCGGTCGCGAATCTCAATGCCGAAGGTCTTTGAGACTGAACCTGATGCAAGGATGATGTGCTTACCCTTGTAAGCGGTGCCGTTTACGGTGATGGTGTCGGTGCCGGTCAGCTTGCCTTCGCCCTCAATAACGGTGACCTTCTTCATCTTCAGAAGACCTGAGAGGCCCTTGAACTTGCCTGCAACGATGCCGTCCTTGTAGTCACGGACCTTTGCCATGTCAATGGAATCCAGGGTGGTGTTGACACCGTACTTTGATGCTTCACGCGCTTCAGAAGCTAGTTCTGCTGCGTGCAGGTAAGCCTTGGTGGGGATGCAACCGGTGTGCAGGCAGGTGCCGCCCAGGTTGCTCTTTTCGATGAGACCTACGGTGAAACCGAGCTGCACTGCTCGAAGTGCTGCGGAGTAGCCTGCGCTACCGCCACCGAGGATGAGGATATCGAATTCTGTGGTTGCCGAATCGGCCACTTTGACGCTCCCTTGCATGGGTTACGGGGAAAAGACCCCTTATCTACTGTCTGTCCTAGCTTATCGCTTGAATCTGCTGACCTCCACTATTGCGCGGTGTTTCGTCTTACTGGGTCTTGCGGCTAAAAAATCGGTGGTCAACTGCTTGAAATGAATTAGTTTTCGCTAGAAAAATAGGGGTTTTTGAGTTTTTCTGCCGAGCTTTGTGGGGGTAATATGGCGGGGCAGCGGCAGTCTTTGGGGCAATATGACCCTATCTGACGCTAAATCTATGGTGAAGCGCACCCTTTAGCGTGAAGAAAGTAACACCCCACCTCGCAATGTGCGAGTGTGGGGCGCTCTCGGTGCGGCGGGGTGCGCCGTCCCTTGCCTACATCACTGGGGGTTTTAAGCGTAGGTTTCAATGAAGCTGATGAGGGTAGCTACCGAGTGACCGGTGCCCTCCTTGGGGGTATAGCCATAGGGCCCTTCTTCGTTAAAGGATGGCCCGGCAAAGTCGAGGTGTGCCCAGGGGATTTTAGCGCCGTCCTTCTCGCCCACAAATTCTTCAAGGAACATACCGGCCACCAGCATGCCGCCGTTGCGAGAACCAATATTCTGCAAGTCAGCTACCGGTGACTTGAGGGAGGAACGCAGGTGCTCTGGCATGGGCATAGGCCAGTAGGTTTCACCGGTCAGCTGCGAGATTTCAGCGATGGTATCGCGTACCTTCTCGTCCCCCATCACCGCTGCAGTACGCACGCCCAGAGCAATGAGCTGGGCGCCGGTGAGGGTTGCAATATCCAAGATAACGTCGGGTTCTGACTCAGAAGCATAGGCAAGACCGTCAGCCATGACCAAGCGCCCTTCAGCATCGGTGTTCATGACCTCAACGGTGGTGCCACCACGCATGGTCAGCACATCCTCGGGCTTGGTAGCGCTGCCAGAAGGCATGTTCTCTGCCAGGCAGAGGTAGCCGGTCACTGCAACGGGAATCTCAAGCTCAGCGGCAGCAGCCACAACGTTGAGCACGGTAGCGGCACCTGCCATGTCAGACTTCATGGTGCCCATAGCTGTAGCAGGCTTCAATGAGATGCCGCCGGTATCAAAGGTGATGCCCTTACCCACAATCGCTACGGTCTTGCTGGCACCAGCAGGGGTGTATTTGACCTCAACAAAGCGGGGTTTGCGCTCTGAACCTTTACCCACACCAACAATGCCGCCGAAGCCTTCTTCAACCAGCTGCTCAAAGTCCCAAACGCGGGCTTCAACATTCTCAAGGGCAGCAACGCGCTCTACTGCCAGCTGGGCAAAGTTCTCGGGGTAGAGGTGGGACGGGGGAGTGTTGACCAGGCGGCGGGTGTGATCAACCGCTTCACCCAGAACCAGGGCACGGGTAAGAGCAGGCTCAGCATCGGCTGAAGAGATATCGGTGATGAAAGTGATATCTGAGACAGGGTTCTTAACCGAATCAGCGGTCTTAGCGCGCAACTGCTTATCGGTAAAGGCACCGTAGGCGGCACCTTCTGCAATAGCTGCCAGCGCTTCAGGGGTGTCTGCACCCAGGGCAAGTGCAACCTCTTCAGTGCCCGCAAGCTGGCGCACGGCAGAACCGGCGGCATAGCGCAGGTTATTCAGGTGCTCAGTTTCGCCTTGAGCCTGCTTGCCCAGACCAATGAGCGCTAGGACGCCAGCACCT